>CAZAMD010000022.1:0-33265 GCA_964486485.1 uncultured Roseburia sp. | reverse complement strand
TGGCGCGATCAAAGCCGGAAAAAATGGTTGACAAAGCCAGTTCCCCTATGTATAATTGATTAAGTGTGAAAAGCCTTATTCATGAGGCGTATCCTGTAAAAGATGAGGGAGAGGATCGTGGCTGCAGATATTTCAGACGTCTTATCTTGTGAGGACAAGGAAGTAACCAGAAAAGTTCAGATCGGATTAGAGTCTTTTGTATCAAGGCTGGGCGAGTTTCCTGTTATCAAGGCGGCGCCGGTCGCGCTTAAGATGGCAAACCGCGGAAATAAGCGCCTGCTGATCCAGGGAGATGTGGATCTGACCGTGTCTATCCCGTGCAGCCGCTGTCTGAAGGAGGTTCCGACAGACATCCGTTTCTCCATTGACAAAGAGCTCAGATTGGAAAACGCTGTCGCTCATGATGAGGAAATGGAGGCTTCCGGCTGCCTGATCGGATCGCATCTGGATATAGATAAGCTTGTCTATGGAGAGATTTTGGTGAACTGGCCGATGAAAGTTCTGTGCGGGGAAGATTGCAGGGGAATCTGCAGAGTCTGCGGCAGGGACCTCAACGAGGGCAGCTGCGGATGCCAGAGAACAGAGCTTGATCCAAGAATGGCGGCAATCCAGGATATCTTTAACAAATTTAAGGAGGTGTAGGTAAATGTCAATCTGTCCCAAAAATAAATCTTCCAAGGGAAGAAGAGATAGAAGGAGAGCGAACTGGAAAATGACGGCTCCGACATTGGTGAAATGCAGCAAATGCGGAGAGTTAATGATGCCTCATAGAGTGTGCAAAAGCTGCGGCTCTTACAACAAAAAAGAAATCATTGCTCAGGACTGATCGCTGGGACGAAGAAAACGTCTGGAGGATAGAGATATCATTCCGGACGTTTTTTGTGTTGTAGGGGAAAATCATTTGTGGTATGATAAGAAAACGGAAAATGAGAGGAAGAGGAAGGAGAAGTGGGATGGGCCAGTTTTTTAATTTAGACAACAAGTTTTTTCAGGTGATCAATAAGATTGTGGACTGCTTTGGATTGAGTCTCCTCTGGCTCATCTGCAGCATCCCTTTATTTGCCGCATCTTATGTGGCATATACGACATCCTCTCTGGCCTTCTGGCTGATCGCGTGCGTGGCGGCGGCTCCTTCCGGCGTGGCGGCCACAGCCGTGTATTACGCGGTCAATAAGGTGATCATCCACAACCGGAGCTATGTCTGGACAGAGTTCATGCACGCGTTCCGCGGCAATTTTAAGCAGGCGTCGGCAGTGACCCTGATCTTGTCCCTGGTAGCGGCGGCGCTGGGGCTTGATGCTTACATTATGTACCAGTATGCCAAAGAGGGCAGGGGGATAGGCTCCCTTTACATCGTTTTCGTGATCTTTATGGTATTTGAAGCAGCCTGGGCGATCTATATCTTCCCCTATATGGCACGTTTTGAGAATACGGTGAAACAGATATTCAAAAATACGGCGTACATTGCCATCGCGAACCTGCCAAGAACCATTATCATGACAGTGGCCCTCGGCGCGGTATGCCTGTCAGTCTACCTGTTTCCGGTGATCCTTATCATTGTTCCGGCGGCATTCCTGCTTTTTGTCAATCTGATCATAGAGAAAGTCTTCCGCAAATATATGTCGGAGGAAGATGTGCGTGCGGAAGAGGAACGGAACAGGGATTCCTATCATTGATTTTGCTGTTGATTTATAGAATGACTTATAGTATATTTTGTTATAGACGTGCAGGGTTTTCCGAAAATCATGGGAATGGAGAGGGATTATGCAGCAGAATGAGTCGTTTGGGATGACCAAGGTCGCCTTGGACGCGATGGGCGGGGACAACGCGCCGGATCAGATGGTAAAAGGCGCGGTGGAGGCAGTGTCGGAGAGGAGAGACATCAAGGTTTTTTTGGTAGGCCAGAAAGACGTCCTTCAGGAAGAGCTGAAAAAATATGCCTATCCTCCGGGACAGATTGAGATCGTCCATGCCGATGAGGTGATCGGGACGGCGGAGCCGCCGGTGAACGCTATCCGCAGGAAAAAGCAGTCATCCATCGTGATAGGCATGGATATGGTGAAGCAAAAAGAGGCGGATGCCTTTGTCTCAGCGGGGAACACGGGCGCCATATTAGTAGGCGGACAGCTGATCGCAGGCAGGATCAGGGGAATCGAGCGTCCGCCCCTTGCGCCGCTGCTGCCGACGGAGAAAGGCGTGTCGCTGCTGATCGACTGCGGGGCCAATGTGGACGCGCGCCCCTCCCATCTGGTGCAGTTCGCGAAAATGGGTTCCATCTACATGGAGCATGTGCTTGGGGTCAAAAATCCGCGGGTAGCCATTGTCAACATCGGAGCGGAGGAAGAGAAAGGAAACGCGCTGGTAAAAGAAACGTTTCCGCTGCTGAAGGAATGCCGGGACATTCACTTTACAGGAAGCATTGAGGCGAGAGAGATCCCTCATGGCGCGGCGGACGTGATCGTGTGCGAGGCGTTTGTGGGAAATGTGATTTTAAAGCTGTACGAGGGGCTGAGCGCTACGCTGATAAGCGTGATCAAAACAGGCATGATGAGTACCCTAAGGAGCAAGATCGGCGCGGCCTTGGCCCGTCCGGCATTAAAGACTACCTTAAAAGCATTTGATGCCGCCCAGTACGGCGGAGCGCCCCTGTTAGGCTTAAACGGCCTGGTGGTAAAGACCCACGGCAGCGCCGGCGCAACAGAGGTTGCCAACTCTATTTATCAATGTGTGAAATTTAAAGAACAGGACATCAATGGAAAAATCAAGAAAAACATTCTATGTTCAGAGGAACAGGAAAGGAAGTAGGTATGGAATTTGAAAAACTGAAAAAAATCATTGCAGAAGTATTGAATGTGGATGAGGAAGAGATCGGAATGGACACGACCTTCGTGGACGATCTTGGAGCGGACTCTCTGGACATTTTCCAGATCATCATGGGGATTGAAGAGGAATTTGACATTGAGATCGCGAACGAAGAAGCAGAGGACATCACTACTGTTTCGGATGCGGTAGAAAAGATCAAAAACGCATTGAACTGATCAGAAACGCGTTGAACTGATCAGAAACCGTTGCGTGGTATTGCGTGCAGGCCCTTGTTTATTGCAAGGGCTTTTCATTCATGGTATGGGAAAATGCTCTGCGTTCCTGTGCCATGCTTTCTAAAAAAGAAGGTATCAAGGGTTTTTTCCTGTTTTGGCAGACAGATGCGCCGCGCATGGCAAAACAGGAAAAAGCCTCTGGGAAAGCCGCGGACGGCGGCAGAATGAGAGGAAGGATGAATATAAAAGAATTGCAGGAAAAGATCGGATACGGCTTCAGGAAGGAGGGGCTGCTTCGTCAGGCTCTGACCCACAGCTCTTATGCCAACGAAAAACATATGAAGAAACTGTCGGACAATGAGCGGCTGGAGTTTTTGGGGGACGCAGTCCTTGAGATCATATCCAGCGAGTTTCTGTACCGGAATTACCCCGGGCTTTCTGAGGGGGATCTGACAAAACTGCGGGCGAGCATCGTCTGCGAGCCTACGTTAGCCCTCTGCACGAAGGAAATCGCACTGGGAGATTACCTGCTGTTAGGAAAGGGAGAAAACTTAACGGGGGGCAGGGAGAGGAAATCCATTCTCTCGGATGCCTTAGAGGCAGTCATCGGAGCCATTTACCTCGACGGCGGATTTGAGCATGCAAAGGCTTTTGTCCACAGGTTTATCCTGACAGACATCGAGCATAAAAAGCTGTTTTACGACAGCAAGACCATTTTGCAGGAGGTGATCCAGGGAAATTACGGGGAATCCCTGCACTATGTCTTATTGTCGGAGGAAGGGCCGGACCACGATAAGCGATTTCAGGTGGAAGCGAGGATGGGGGAGAGGGTCCTCGGAACGGGAGAGGGCCATACCAAAAAAGCGGCGGAACAGGAAGCGGCTTATCAGGCTCTGCTGCTCTTAAAGCCAGAGCTGTGATGAAGAGAGGATCGTATGTATTTAAAGAGCATTGAAGTGCAGGGCTTTAAGTCCTTTGCGAATAAGATCATATTTGAGTTCCATAACGGCATCACCGGCATCGTAGGGCCTAACGGGAGCGGGAAAAGCAATGTCGCGGACGCCGTGCGCTGGGTGCTTGGCGAGCAGAGCGCGAAGCAGCTGCGGGGAGCCAGTATGCAGGATGTCATCTTTGCGGGGACGGAAAACCGGAAGCCCTTAAGCTATGCCAGCGTGGCGATCACCATGGACAACTCAGACCACCAGCTGGCGGTAGCCTACGAGGAAGTGACCGTGGCAAGGCGCGTATATCGCTCCGGGGAGAGCGAATACCTCATCAATGGACGTTCCTGCCGCCTGAAAGATGTGACGGAATTATTCTATGATACCGGCATTGGAAAAGAGGGGTATTCCATCATAGGGCAGGGGCAGATCGAGCGGATCTTAAGCGGAAAGCCGGAGGAGCGCCGGGAGCTTTTTGATGAGGCGGCGGGCATTGTCAAATATAAAAAGCGGAAAGCGGCGGCGCACAAAAAGTTAGAAAGCGAGAGGGAGAACCTGGTACGGGTCAACGATATCCTGGCAGAATTAGAGCGGCAGACAGGTCCTTTGGAAAGACAGGCGGAGAAGGCGCGCATCTATCTAAAGAAAAAAGAAGAACTGAAAACCTGCGACGTCAATATGTTCCTCATGGAAACAGCGCGGATTGAGGAACAGCTTGGGCAAGTGGGGGAAAAATGCCAGATCGCGGAGGGGCAGCTGAGAGAGGCGGACGCTTCCTACGCGCATGTAAAAGCGGAATACGAACAGATGGAACAGGATATGGAGCAGATGGAGGAGCGGATCGCTTCGCTCAGGGACCGCCTCAGCCAGTCCGCTGTCTTAAAGGGAAAATTAGAAGGGGAGAGGGATGTCTTAAACGAGCAGATACGCGCGGCGGAAACGACGGGGGAGCATCTGCGCAGCCGCCTTTCTTCCATCGACAGGGAGCGGGAGGAGCGCGCGGCGGAAAAGGACAGCTATGACGGGCAGAAAGCGGAAGCGGCAGGGCAGCTAGAGGAGATCGGAAAGAGAAAGGCAGAGGCAAAGGCGGAATTGGCAGCCCTGCAGGAAGAGATTGCCAGATGCAGCGAGGGGCTGGAGAGGGGGAAGAGCGAAATCATCGAACTCTTAAACCATAAAGCCTCCATCAAGGCGAGCCAGCAGCGTTACGACACCATGCTAGAGCAGGTCAATATCCGCAAGGCGCAGCTGACCCAGAGGCTCCTTGCCGGAAAATCCGAGGAGGAGGATCTGGAGACGGCAGCGGAGGACTTCCAGAAGAAGTTAGATGCCGTTAACGATGAGATTTCAAAATTAAAGCAGGCGGCGTTGAAAATGGAAGAGAAAGGCAGGGCGTGGAGAGCCAAAGAGTCGGACGCCAGCCGCAAGCTAGAGCAGGATATTGCCAGATTCCACAAAGAGCAGTCCCGCCTGGAATCCCTGAAAAACATCGCGGAACGCTATGACGGCTACGGAAACAGCATCCGCCGCGTCATGGAGCAGAAAGCTTCCAGCAAAGGCCTGATCGGCGTCGTCTCCGATCTGATCCAGGTGGAGAAAAAATACGAGACGGCCATTGAGACAGCCTTAGGCGGCAGCATCCAGAATATTGTCACCGAAGATGAGGATACCGCGAAGAAGATGATTGCCTACTTAAAGGAAAACCGCTTTGGACGCGCCACATTCCTTCCCCTCACCAGCGTCAGGGGAAGAGGAAACTTTAAAGCGGCGGCGGCGTTAAAAGAGCCGGGAGTCGTGGGGCTTGCCAATACCCTGGTCAGGACAGACCCCAGATACGAGGGCGTGGCGGCCTATCTCTTAGGCAGGATCGTTGTCGCGGAACACATCGATGCCGCTGCGGCTCTGGCAAAAAAATATCAGTACTCCCTCCATATCGTGACACTGGAAGGCGAATCGCTAAGCCCCGGCGGCTCCATGACAGGCGGCGCTTTCCGAAACAGCAGCAGCCTGCTGGCGAGAAAGAGAGAGATCGAGGAGCTTGAGGAAAGCGTGGCGGGATCAGAGGCGGAGATCCGGAAAGAAAGAAACCGCTTAGAGGAAATACGGACGGCACAGTCCCTGCTGGCGGAGGACGCCGAGGAAAACAAGGCAAAGCTGCAGGAACAGTATATTTTGCAGAATACGGCGAAGATCAATGTGGAACGCGCCATAGAACAGCGGAATGAGAGCGAGAGCGTCTTTGCGGCCCTGCGGGCGGAAAGGCGGGAGTTAGAGCAGCAGCTGAATGAGATCGATGAAAAGAAAAAAAGCACAGCGTCAGAAATTGAGGCTGCGGACAGGAGAGAGGCAGAGATCCAGGAAGAGAGCAGGCTGTTCCAGGAGCGCCTTGAGAAGAACGCGGCGCGGGAAGAGGCTGCGGAACAGGCGGTTTCCGGCATTTTGATGGAAGAAGCGCAGCTGATCCAGAGGGCGGAATTTGTGCAGGAGAATATCCGCCGCATCCAGGAGGAGATGGAGCGCTGCGAAAACGAGCGGGAGGAGCTGTTAAGGCAGACAGAGGAGACAAAGAAGGACGCGGAGAGGAAACGCCAGGAGATGGAAGCGATCAGAAAAACCATCGCCTCCTCCGAGGACAGCCATGCGGATTTAGGGAGAGAGCTGAAAGAGAGCTTAGAATCCAAAGAAAAAATGTCTGTGATCTGCAAAGGATCCTTCCGGCAGCGGGAAGAGCTTTCCAGACAGATTTCGGAGCTGGATAAAGAGGTCTTCCGCCTGCACAGCCAGCGGGAAAAGCTAGAAGAGGAAAAAGAATATCAGGACAATTATATGTGGGAAGAGTATGAACTGACCTTCCATGCCGCCATGGAGCTGCGGAATGAGGAATATCAGGATCTTTCCGGCATAAAGAAACGGGTCGCGGAGATCAAAGAAGAGATCCGGGGATTGGGAGAGGTCAATGTCAATGCCATCGAAGGCTACAAAGAGGTTTCTGAACGCTATGGATTTTTAAAGAGCCAGCGCGACGATCTGGTGGAAGCGGAAAAGACATTGATCGGGATCATCGAATCGCTGGATACGGGGATGCGCAGGCAGTTCCTGGAAAAATTCGCGGAAATCCAGCGGGAATTTGACCAAGCGTTCAAGGAACTGTTCGGCGGCGGAAAGGGGACTCTGGAACTGGTGGAGGATGAGGACATCCTAGAGAGCGGGATCCGGATCATAGCCCAGCCGCCGGGGAAAAAACTGCAGAATATGATGCAGATGTCCGGCGGGGAGAAGGCGCTGACAGCCATCGCGCTGCTCTTTGCCATCCAGAATCTCAAACCGTCTCCGTTTTGCCTGTTGGATGAGATTGAGGCGGCGCTGGACGATTCAAATGTGGGACGCTTTGCAAAATATTTACATAAATTGACGAAACATACACAGTTCATCGTCATCACGCACAGGCGGGGGACGATGGCGGCGGCAGACAGGCTGTACGGCATCACCATGCAGGAGAAAGGCGTTTCCACCTTGGTGTCCGTCAGCCTGGTGCAGGAAGCGTTAGACAAATAGGAGCAGGCGCAAGCGATCGGACGCCCGGGCGGCGCAGGAAAGGGGAATTGTTATGAGCGAGGAAAAGAAAGGCTTTTGGAGCCGTCTGGTTTCGGGATTAAGCAAAACCAGAGACAACATTGTTTCCGGGATCGATTCTATTTTTAGCGGGTTTTCCAGCATTGATGAGGATTTTTATGAAGAGATCGAGGAAATCCTCATCATGGGGGATCTCGGCGTAAATGCCACAGAAGCGATCATCGGGAATCTGAAGCAGAAAGTGAAAGAAAATAAAATAAAAGATCCGGCAGAATGCAAAGAGCTGCTGATAAACAGCATCAAGGAGCAGATGCGCACAGAGGAGACGGCGTACCGGTTTGAAAATGAGAGATCGGTGGTATTGGTCATCGGGGTCAACGGGGTGGGAAAAACCACTTCTGTCGGAAAGCTGGCTGGGAAGCTAAAGGATCAGGGGAAAAAAGTAGTCATAGCGGCGGCGGATACGTTCCGCGCGGCGGCGGGCAGCCAGTTGTCAGAATGGGCGAAGCGCGCGGATGCGGAGATGATCGGCGGCCAGGAGGGCGCCGACCCCGCGTCAGTCGTATATGACGCCGTGGCGGCGGCAAAGGCGCGGAAAGCGGATGTGCTGCTCTGCGACACGGCGGGGCGGCTCCACAATAAGAAAAACCTGATGGAGGAGCTGCGTAAGATCAACCGGATCTTAGAGAAGGAATATCCCGAAGCTTACCGGGAGACATTGGTGGTCTTAGATGCCACTACCGGGCAGAACGCCCTATCCCAGGCGAGGCAGTTTTCGGATGTGGCGGAAATCACGGGCATTATCCTGACAAAAATGGACGGGACAGCCAAGGGCGGGATTGCGGTGGCGATCCATTCCGAACTGGGCATTCCGGTGAAGTATATCGGCGTGGGGGAAACCATCGAAGATCTGCAGAAATTTGACCCAGACGAGTTTGTCAACGCGCTGTTTGAGGCAGGAGATCGGGAAGAGACCGCGTAGTCTGCCGTGACAGTGGCCAGTGCAGGAATGGAGGAATCAGATGCTGACATTGGATAAGTTTGAAGAGGCAAGTGAGAAAGTGAAAGAGGTGACTTTGGAGACCAAACTGGTCTACAGCGGATATTTAAGCGGGCAGACCGGGAACAAAGTATATCTGAAGCCGGAGAACATGCAGTTTACAGGCGCTTATAAGGTGCGCGGAGCCTATTACAAGATCAGCACGCTGACCGATAAGGAGCGGGAAAAGGGATTGATCACAGCCTCCGCGGGCAATCATGCCCAGGGGGTTGCCTATGCGGCAGAGTGCTACGGCTGCAAGGCCGTCATTGTAATGCCCACCACCACGCCCCTGATCAAAGTAAACCGCACCAAGAACTACGGGGCGGAGGTCGTGCTGTACGGAGATGTCTATGACGAGGCATGCAAAAAGGCATACGAATTGGCGGAAGAACGCGGCTATACCTTCATCCATCCGTTTGACGACCTGGCGGTGGCGACAGGACAGGGAAGCATAGCCATGGAAATCTTTAAGGAGCTGCCTCTGGTAGAGTATATTTTAGTGCCTATCGGAGGCGGCGGACTGGCGGCGGGAGTGTCTGTCCTCGCCAAATTATTAAATCCCAAGATCAGAGTCATCGGCGTGGAGCCGGCGGGAGCAAACAGCATGCAGGCATCCTTTGCCGCGGGAAAGGTGGTCACACTTCCGGGCGTCAATACCATCGCGGACGGCACTGCCGTAAAAACGCCGGGAAGCAGGATTTTCCCCTATATCCAGAAAAACCTGGATGACATTATCACAGTGGAAGACAATGAGCTGGTGGTAGCCTTCCTTGACATGGTGGAGAATCACAAAATGATCGTGGAAAACTCCGGGCTTCTGACGGTAGCTGCCCTGAAACATCTGGACGTGTCGGATAAGCGGGTGGTCGCCATTCTAAGCGGCGGAAACATGGACGTGATCACCATGTCCTCCGTGGTGCAGCAGGGATTGATCTTCCGGGACCGCATTTTCACCGTGTCCGTGCTGCTGCCGGATAAACCGGGGGAGCTTTCCAAGATTGCTTCCGTCATTGCGGCGGAACAGGGAAACGTCATCAAATTGGAGCATAACCAGTTTGTCACCACCAACCGCAACGCGGCGGTGGAACTGCGCATCACACTAGAGAGCTTTGGCACGGAGCATAAGAAGCAGATCATAAAAGCCCTGGAAAAAAGCGCCTACAAGCCCAAGATAGTCAGGACCCTGTTATAGCGCATCGTCCTTGGAGAGGCGGGACCGCCAGGGAAAAACACATTGAATCATGGTAGCTTTTATGATAGGATGAAAAGAACAAGAGGTGCTTAAATTGGAGGTTTCAGATAGAATGGAAGCATACAAGCAGGAATTTATCGAGTTTATGGTAGAGAGTGACGTTTTAAAATTCGGGGAGTTTACCTTAAAAAGCGGCAGAAAGTCCCCTTTTTTCATGAACGCGGGGGCGTATGTGACGGGCAGCCAGCTCATGCGGCTGGGAGAGTATTACGCCAGAGCCATCCATGAAAATTACGGAGATAAGTTTGACGTGCTGTTCGGGCCGGCTTACAAGGGCATTCCGCTCTCTGTGGCAACGGTGATCGCCTATGCGGAATTATATGGCAGGGAGATCCGCTACTGCTCCAACAGAAAAGAAGCCAAAGATCATGGAGATGCCGGGATTTTGCTCGGCAGCAGGATCAAAGACGGGGACAGGGTTGTGATCATCGAGGACGTGACCACCTCCGGGAAATCCATCGAAGAGACGTATCCTATCGTAAAGGGCCAGGGCGACGTGGAGATTGTCGGCCTGATGGTGTCCCTAGACCGCATGGAAAAGGGTCAGGGCGGAGAGGAGAGCGCGCTCGATGAGATCCGCGGGCGGTACGGTTTTCCGGCAAACGCGATCGTGACGATGGAGGAAGTGGTAGCGCATCTCTGCAACAGGGAATGCCGGGGGAAAATCGTCATCAACGATGAGATCAAAACCGCGATCGACAGATACTATCAGCAGTATGGATGCAAATAAAAAAAAGAGCCGCACAGTGGCAGGCATATTATTTTTCTGTTATTTTCTGATATTGTTCTATTTCCTCTTCTTTTCGGAGGAAATGGGGAGAACGTTTCATGAAAGGGAGTACCAGTATAACCTGGTGCCCCTGAAAGAGATCAGCCGTTTCATCCGCTGCCGCGAAACGCTGGGGATGAAAGCGGTTTTGCTGAACCTGGGGGGAAACGTAGCGGCGTTTATACCGTTTGGCATATTCCTTCCGATTTTTTATGTAAAGTGCCGCAGCATCTTCTTCACAGCCTGGTACAGTTTGGAACTGAGCCTGTTCGTGGAACTGATCCAGCTGATCTCCAAGGCGGGCAGCTTTGATGTGGACGATCTGCTGCTGAATACCCTCGGAGGAATGATCGGCTATGTTTTGTATGCCGCGGCGGCATGGGCTGGGAGAAGAAAGCATGGGAACAAAAGGACGTAGAAGCAGTTATAAATTTACCGGTAAAACGCAGTCAAAACGCGGGATACTTGCCCTCGTTCTCTCCGCGGCATCCATAGCGGCCTTTCTGATCTTGGTTTTCCTCTCCTTTCAGAGCGGCGGGCATGGGACGCTGTACGCAGGCAGCGCCGGCGTATGCTCCATGCTGCTGAGCGCGGCCGCCTTTGTGCTCGCGGTGCTTAGCCTGAGGGAGGAAGATTCCTTTCAGACCATTCCCTGCCTTGCGACGGCAATCTCTTTCTTATCGCTGGGCATCTGGGTCGCTCTTTATGTGATCGGCTTTCTCCTTTAGATGGGGAAGAGGATTCCTGCGGCAGCATCCGCGGGGGAAGGAGTCCGCTATGACGGATTTTGAAAAACAGATAAACTTTATCATGGAATCGGATAAACTAAAGAACATAGGCAGGCAGACGTATCTTGGGGATGCCAGCAGAAAGGAAACCGACGCGGAACACTCCTGGCACCTGGCGCTGATGGCAGTTGTCCTTTCCGGCTGTTCCAATGAGGCGATTGATGTTCTAAAGGCGGTGAAGATGGCGCTGCTCCATGATGTGATCGAGATAGACGCGGGCGATACTTATGCCTATGACATGGAGGGGAACCGGACGAAGCGGGAGCGGGAGGCAAAGGCGGCGGACCGCATCTTCGGCTTGCTGCCGGAGGCACAGGCAAGGGAGTACCGGCAGCTCTGGGAAGAGTTTGAAGCGATGGAAACGCCGGAGGCGAAATTTGTCAATATGTTAGACAAGGTGCAGCCGATCCTGCAAAACGATGCCTCCGGTGGGAAATCCTGGGCGGAGCATGGGGTCAGGCTCTCCCAGGTGCTTGCCCGCAACGCGAGGACTCATGAAGGCTCGGAGAAACTCTGGGACTATGCGGAGAGCCTGCTTGAGAAGAACGCGCAAAAAGGGGTTTTCGCGGAGGAATGAAGCGGGAGTCTGAGGAGGATGTTTCATGTATCATAAAGAATTTTATCAGGAGTCAAAAGAACAGGCGCGGGAGAGATTCCTGCTCGCCGGAGAGCGGATGCGGGAAATCGAGGCCGAGCCGGGGCTAAAAGAGCCGTTTGCGGGCTATTTTCAAAAGACGGCCGCATTTTTGAACCTTTTGGCTTCCGTTTATCAAAAAGCGGAGGCGGGGGAGCTGGCGGGAGCGGAACTGGCGGCGCTCGAGAAGCAGAATGAGGCTCTCTATGAGGAGATCTTACCGGGAGCCTATGAGACGAGTTACACGAATCCGGAATATGCGGTGAAAACCTTGGGGGAGGAATTTGGACAGCTTCTCTCCCTTGCGGCAGTGCAGTGCCATTCCAAAATCGAGAGCGCATTTCGCGGCGATCTGCTGCAGCTGACGATTGCCATGGAGCTGCTTGTGGAAATCTATAACTGCTTTGAAAGAGAGGAGCTGCCGGAGAAAAAAGACGTGCAGCAGGACATTTACTGGTATTTCCATGACTACAGCGAGATTTTCTGTGAGGAGGCTCTGAGGAGGAGGCTTGACGCCAGGGAGGATTTCGAGAAAGAGATCGTCATGGAAAGCGATCTGTCAGATCTGCGCTATCTCTATCGCTACGGGGCTTATATCGGCGAGAATGAGAGGAAGGCGGCAGCGTTCTTAAATGCCATGCCGATGGAGCGGATACAGGCCATGGCGGATACCTATACGGAAGGATACCGCATGGGATTTGTGAATACCGGAAAAGAATTAGCCAAAAAAGAGACGGTGGAGATCCGGTATCCGATCGGATTTGAGCGGATGGTGCGGGCGGCGGTAAGGAATTTTGAGAACATGAACCTAAAGGTTTCCATGCGCGCCTCTTCCGTTTCCCCTAACCGGCAGTTTGACTATGACCAGAAAGAGAACCGCGCGCTTTATTTAGATAAAGCGTATGCCGAGCGCTGCCTGGAGGTGCAGAGGCATTATTTAGAAGAGAATAAAAAAATGGCGGCAGGCTATGGGGGGCCGGCAGTGATCGAGGTGTTCGGTGAAGCCCCCTTTTCCCCGGAGGTCAAAAAAGAAGCTCCAAAATACAGCGAAAAGCAGCGGCAGATCGCGGTTTATGAGAGCCGCGCAGCCGCGCAGATGCTGAATCAGTATATCCGCGGAGAGGAGCGCAGCTTCACCATCATTGCCTACCCGGTCCCCGCTATCGGGGAACAGTTTGAGGCGATTTTCGCAGAAACGGTCAAAGTCAATACCTTGGATCCTGTCCTCTACCGTGAGATCCAGCAGAAGATCATAGACGTCCTTGACACGGCGGAGAAGGTGCATATTACCGGAAAGGGCGCAAACAAGACAGACCTCACTATAAAAATATGGAACTTAAAGGACCGGGAAAAAGAGACTGCCTTTGAAAACTGCGTGGCGGACGTCAATATTCCGGTGGGGGAAGTGTTCACCTCCCCGGTGCTGGAGGGGACGTGCGGAACACTGTTTGTCAGCCAGGTTTACCTGAATGGACTGAAGTATCAGGATCTGGAACTCACCTTTCAGGATGGCATGGTTGCGGATTACATCTGCGCCAATTTTGAGGACGAGGCGGAGAGCAGGAAATACATCAGGGACAATCTGTTAAAGCACCATGATACGCTTCCCATGGGGGAGTTTGCCATCGGGACAAATACGACGGCTTACCGCATGTCGCGGAAGTTCGGGATCGCGGACAAGCTGCCCATACTGATCGCGGAAAAGACAGGTCCCCACTTTGCGGTGGGAGACACCTGTTACAGCCACGAGGAGGACAATCGTTCCTACAATCCGGATGGCAAGGCGATCGTGGCAAGGGAGAATGCGGTGTCCGCCTTGCGGCATGCAGACATGGACAAGGCATATTTTAACTGCCACACCGATATCACGATCCCGTATGACGAGCTGGATAAGATCACAGCGATACGGGCGGACGGCTCATCGGAAGACATCATCTCGGGCGGGCGGTTTGTGCTGGAGGGAACGGAAGCGCTCAATGAGCCGTTAGACCGAATGTGAGCTTGACAAAAAAAGGGATTCATCTTATGATTCCTTTATCCTATGGATCCTATAGAAGAAAACAAAAAAAGCAGGGAGGTTCGATATGGCAAAAGTAGGTATTGTGATGGGCAGTGATTCCGATATGCCGGTCATGGCAAAGGCTGCCGATATATTAGAGCAATTAGGGATTGATTATGAGATGGCGATTATCTCCGCGCACCGGGAGCCGGACGTGTTTTTTGAATACGCGAAGCGCGCGGAGGAAAAGGGATTTAAGGTGATCATTGCAGGGGCGGGGATGGCGGCGCACCTTCCGGGCATGTGCGCGGCGATCTTCCCGATGCCGGTGATCGGGATCCCCATGCACACCGCTTCCCTTGGGGGCAGGGATTCCCTGTATTCCATCGTGCAGATGCCCTCCGGCATACCGGTGGCTACCGTGGCGATCAATGGAGGCGCCAACGCGGGGCTGTTAGCGGCCAAAATCCTGGCGGTTTCAGACAGTGAGATTTTAGGGAAAGTGAAAGCGTATGCGGAAGAATTAAAAGCGCAGGTGCAGGCGAAAGATGCCAGGCTGCAGGAAGCCGGATACAAAAACTATGAGCGGTGAATGAGTCTGATTTGGGATTTTATTTTTTATGCTTAAAAAAAAGAACACTTCCAGGGATTGTTTCTGAAAGTGTTCTTTTTTTGTTAGAAACCGCTGCCCCTGCGCAGGTCACATTAAAAAACGAAACCAGCTGATCAGATTCAGGAGGCGGAGCTTCCATTTTTTGGCTGTGCTAAGTTCCTGCTGTTTGACATTCTCAGGAATTTCATAATGGTCTTTGTCCACCACCTTGATGGACGCTGCCTTGTATCCCTGCATATATTCTCTCAGCTGACGGTTCACCGCCTCGCTGTCCAGCACCAGCATCAGCTCCGTATCCAGATACACGCTGCGCATATCCATATTAAAGGAACCGATCACTGCCAGGCGGTCCCCGATGGAGATGCTTTTTCCATGATAGGATATCCCGCCCTCATATTCATAGATATCCAGCCCCGTATCCACCAGCTTGTCTTTATTCCTCAGATAATCCGAAGCGCCGAAGAGATTTCCGTTGTTGGCGGCGGAGTTCGTCAGCAGCGACGTGTGGGGATTTTTTTCACAGATTTCCCGGAAGGAATCATACATCCAGTCATTGCATATGATATAGGGGGTGTGTATTATAATGTCCCCCTTGGAATGCTTCATAAGTTCTGTCAGGGAATAAAATACCGTGGGTTCCTTTGCGTATACATGGATGGGATTGGACAAGAGAGTGATCTTATTCACTTCAAAGGTCATTTTCTCATAGTCCGTCTCCTCTAAAAGAACCGGATAAGTCTCCCTGAGCTTTTGGCAGCGTTCCCTTAGCTCCTCCCGCTCGTCGGAAGTCCTTTTGGCGTCCCACGCGCGGAATGTCTTGCAGTCCTTCCGCTGCCACACCGATTCAAAATAGCGTTCCAGCTGGTGGATGGAGCTTTCCCCGCTTTCCGGCTCCGTATTGTATACCAGCACATCCCTGTCGTAATTTTTATAGCCGTTGTCCGCAAGAAAATAATCATATGTATTCCTGCCGCCCAGGATATAGAGTTCGTCATCGACGATCACATACTTGTCATGGAGGCGTCCCATGGTCTTCCATGGCGCCAGCAGATGAAAGCTGTTATAGAGCTTGATTTCCACATTCTCCAAAGCGGCAAGCGCGTGGAAATATCCGTTTCCTTTCATCGTCACGAACGCGGACATGCCGTCTACGACAATCTGGATGGAGACTCCCCGTTCCGCGGCCGCAAGCAGCACGGCGAGCATGTCCTTCCCGCTCTCGTCCGCCCGGAAATCAAAAGTGGAAAGGATGACCCTCTTTTTTGCCCGCTCGATCATCTTAAGCCGTTCGAGCAGCGCCTCTTCATTGTCCTCGATGACACATGCCCTGTCGCAGGAAACCGCATCCGAATAACAGTCCGAGGCATGAAAGCCGGACTGGTATTCCTGGCTGACAGCCGGCTGCTTTTTGTATACGATGATAATGCCCGCTGCGGTGTACAATAAAAACAATAAAAGCAAAGAAAATAAAATTTTGATCATCTTAACCATGTTTCCCCTTCTCCTTCTGCCGCCGGCATCTTTGCCGGGGCTTATCGCTTGTATTACTCCCTGAGCGCGTCCTTGATATTCTGCTTTCTCTTTTCGTTGAGCTTTTCGTACAGCTCTATCTCCTCCTGCGTAAATCCCTCGTATTGGATCTGTTCAAAATCGCATGATAAAAACAGCATCTCCGACATAACGTCTTCCGCTTCCTGCGTCACCGCGTATTGCTTCTCTTCCCTTGCGCCGCTCCGCGCCCCCGCCCTGCCGCCTTCCTGCACGGCGATCAGTTCCTTCGCGAGCAGCCTCTGGAGCGACTCGGCGAGCTTCCTTCCGGAAATATCCAAAACGCTGGCGGCTTCTTTGAGGGTACAGCCTGCATGGGGCTGGTTTAAGTAGTAGAGAAGCTTCACGTCATCTGTCGTCAGGTCGTTCCGCAGCGCCGCGATGTCAAATAATTTTTCCTGCAGCTTTCTCTCTTGGTAAGTGTCAAAGAAGATCCCCTCTCCCTCCAGCACGCCCTCGCTGACTCTCGTCCGCTCATTCCCCAGCCTGCAGCTTCCCCGTGTGCCAGGGGGAGATACGGTCCCGTCACTGGCAACGTCAAACAAAAAGCGGTATACTTTCCCCTTGCTTTTTTCGTAATCCGTATCGTCAAAGACGTCCTTGTAAAAATCATTGTAGGATACAAAAACCCGGCGCTTCATCTCGATGGTCTTTTTCATGCTGATCCCCTGCGAGACCAGGGACCCTTTTGTCTTTACATAATAATATACCGGAATTTTCAATGCGTAGATTTTATCGGTATGCCGGATATATTCGAGGTTGAAAATAAAATCCTCGCACCAGCTGATGGAGTCGTCCATCCGGATCTGGTATGCTTCGATGATGGAACGTTTATATAATTTGTTCCACAAAACCCCGTAATAAAAATCCGCCGGCTTCTGCATCATGTTGAAGGCATAGTCCGCCCGCCCCATAATGCCGTCCTCTTCCATGCTCCCCTTTTGCGAAACGTGTTCTCCGAGTACCCTGTAAAAATCGGTGATGACCATATCGCAATCGTTCTCCTCGGCCGCCCGCACGAAAAAACCCGTCGCATCCGGCGTGATCCAGTCATCGCTGTCCACAAACTGCAGATATGTCCCGTCCGCCATTGCGATTCCCCGATTGCGGGTATCGGAAACGCCTGTGTTCTCTTTATGCAGCGCCCGGATGCGCCTGTCCTTTTCTGCATAAGCATCACAGATTTTTCCGGAGCCGTCAGTGCTTCCATCATCCAGCAGGATCAATTCAAAATCCCTGTATCTCTGATTCAGGATGCTGCTTATGCACCTGTCGATTGTTTTTTCCGCGTTATAAACCGGAACGATAATGCTGACCAGAGGCATCTCTCCATACTCTCCCTTTTTCAACGCCTGATTCGCATAAGGCTTATTTTGTATTGCTTGTTCCTTATTATAGTGATTTTTGTCGGATTTGTAAACCTTCGCGGCCGATTATTGTGCCGGGCGGGCGTTCTTCTGAGCCGCCCCAAGCCGCCCCGCGGGCGGAACGGCTGCATTTAGGGGGACTTAGGGGGAAATGAATGGCGGCGCACACTAGACGGCTGTTTGGTTCTATAGTATAATGTTTTTGTCAAAAAATGAGAAACGGCTGCGCGGCGCGCGGGGAACGGCCGCCTGCTGCCGCAGCCTGCCCGAGGGACAGTTCCGAGGGCCTGAATAAAAAGGAACGGGAGGCACTTATGGATAATCAGACAAAAACGGCAAAACAGGGGATCAAAGAATATTTCCACAGCCTGCTTGACATGCGCAGCGATATGTTAAGCTACAGAGAGCTGAATGACATGATGAAAGAAAATACCGTCATTCATGGGGCGAATATGTGGATCCTGATGATGGCGATCCTGATCGCCTCGATCGGCTTGAATGTCAACTCTACTGCAGTCATTATCGGCGCGATGCTGATCTCGCCTCTGATGAGCGGGATCCTCACGATGGGATATTCTCTGAGCATCCGTGATATTTCCCTCTTAAAGTACGCGGCGACGCGCTTTGGCACGCAGGTCGCCATCAGCCTGATCACGTCAACGATCTATTTTGCGCTGTCTCCGCTCACCGTGGCGACAAGCGAAATGATCGCGAGGACAAGCCCGACGCTGTGGGATGTGCTGATCGCGATGTTCGGCGGGATCGCCGGAAGCATCGGCAACACGAGGAAGAAGATCAGCAATGTGATCCCCGGCGTGGCGATCGCAACCGCCCTGATGCCGCCGCTGTGTACGGTAGGGTACGGGATCGCGACGAGGCAGCTGAATTTCATGCTGGGGGCATTTTATCTTTTTGCCATCAACACGCTTTTTATCATGCTCTCCGCGTTTGCCGTGACAAAGCTGTTAGGCGTGCCATGCAGGCAGGAGATGGACGAGAAACGGAGAAAGCGCATCAGCCGCATCATCACGACCCTGGTGATCGTGACGGTCGTGCCGAGCATTCTCTCCGGCGCTTACATGGTGTATAAATCCGTGATGAACGGGAATATTTCCGACTACCTCTCCACGGAATTTGTGTTTGCGGATACCCAGCTTGTCCAAAACAGCGTGGATTCGCTCAAACGGGAAATATCGGTCTCCCTGGTGGGGGCACCGCTCTCAGATGCGAAGATAGCGGAGCTTGAGAAGAAACTGGAAGAATACAACCTTTCCCATTTTACGCTCCACGTCATGCAGAATAAATCCGTGGAGAGCGGAGACAGCGACAAGGTCACGATTGCCGTGCAGGAAAACACGATCCGCGAGCTGCAGGAGAAGCTGGATCTCGAGACGGCCCGCGCCAGCGAGCTGGAAAAAAATCTCGAAGGGATGATCGACTGTGAGGGGATTTCGGAAAAAGCCGCCGCGATTTTCACAGAACTGTCAGAGGTAAGGTGCGGCCTGATGTACGGGAGCGGCGGAAGCTGCATCCTCCTGACCGGAGAAGCGGCGGAACCGCTGACAGATGATGAGGAGCAGACCATCCGCAATTTCTTATCGGCGGAAAGCGGCGTCTCTGAGGCAGCGGTAGAGATCCGCACAGCCATAGGGGAAGGAAATCCATGATCCGCTTACGGCCGGCCGGACTGCTTTCTGCCGCTGCGCCTTTTATGCGCTTTTATGTAAAAGGGAAGAGAGAGTCTCCATCAGGGCTTCGATGTTGATCGGCTTTGCCACATGGGCGTTCATGCCGCATTCAAAAGCGGTCCGCTGGTCTTCTTCAAAGGCGTTTGCCGTCATCGCGACAATCGGGATGTTCGCGAGGTCCGGGTTTTCTAAGCCGCGGATCGCCCTCGCGGCATCATAGCCATTCATGACAGGCATCTGTATGTCCATAAGGATCAGATCGTAATAGCCGGGCGCCGCGTTTTTTACCATATCGACCGCAATCTGCCCGTTGGAGGCAGTTTCGATCAGAAATCCGCTTTCCGACAGGATCTCCTCCGCGATCTCGCGGTTCAGCTCGTTATCCTCTGCCAGCAGCAGGCGCCGGCCTTTCAGATCCTCGGTAATGGGCGGGACGGCGGGATCCTCGGCGGGCGGTTCCGCTTTTCCGATCACAGAGACAAGCAGATCCCTCAATTCGGAGAGGAAGAGCGGCTTGTTGCAGAATGCGGTCACGCCGGCTTCCTTTGCTTCCTCTTCAAAGCTGCTCCAGTCATAAGCGGTCAGAATGATGATGGGGATGGTTTCCCCGACCGCGGAGCGGATCTGCCGCGCCACCTCGATGCCGCTTAAATCCGGCAGCACCCAGTCTATGATATAGGCATAAAATTCATCTCCCATTTCTACGGCCTGCTTTGCCCGGAGGACGGCTTCCTTTCCATGCAAGGTCCATTCGGAGCGCATGCCGATCTGCACGAGCATTTTGGTGACGCTGTCGCAGGTGCTGAAGCTGTCGTCTACCACAAGCGCGCGAAGCCCCTTCAATTCGGGGATGATCTCCGTGCCCCTGTGTTCTGTATGCAGGCGGAAATCAAGATTGATGATAAACTCGGTTCCCTTTCCTAATTCGGTCGCCACCTCGATCGTGCCGCCCATGGCAGTTACGATATTTTTGGTGATGGCCATTCCAAGGCCGGTCCCCTGGATGCCCGTGACCGTAGAGGATTTCTCGCGCTCAAAAGGCTCAAATACATGTTCCGCGAACTCCGCGCTCATGCCGATGCCCGTATCCTTCACGCGGAATTCATAAGAGCCGTAGCCGGTCGGGGCGCCGGGCTTCTGCCGGATGGTAAGGGAGATGGAACCTCCCGCCGGCGTAAACTTGACGGCATTCCCCAGCAGGTTGAGCAGGATCTGGTTGATGTGCAGCTTATCGCAGTAGATATCCTCATCTATGATGTCGATGGTGTCTAAGAAGAAATTAAGCTGCTTTGCCTGTATCTGGGACATGATGATGTTGCGCATATCCTTAAAAATATCCGAAAGATTGCAGGGCTTCTCTTCGATGTTGAGCTTTCCGCTCTCAATGCGGCTCATATCCAGAATATCGTTGATCAGGCTGAGCAGATGATTGCTGGAGGATAAGATTTTGGCAAGGTAATCCTGCACCTTTTCTTTCTTATCGATATTTGCCTGTGCAAGGGACGTAAAGCCGATGATGGCATTCATCGGAGTGCGGATATCGTGGGACATATTGGAGAGGAACGTGGTTTTTGCCCGTTCCGCGGCTACCGCTTTTTGGAGCTTCTCCTCTAGCACCGCGTTCTCCACGGCGCGCGCGATGGTTTTTTTGGAATTTTCGCGCACCCAGAAATAGTAGAGGAGAGAGATCCCGATGATCAGGAGCGCCATAACCTCAAAAATGCCGCGGATCTCATACAGATTATGGAAAACCTCCTTTTCCGGGACGGAGACGGCAATGGACCACAGGTTGTCAATCTCTTCCGCCGGTTCATAGTAAAAATACAGCCACTCATCCGCGTCCTCGGAAAAAAATGTGAGCTGGCGGCTTTCCCCCGCCAGCAGGCCATCTACGGCAGCGTCCCAATCCGCGCGGTTCTTAGTCCTGGTAACGCGGTAATCCCTGATATTGCCCAGAACGTCGCGGGAAGTGTCCATGATAAAATCGCCTGTCTGCATATCGATGATGTAAACGTCTGTCTTTGCGCTGTGGATGCTGCGGATGCTCATGAAAGAGGGCAGATCGGCGAGGGGAGTCACTCCGTAGAGAATGGCGATGGTCTCCCCGTCCTTTACTACCGGCACATAGTGCCGGAGGACAAAGGCGCTCTTGTCGAAAAGGCTGGCGACGCGGTCGGATACATGCTCTCCGAGGGGAGCCAGCTCTTCAAAGGAAAGCGAGCCGCTTCCCTCCGCCAGTGTGCCGATGGGCTCAATGACAGTATTATCCGGCATTAGAACAAAAGCTTTCATGGTCACCAGCATGGAAGAAAGAGTCGTTACCGTTTTCTGGATGCTTTTCACATCAAGATCTTCCTGCTGGGAAAGAAAATCCGCAAACGAATTTAAAGAGGAGCTGTCTCTGTTTATCTTGTTGGAAATTTCCGTAATGATGGAATCGATATCCTCGCTCATACGGGAAAGGCATTGCTTCTGGGTCAGTTTATTTACCTGATAATAGGAGAAAAAAAACAGGCAGATGATCGCGACGATCATGAAAAATGTTGCTATCAGGCTTTTTTCCTTGGATATAAATTTACGTTTCATAAGTAGCTTATAACCTCGTGTCTATTGATTTTAACGTTCGGAGTCTCTCTTCAGGGAATATGCAATAAAAAACGCGGCATAACCGATGGAAAAACCTGCGGCACATCCTGCGGGTCTGTCCTATCTATTTCATTATATCGCGGATTGCCCGCCCGCGTCAATCATTCCGCGCCGATTCATTTTATTCTGCCTCTCCTGCCGGCATGAACGCTTTTCGCAGCGGATCAGGTCTGCCCGGACGGGCGCGGGCAGCTGCAGGTCAGGCATTCTATCAGGCATTCTTATTAGAAAAACAAAAGTGGCCATTTATATATATTAGTAAAACTAATAAGACGGATTATAAGATATGATTGGAAAATCCGCGCATTTAAAGTTATACTATATCTGAATGAATCTGGAAATGGGGGACAGAGGAGCGCGGTTTCTCCGTATGCCTGTCTGTGCTGAGAACGTCGCGGACAGGCCCTTATCCGATGAGAGGACGGCATCCGCGGCTGTTTTGGCAAGCCTGAGCGCGTCTGTTCCTCTCGCGGCCCCCCGGGACAAACGTTCTCGGAATGGAGGATTAGAATGGATTACAAAAATTCCGGCGTCGATATTGAGGCGGGATACAGATCCGTAGAGCTGATGAAAAAATATGTGCAGGGAACGATGCGGCCTGAGGTTTTGACGGGGCTTGGCGGGTTTTCCGGGGCATTTTCCATGGAAGCGTTCAAGCGCATGGAAAAACCTGTGCTGGTAGCGGGAACAGACGGGGTCGGGACAAAGCTGAAACTGGCATTCCTGCTGGACAGGCATGACACCGTGGGCATTGACTGCGTGGCCATGTGCGTCAACGACATCGCGTGTGCCGGCGGAGAGCCGTTATTTTTCTTAGATTACATCGCCTGCGGCAAAAACTATCCCGAGAAGATCGCGGCCATTGTGAGCGGCGTGGCAGAGGGCTGCAGGCAGGCAAATGCCGCGCTGATCGGCGGAGAGACGGCGGAGATGCCTGGATTTTATCCGGAGGACGAGTACGATCTGGCGGGATTTGCGGTAGGCGTGGTAGATGAGAAAGACATCATCACCGGTTCTGGCTTGGCGGAAGGAGACGTCCTGCTCGGCATGGCGTCCTCCGGAGTCCATTCCAACGGGTTTTCTCTGGTGCGGAACATTTTTTCCATGGACAGGAAGCGCTTAGAGGCCTGCTGTGATGAGCTGGGGGCGGCGCTAGGGGAGGTTTTGCTTACTCCCACCAAAATCTATGTAAAAGCCCTAAGGGCCATCCGGGAAGCGGGAGTGCGCGTCAAAGCGTGCAGCCACATCACAGGCGGCGGTTTCTACGAAAACGTGCCGAGGATGCTGCCGGAGGGAAAGCTTGCGGCAATCCGAAAAGACAGTTATGAGGTTCCGCCTGTTTTCAGGATGATAGCCAGAGAGGGGCAGGTAGAAGAAAAGGTGATGTATAACACCTACAATATGGGCATCGGCATGGTTCTTGCGGTTGGCGCGGCGGACGCGGATAAGGCCATGGAGGCAGCCAGAGCTGCCGGAGAGACGCCCTATGTCATCGGTGAGATAAAAGAAGGCGAAAAAGGAGTGATCTTATGCTAAAGCTGGCAGTGCTTGTTTCCGGAGGAGGGACAAACCTCCAGGCAATGATCGATTCCATCGGCAGGGGAACCATCGCAAATACGGAAATTTCCGTAGTCATCAGCAACAATCCGAACGCCTATGCACTGGAGCGGGCGAGGGATTATGACATAGAGGCTGTCTGCGTTTCTCCGAAGCAGTTTGAGGGCAGGGAAGCGTTTAACCAGGCATTGTTGGAAACGTTAAATTCGTATCAGGTGGATCTGGTGGTACTGGCAGGATTTTTAGTCGTGCTTCCTGAAATGGTAATCAGGCAATATCAAAACCGGATCATCAATATCCATCCATCGCTGATCCCATCTTTCTGCGGAACGGGCTATTATGGATTGAGAGTACATGAGAAGGCTCTGGAGCGGGGCGTGAAGATCACCGGAGCCACCGTGCATTTTGTGGATGCGGGGACGGACACCGGTCCTATCATCTTACAGAAAGCCGTAGAAGTAAAGCAGGGGGATACCCCCGAGATGCTGCAGCGCCGCGTCATGGAACAGGCGGAGTGGGTGATCCTGCCGGAAGCGATCCGCCTGATCGCAGATGGAAGAGTATCGGTGTCAGAGGGACAGGTTATCATCAGGGAGGACGGAGAATGAAAGTATTGGTAGTGGGCAGCGGCGGGCGCGAGCATGCCATCGTGGCAAGCGTGGCGAAGAGTCCCCGCGTAGACAAGATTTACTGTGCGCCGGGAAATGCCGGCATAGCGGCATTGGCGGAGTGCGTTTCCATCGGCGCTATGGAATTTGACAGATTGGTGGCGTTTGCCGTGGAAAAAGCGATCGATCTTACCATCATCGGCATGGATGATCCCCTGGTCGGCGGGATCGTGGACGCCTTTGAGGCAGAGGGATTAAAGGTCTTTGGACCCAGGAAGAACGCGGCCATCTTGGAGGGGTCTAAGGCATTTTCCAAGGATCTGATGAAAAAATATCAGATTCCGACTGCCGCCTATGAAAGCTTCACGTCGCCCGGGGAGGCTCTTGCCTACCTTGAGACGGCAGAGATGCCTGTCGTGTTAAAGGCAGACGGCCTTGCCCTCGGAAAAGGCGTGCTGATCTGCGCTACCTTAGAGGAGGCAAAGGCAGGCGTTCAGGAGATCATGGAAGAGAAGAAATTCGGTGATGCCGGGAACACCATAGTGATCGAAGCGTTTATGACAGGCCGTGAAGTCTCCGTCCTCTCTTTCGCGGACGGGAAAACCATTAAAATCATGTCCTCGGCCCAGGATCACAAGCGTGCCCTGGACGGCGATCAGGGATTGAATACCGGCGGCATGGGAACGTTCTCCCCAAGCCCTTTTTATACAGAGGAAGTGGACGCGTTCTGCCGCAGATATATCTACCAGCCTACGGTGGATGCCATGGCAGCGGAGGGGAGGCCTTTTACGGGCGTCATTTTCTTCGGGCTGATGCTGACGGAGGACGGGCCGAAAGTGCTGGAGTACAACGCCCGCTTCGGGGATCCGGAGGCACAGGTGGTGCTTCCCCGCATGAAAAATGACATCATAGATGTGATGGAAGCCTGCGTGGAGGGAAGGCTGGACACGGTCGATCTTGAGTTTTGCGATAACGCGGCGGTCTGCGTAGTCCTTGCATCCGACGGCTATCCGGTATCTTACGAAAAAGGGTTTGCGGTCACCGGACTGGAAAGATTTGACGGGAGAGAAGACTGCTTCTGCTTCCACGCCGGCACGAAATTCAGCGAGGCGGGGGGCATTGTCACAAACGGGGGACGCGTCCTCGGGATCACAGCCATCGGATCCGATCTGAAAGAAGCGCGCGCCAAAGCTTATGAAGCCGCAGAGTGGGTGCATTTTGACAATAAATACATGCGCCATGACATTGGCAGGGCCATTGAGGAAGCGGAGTGACAGCCGGAGGAGGCTGTGATAAATAAGAAGATGGCAGCGTAAAAAGAAGAGATTGGCATGGCAGGAAAACGCCGTGGGGAGAGGGATCCCGCCGGCGGTGGAATGAGAGGGAGAATGAAACAGGGGATCATTTTTGATATGGACGGAACGCTGTGGGATTCCGCGGAGAATGTGGCAAAATCCTGGAATCTCGCGATAGAGGCCTATGGAAAAAGAAAAAAGCCAGATCCGGAGGATGCCGCGGAAACGGCTCAGGGAGCGGGGCGGGAAAGGAGGCTGGCCGTATCGGATATCCGGCGGGTCATGGGAAAAACGATGGATGTGATCGCGGACATTCTCTTTCCCGAACGGAGCAAAAAAGAACGCATGGAGCTGTTAGGGTTATGCTGTGAAATGGAAAACGCCTATCTGAGGGAGCATGGCGGGACGCTCTATCCCGGGCTTGAGGAGACTCTCAGGAAATTAAAAGCGCGCTATCCCTTATACATTGTCAGCAACTGCCAGAGCGGTTATATCGAAGCTTTCCTCGGGCATTACCAATTCTGGGACTATTTTGAGGACATAGAATGCTATGGGAATAATCTGCTGCAGAAAGGGGAGAATATCCGTTTAGTGGCACAGCGGAATCATCTGGAGGAAGCTGTCTATGTGGGAGATATCCAAGGGGACTATGATGCCAGCCGGAAAGCGGGAGTGGAGTTTATCCATGCGGCTTACGGCTTTGGGAGCGTAGACGCGGAGGTTCCGAGGATCGGGGCGCTGGAAGAACTGGCAGATTTTGACTGGGACACAATGCTCCGGGGGGAGCGGCCGCGGCATGGAGGTTGAAAATGACGAAACTAGATAGGATGCTGCAGCAGATCCACCGGGAGCATGTCTATATCCAGACGCACAATTTTCCGGATCCGGACGCCATAGCAAGCGCCTACGGGCTGCAGCAGCTCTTGCTGCACAGAGGGATAGGGGCGGACATCTGCTACAAAGGGAAGATAGACCGGTACAATACAGATAAACTGCGGGAGATGATGGGGATCAAGCTGCTGGATTTAGAGGAGATGCCGCCGGTGAGGGAGGAGGATGAAGTCATTTTAGTGGACTCCCAGCGGGGCAATTCCAACATCGCCGATATCCCCGGAAAGCAGATCGCCTGCATTGACCATCATCCTTTCAACCGCAGATTCGAGTACTGCTTTTCGGATATCCGCCCCAAAGCGGGCGCCTGCTCTTCCATCATTGCCAGTTATTTCTTTGAAAACGGGATCCCCATGAGTGAAAAGGCAGCCACGGCGCTGACCTTTGGGATCCGCATGGATACCATGAATTTAAGCAGGGGCGTTTCCAAGCTGGATGTGGGAATGATCTATGAAATGTTCGACCTGTGCGATGAGGACACCATCCGCCTGCTGCAGAACAGCAATCTTTACTTTGAGGATCTGGCGGCTTATTCCCAGGCCATAGCGAGCATTGAAGTCTATGGGAATGTCAGCTTCGCCGATACCGGAAAGGACTGCGCGGAAGGGCTCATCGGCAGCATCTCGGATTTCATGCTGGCCATAGTGATGGTATCTTTTTCCGTGGTATATGCAAGAAACAGCGAGGGGATCAGGCTGTCCGCGCGCAGCAAGAAAAAATCTCTGGATGCCGGGAAGATCCTAAAGAACGCCTTAGAGGGCATCGGCAGCGGAGGCGGCCACAGGGAGATGGCGGGAGGATTCGTCCCCTTTACCGGAGGCGAAGGAGAAGAGCAGCTTTTGATCGCCGGCATCAAGGAGCGGATCTGCGCGGAAATCAGCAGGCATGCGGAGAAAGCGTGACGAAAGTTTAAAAACATATGAAAATCTTGACAAGTAAAGGAAGGAGCTTTATACTGGTATATATTTGAAAAAAGCGATGACAAAGACAGTAATCCATTTGAAAAAGCCTAAGAGAGCCGGAGTGGGTGCGAGCCGGCGCGAGTATCTTCTGGATGAATATCACTTTTAAGCCGCAGACTGAACCGCCTGCCCGACGGCAGCGCACAGTAAGTTCTGACGTTTTTCCTGCGTTACGGGAAACGAGTATTATTTTTCTGCGCAGCAGAAAAGGTACGATTCGTATATAGGTGGTTACGACAAGGCTCTCGCCCTATTTACAGGCAGGGAGCCTTTTTTTGCGCACATGGGCAGAATGGAGGTTAAAGATGTACAGCAAAGTGGATACAAACCTGAATTTCGTTGACAGAGAAAAGCAAGTGAGGGACTTCTGGGAGGAGCATGATATCTTCCGCAAGAGCATGGAAAACCGCAGGGGCTGCGAAACCTATACCTTTTACGACGGTCCGCCGACCGCGAACGGAAAGCCCCACATCGGCCATGTGGAAACGCGCACCTTTAAGGACATGCTCCCAAGGTATCAGACCATGAAAGGGAAATATGTTCCCCGGAAAGCGGGCTGGGATACCCACGGGCTTCCGGTGGAGCTTGAGGTGGAAAAGCTTCTGGGATTGAACGGGAAAGAACAGATCGAGGCATACGGCATCGAGCCTTTCATCAAAAAATGCAAGGAATCTGTCTGGAAGTACAAAGAAATGTGGGAGGATTTCTCCGCGCTCGTGGGGTTCTGGGCAGATATGGACGACCCCTATGTCACCTATGACGATGATTTCATCGAGTCCGAGTGGTGGGCGCTCAAGCAGATCTGGGACAAAAAATTATTATATAAGGGGTTTAAGATCGTTCCGTACTGCCCGCGCTGCGGCACGCCGCTTTCCAGCCAGGAAGTGGCGCAGGGCTATCAGACCGTGAAAGAGCGTTCGGCAGTGGTGCGCTTTCCGGTAGCGGGAGAGGACGCTTACTTCCTCGCGTGGACCACCACGCCGTGGACGCTGCCCTCAAACGTAGCCCTCTGCGTGAACCCGGACGAGGCTTACTGCAGAGTAAAGGCGGCGGACGGCTATACTTATTATATGGCGGAGTCCCTGCTTGACGCGGTGCTTTCAAAGCTGTCAGACGGGGAGGGCGGGAAGCCGTATGAAGTGTTGGAAACCTTTAAGGGCGCCGATCTGGAGGGAAAGGAATACCAGCCTTTGTTTGGCTTTGCACAAGAGATCATTGAGAGGCAGCGCAAAAAAGCGCATTATATCACCTGCGACAGCTATGTCACCATGACGGACGGCACCGGCATCGTACATATCGCGCCGGCTTTTGGCGAGGATGACGCGAATGTGGGGCGGAAATATGACCTTCCTTTTGTGCAGCTGGTAAACGGCAGCGGCGAGCTGACAGAGGAGACGGATTACGCGGGAGTGCCCGTCAAAAAGGCAGACCCGATGATCTTAAAGGACTTAGAGGAAAAAGGGCTTCTTTTCGATGCCCCTAAATTTGAACATGATTATCCCCACTGTTGGAGATGCGATACGCCGCTGATCTATTATGCCAGGGAGTCCTGGTTCATCAAGATGACCGAGGTGAAGGAGGATCTGATCCGGAACAACAATACCGTCAACTGGATACCGGAGTCCATCGGGAAAGGACGTTTCGGCGACTGGCTGGAGAACATACAGGACTGGGGGATCTCCCGCAACCGCTACTGGGGAACGCCGTTAAACATCTGGGAGTGCGAGAGCTGCGGCCGGCAGGAATCCATCGGGAGCCGCGCGGAGCTGGCGGAGAGGAGCGGCCGGCCGGAGGATGCGCAGGTAGAGCTGCACCGCCCTTATATCGATGCGGTGACGTTCCCCTGCCCGGACTGCGGCAGACCCATGAAGCGCGTGCCGGAGGTCATTGACTGCTGGTTCGACTCGGGAGCGATGCCCTTTGCGCAGCATCACTATCCCTTTGAAAACAAGGAAATCTTTGCGCAGCAGTTCCCCGCGCAGTTCATCTCAGAGGCGGTGGACCAGACCAGGGGATGGTTCTACTCCCTGATGGCGGAGAGCACGCTGCTGTTTCAAAGGGCGCCCTTTGAAAATGTCATTGTCTTAGGGCATGTGCAGGATGAGAAAGGACAGAAAATGAGCAAGTCAAAGGGCAACGCGGTAGACCCCTTTGAAGCCTTGGAGACTTACGGGGCAGACGCCATCCGCTGGTATTTTTATACCTCCTGCGCCCCCTGGCTGCCGAAGCGCTTCCAGGGAAAGCTCGTGCAGGAGGGGCAGCGCAAATTCATGGGCACGCTGTGGAATACCTACGCATTCTTCGTGCTTTATGCCAATATCGACCAGTTTGACGCGACGAAGCACACGCTGGATTATGAGACGCTGTCAGTCATGGATAAATGGCTGCTATCCAGGCTGCATTCCACGATCCGCGAGGCCGACGGGAATCTGGAAAGCTACCGCGTCCCGGAGGCTGCAAGGGCCTTGGACGGTTTTGTGGATGACATGAGCAACTGGTACGTCAGGAGGAGCAGGGAGCGTTTCTGGGCAAAGGGAATGGAGCAGGATAAGATAAACGCTTACATGACCCTTTACACCGCGCTGGTGGAGATCTGCAAGTGCGCGGCCCCCATGATCCCCTTTATGACGGAGGACATATACCAGAATCTGGTCCGCTCCATTGACGGGGATGCGCCGGAGAGCATTCACCTGTGCGACTATCCGGCGGCAGAGGAAGCGTATATCGACCGGACGTTAGAGGCGCATATGGACGAAGCGCTTAAGATTGTCGTGCTGGGGCGCGCCTGCCGCAACGCGGCAAACATCAAGAACCGCCAGCCCATCGGAACCATGCTAGTGAAAGCGCCGGAGGACTTATCCGGGTACTTTGCCAAGATCATCGAGGAAGAGCTGAATGTGAAGAACATACGCTTCACAGAGGATGTGGGCGCCTGCACAAGCTATGCCTTCAAACCGCAGCTGCGCACCGTGGGCCCGAAATATGGCAAGTTCTTAGGGCAGATCCAGAAGGCTCTGGCAGAGATTGACGGCAACGCGGCGATGGAAGAGCTGAAGGCGAACGGAGTCCTTACCTTATCCGGCATCGGCGGCGGGGTAAGGCTTGCGGAAGAAGATCTGCTGATCACGATGACCCAGAGGGAGGGGTATGTCACTGAGGGGGATCATATGATTACCGTGGTGCTTGACACGAACCTGACGCCGGAGCTGATAGAAGAGGGATTTGTCCGCGAGATCATCAGCAAGCTGCAGACCATGCGCAAGGAAGCGGGGTTTGAAGTGACGGACCGGATAACGGTTTCTTACAAAGCGGGTGACCGGATAACGGATATTTTCCGTAAATACGGGGCAGAAATACAGTCAGACGTGCTGGGGTCCGATATCGTCTCCGGCGCTTTAGACGGATATCAGAAAGAATGGAATATCAACGGCGAGGCCGTGGTTTTTGGAGTGAAAAAGGAGAAATAGTCAGTATGAGCAGAGAACTTAAGAAAGAAGAGATCATTGAAAAAATAACAAGCGGGGTGAGAGCGCTTTACCGGAAAGAACTGAACGAGGCAAGCGCGCAGGAGCGTTTCCAGACGGTCGCCTACGCAACGGAGGACATCATCATCGACAGATGGCTGGAGACACAGAAAGCCTTTGATCGGGAGGATCCTAAGTTTGTGTATTACATGTCCATGGAGTTTTTGATGGGGCGCGCGCTGGGAAACAACCTGATCAACCTGAAGGAATATGACGGTTTTAAGGAGGCGTTAGAGGAGCTTGGCTTAGACATTGATGAGATCGAGGATCAGGAGCCGGATCCGGCGCTTGGAAACGGAGGCCTTGGCCGCCTTGCGGCTTGTTTTATGGAATCTCTGGCGACACTGGGATATCCGGCTTACGGCTGCGGCATCCGCTACCGTTATGGAATGTTCAAGCAGAAGATCCAGGACGGTTTCCAGACAGAGGTGCCGGACAATTGGCTGAAAGACGGCTATCCGTTTGAACTGCGCCGCCCGGAATATACTTATGAGGTAAAATTTGGAGGCCATGTCCGCTCGGAAAACGGGCCGGATGGAAGGACCCGCTTTGTGCAGGAGGGTTATCAGTCTGTGCGCGCCATCCCCTATGATATGCCGATTGTGGGCTATGGAAATCAGGTCGTCAACACGCTGATGATCTGGGATGCGGAGCCGAGCGAGTGCTTTGAGCTGGAAGCGTTTGAAAAGGGCGATTATCAAAAGGCGGTGGAGCAGGATAACCTGGCAAGAAATCTGGTAAACGTGCTGTATCCCAACGACGACCACGTTTTGGGAAAAGAACTCCGCCTGCGGCAGCAGTATTTCTTTGTGTCCGCGAGCGTCCAGCGCGCCCTGCAGCGCTATAAGAAGAAACACAGCGACGTCCGCCATCTGCCGGAGAAGGTGGTCTTCCAGCTGAATGATACCCACCCGACCGTGACCGTGGCAGAGCTGATGCGCATCCTCCTGGATGAAGAGGGGCTTAAGTGGGGGGAGGCTTGGGAGGTTACTTCAAAAGCCTGCGCTTACACCAATCATACCATTATGGCTGAGGCGTTAGAGAAATGGCCGGTTGACATATTTGCAAGGCTGCTGCCCCGCATCTACCAGATCGTAGAGGAGATCAACCGCAGATTCTTGCTGCAGATACAGGCGAATTACCCCGGGGACCAGGAGAAGCTCGCAAGGATGGCGATCATCTGCGACGGACAGGTGAAGATGGCGAATCTTGCCATCGTGGCGGGATTTTCGGTCAACGGTGTCGCGCGACTCCATACGGAGATCCTAAAGCATGAGCAGCTTTCGGATTTTTATGAGATGTATCCTGAAAAATTCAATAACAAGACCAATGGGATCACGCAGCGCAGGTTCCTGCTGCACGGGAACCCGCTGCTGGCATCCTGGGTGAGCGGCCGCATAGGCGATGCGTGGATCACCGATCTGTCGCACATTGAAAAGCTGGCGGTCTATGCGGACGATGAGAAGGCACGGAAGGAGTTTATGGAGATCAAATATCAGAACAAACTCCGGCTGGCGAAATACATCAAAGAGCATAACGGCATTGAAGTGGATCCGCGTTCCATCTTTGACGTGCAGGTCAAGCGGCTTCATGAGTACAAGCGCCAGCTTTTGAATATCCTCCATGTGATGCATCTCTACAATGAGCTGAAAGACCATCCGGATATGGAATTTTATCCGAGGACCTTTATTTTCGGGGCGAAAGCGGCGGCGGGCTATAAGAATGCCAAGCTGACCATCAAGCTGATCAACAGCGTGGCGGATGTGATCAATCATGACCCTGCCATCCGGGGAAAAATGAAAGTGGTATTTATTGAAGATTACCGTGTTTCCAACGCGGAGTGGATCTTTGCGGCGGCGGACGTCAGCGAGCAGATATCCACGGCCAGCAAGGAGGCGTCCGGCACGGGAAACATGAAGTTTATGCTAAACGGAGCCTTGACGCTGGGGACCATGGACGGAGCGAACGTGGAGATCGTGGAAGAGGTGGGGGAGGAGAACGCCTTCATCTTCGGCATGAGTTCCGACGAGGTCATTGCCCACGAGAGGAGCCGCGATTATGACCCGATGGTGATTTTCGATCAGGATAAGGAGATCAACCGGGTCGTGACACAGCTGGTGGACGGATCTTATTCGCCGGAACAGCCGGAATTATTCCGTGACCTTTACAACTCACTGTTAAATACCCGCTGCACCCCCTATGCGGACACCTACTTCATTCTGAAAGATTTCCGCTCCTACATGGAAGCGCAGAAGCGCGTGATGGAAGCCTATCGGGACGAAAGGAAATGGGCAAGGAGCGCGATATTGAATGTCGCCCATTGCGGCAAATTCTCCTCCGACAGGACGATCCAGGAGTATGTGGACGACATCTGGAAGCTGCGGAAAATAACAGTAAAAGAAGATCGGATCTAACGGACGCGGGAGAAGAAAGACACAGGGAGCGCGCCGGAGGGGCTTGTAGTGCAAAGCCGCTTCTGGCACGCTCCCTGTGCCGTCTCAAAGAAAGAAAGCGGGGACAGGCTGCAGGA
>CAZAMD010000021.1:34939-36290 GCA_964486485.1 uncultured Roseburia sp. | reverse complement strand
AGAGCACACGGTTCATACCCGTGGTGTCGAGAGTTCAAGTCTCCCTTCCGCTACTATGGGCTTTATGAGAAGCCGCCTTAGTCTGTGCTGATACGGATGGGGCGGCTTTTTCGCTACGCTTGAGGCGGAGCCGCACGGCCGGGCCGCGGGCTGCCATGCCCCAGACTGTGCCAGGGACGCGGCGGGCACGGAGTTTTTACTGTATCAGGAGGATTGCAAAGAGGAGATGTGTATGAGAAAATGGAAGCGGAAGATACGGTTCCGGGCGCTTGCGCTCCTTTTTGGTGCTATGCTCTTAGGCGGCTGCTCCCCGGAGGAAGCAGGGAACGCGGGAACAGGAGAGGGGAAAAGAAGCGCTGATGCGCAGGTTCTGGCGGAACGTTCTCCGGAAGATGGGCAGAAAGAGGCAGAAAGCCGCATGGAAGTCCATTTCCTGGATGTGGGGCAGGGAGATTCTATTTATATCTCCTGCGATGGATATCATATGCTCGTGGATGCGGGGAACAATGACAAGGGGACTGCCGTCTGGTCTTATCTCAAGCAGCAGGGTGTGGAAACCTTAGACTATGTCATCGGGACTCATCCGGATGCCGACCATATCGGAGGACTTGATGTCATCCTTTATAAATTTGACTGCGGCACGATTCTGATGCCGGATGTGGAGAATGAAACGAGGACTTATGAAGATGTGCTGCAGGTGATGGAGGACAAAGGTTACAAGGCGGCGGAGCCGGAGGCGGGGGATGCCTATTCCCTGGGGGAAGCGTCCTTTACCGTGATAGCGCCCAGCGGGGAGTATGGCTCTGACTTAAACAATGCCTCCGTGGGGATCCTGCTGGAGCATGGGGAGAACCGCTTTCTGATGACAGGCGATGCGGAGGAAGCGGCGGAGGAGGACATCTTAGAAAAGGGGCTTGATATCTCCGCGGACGTCTATAAGGCGGGGCACCATGGCAGCAATACGGCCTCTACGGAAGATTTTTTGGAGGCAGTAGATCCCTCCTATGCCGTCATCAGCTGCGGGGAAGGCAATTCTTACGGACATCCCCATGCGGAAGTGATGAACCGCTTGCGGAACAGGGGAGTGGAAGTGTTCCGCACCGATGAGCAGGGGACTATCGTGGCGGTTTCCGATGGGAAAGACCTCTTCTGGAACTGCGCGCCGGCAGGCAGCTGGCAGTCTGGAGAGCCAGAGGGAAGCCTGGATCTGCCGGAAGAAATGGTATATATTACGGAAACCGGAGAAAAATATCATAAGGCGGGCTGTTCCTCTCTGAAAAACAGCAGTGAGGAAATCACCTTATCCGAGGCAAAGGAGAGGGGATACGCCCCCTGCGCCAAGTGCCGGCCG
>CAZAMD010000021.1:0-34839 GCA_964486485.1 uncultured Roseburia sp. | reverse complement strand
GCCGGCCGCGGAAGACGGGAACATGAAAAAGAAAGGCCTCGGCAGAGGCAAGGCGGGCAGCGCGGAAATGGAGGAAAATATGAGAGTAGGAATGGGATATGATGTGCATCGGCTGGTGGAAGGACGGGACTTGATCTTAGGCGGGGTGAAAATCCCCCATGCGCTGGGGCTGCTGGGGCATTCCGACGCCGATGTGCTGCTCCATGCCATTATGGATGCCCTGCTGGGGGCGGCGTCCCTGGGGGACATCGGGAAACATTTCCCGGATACGGATCCGCGGTATGAGGGGATCTCCAGCATGGAACTGTTAAAGCATGTGGCAGGGCTGATCGGAGAGAAAGGATACCTTGTGGAAAATATCGACGCTGTGATCATTGCGCAGAAACCGAAAATGCGCCCTTATATAGAGGAGATGGAGCGGAATATCGCGTCCGTCTTAAACATCACCGCCGGACAGGTCAATATAAAAGCCACCACAGAAGAAGGATTGGGGTTTACCGGAACGGAAGAGGGGATCTCCTCCCATGCCGTCTGCGCCCTGACCACCATTTACGAGAGCAGCATGGCAGTGGCGGATTCGGACATGAGATCCTGCGCTTCCTGCTCCGGGTGCGGCAGGCAGTGACCGCTCTGCCCGCGTTCCCGCGCTCTGCGCTTTAAAACGGCTCCGGCTGCCGCTGCAAAAATTCGGACAAAAGCGTTGACAAAACGCGGCAAAGTGCATAAACTATATTATGGATTGTATCAGATAGGAAAAGGCGCGGAACGGAAAGAGTAGGAGATCAGGCGTCCGAAAGAGAGAAGCTGCCACAGGCTGAAAGCAGTTTCTGGAAAGAGATTTCTGAAGTGCCTCCGGGAGCTGACCGGGTGAATCCAGTAGCCCGGTGCGTTTCGCACACGTTATGTGCATGGAGTGAAAATCATTGGATTTTTAATAGAGTGGAACCGCGGATAATTTCGTCTCTAAGGAGGGGGAGTTATCCGTTTTTGCATAGAAAGGGGAGCTGTCAATGGGGATTCTGGGGCGGATCAGAGAAGAATTTCAAGTGATCAAAGAGCGCGACCCGTCAATCAAATCTCCCTGGGAAGTTTTGCTTTATCCGAGTTTCCGTGTCATGATAAGCTACAGGCGCGCACATAGGCAGTATTTAAAAGGACATTATTTCAGGGCGCGCCTGATCTCCCAGAGGGCGGCGCGAAAAACGGGGATAGAGATACATCCGGGAGCAGTCATAGGAAAAGGGTTTTTTATCGACCACGGAAGCGGAGTCGTCATCGGGGAGACGGCTGTCGTGGGAGATAACGTGACCATGTATCAGGGGGTGACCTTGGGAGGGACCGGAAAGGAAACGGGAAAACGCCATCCCACCATCGGCGATAATGTGATGATCAGCGCGGGAGCGAAAATCATCGGTTCTTTCACCGTGGGGGAAAATTCCAAGATCGGAGCGGGAAGCGTGGTGATAGAGGCGGTTCCCCCCAACTGTACGGTAGTGGGAGTGCCGGGCAGGATCGTCAAGCGGGACAATGTCAAGATCCCCTGGAGCGACATGGATCAGTGCCATCTGCCGGATCCGGTGCGGGAGGATATCGAATTACTGCGGAGGGAAAACACGGAGCTGATCAACCGCGTGCTGGATTTAGAGAAAGCCGTGCGCTATCTAGCCAATGAAAAATAGACGGAGAGGAACGATAGAAATGGAGGTTGCACATGGAAAACAAGTTTAAGCTTTATAACACTCTGACGAGGACGGTGGAAACCATCATTCCCCATGAGGATGGGAAAATCGCGATGTACACCTGCGGCCCTACCGTATATCATTTTGCCCACATCGGCAATCTGAGAAGCTATATTATGGAGGATGTATTAGAAAAAGCCCTCCGTTTTGAGGGATATGACGTGAAGCGCGTGATGAATATCACAGATGTGGGGCATTTGTCCTCCGACGCGGACACCGGGGAGGATAAAATGTTAAAGGGCGCGAAAAGAGAGCATAAGACAGTGATGGAGATCGCGGAGTTTTATACGGACGCTTTTTTTGAGGACTGCAAAAAGCTGAACATCAAGAGGCCGGACGTGGTAGAGCCAGCCACCAGCTGCATTCCAGAATTTATCCATATGGTGGAGGCGCTTTTGGAAAAGGGGTATGCCTACGCGGCGGGAGGGAACGTCTATTTTGACACGTCCAGATTAAAAGACTACTATGTGTTTTCTTCCCAGAGTGAAAGAGAGCTGCTGGTGGGCGTCCGGGAAGATGTGGAGGAGGATGTCAACAAGAGGAATAAAACGGACTTCGTCCTCTGGTTCACCAGATCGAAATTCGAGGACCAGGCGTTAAAATGGGACAGTCCGTGGGGAGTCGGTTATCCGGGATGGCATATCGAGTGTTCCTGCATCGCCATCAAGCATCTGGGAGAATACCTGGATATCCACTGCGGCGGGGTGGATAATATTTTTCCCCACCACACCAATGAGATTGCCCAGTCTGAAAGCTATCTGGGGCATGAGTGGTGCAGATACTGGTTCCATGTGCAGCACTTAAACGACAGATCCGGGAAAATGAGCAAGTCGAACGGAGACTTTCTGACTTTGTCCCTGCTGCAGGAAAAGGGGTACGACCCGCTGGTATACCGCATGTTCTGCCTGCAGTCCCACTACCGCAAGCCGCTGGAATTTTCCTATGAGGCATTGGATAATATGAGCGCCGCCTACAAAAAGCTGGTAAGGAAAATCGCCGGCTTAAAGGATGAGGGAACGGCAGAGGAGGAGCAGCGCGGCATTTACAGGGCAAAATTTCAAGAGGCACTCTGCGGCGATCTGAATACGTCGATGGCGATCACCGTTGTGTATGACCTGTTAAAAGCGGATATGAATGATAAAACAAAACTGGAACTGCTCAGAGAATTTGACCAGGTGCTTTCCTTAAACCTTACCACTGCGGGAGCGGCAGGGGAAAGCGAAGGCGCGGATCCGGAATGGGAGGAGTATGTGCGGGCAAAAATCGAGGAGCGCAAGGCTGCAAAGGGAGAAAAGGACTTTGCAAGAGCAGACGCGATCCGGCAGGAACTGCTGGAAAAAGGCATTGTTTTAAAGGATACCAGAGAAGGGACCGTATGGCATAAGGCTTAAAGGATCCGGACGGGAGGCAGGTGTTTGTATGGCGAAAGGGATCGCAGATTATGTGAAGAAGAGGTTTCAGATGCCGGATGTGGATATCCGTACCTATTCGCCTCTGACGTTAGCTTATATTGGCGATGCCATTTACGATCTGATCATACGGTCCTTAGTGGTGTCAGAGGGAAATGCCAGGGCGGGGAAATTGCACAAGCGGACGAGCCGGCTGGTCAAAGCGCAGGCGCAGGCGGAGATGATGGATCGGCTGCTGCCTCTTTTGACGGAGGAAGAAGCGGGGATCTACCGCAGGGGGAGGAATGCCAAGTCCTATACCATGGCGAAGCATGCCACCATGGCGGATTACCGCAAAGCCACCGGCTTTGAAGCCCTGATGGGTTATCTGTACCTGCGGGATGAATTTGAGCGTCTGCTGGATCTGGTAAAGGCTGGTCTGGCAGGAGTTGATCTGAATGGATAAAAGGAGCATATATGGAATACGGAGAATTAAAGATAGAGGGGCGGAATGCGGTGCTGGAGGCTTTCCGCTCCGGAAAGGCCATTGACAGGCTGTATGTCTTGGATGGATGCAAGGACGGGCCGGTACATACGATCCTAAGGGAGGCAAAGAAACAGGGCGCCGTTGTCCAGTTTGTGGAAAAGCAGCGGCTCGATCAGCTTTCCGAGACAAAAAAACATCAGGGCGTCATCGCCTTAGCGGCGGCATATGCGTACGCAGCGGTGGAGGATATCCTAAGGAGCGCGGAGCAGAAAGGAGAGGAGCCGTTCCTCTTCGTTCTGGACGGCGTGGAGGACCCCCATAATCTGGGCGCCATTATCCGCACGGCAAACCTGGCAGGGGCGCATGGCGTCATTATCCCAAAGCGCAGGGCTGTGGGACTGACCGCCGCTGTGGCAAAAGCCTCCGCGGGGGCGATCAACTATACGCCTGTGGCAAAGGTGGCAAATCTGACGGCTGCCATCAGGGAATTAAAGGAGAAAGGGATCTGGTTTGTCTGCGCTGACATGGAGGGGACGCAGATGTATCAGCTGAACTTACGAGGGCCTATCGGACTTGTCATTGGCAATGAGGGAGATGGAGTCAGCAGATTGGTGAAAGAAAACTGTGATTTCATCGCCTCCATACCGATGCGGGGAGAGATCGATTCTTTGAACGCTTCTGTGGCGGCAGGGGTGTTGGCCTATGAGATCGTGCGGCAGAGAATGACAGGAGGAGAATGTGGAGGAATACCGGAATTTATCAGATGAACAGCTGATACAGCGGCTGCGGGCGGGAGATGGGCGGCTGACGGATTATATCTTAGATAAGTATAAGCCGCTCGTCCGGAAAAAAGCCAATGAGTTTTTCCTGATCGGCGGCGAGACGGACGACCTGATACAGGAGGGGATGATAGGCCTGTTTAAGGCGATCCGCGATTATGATGAAAAAAAGGATGCCAGCTTTTTTTCTTTCGCGGAACTCTGCATTACCAGACAGCTGTACAAGGCGGTGGAGGCCTCGAATCGCAAAAAGCACGCGCCTTTAAATACCTATATCTCGCTTTACTCCGAGAACGGGGAGGAACCCATGCTGGCGGAGACGCTCTCTAGCGGCGGCATGGACAATCCCGAGGAGATTGTCATAGACCAGGAGAGCTTTCAGCTGTTCCTGGAAAAGCTGAGGGAGCGTTTAAGCAAAATGGAGCGGGAAGTGCTGGATGAGTATCTCAAGGGGCTTAATTACCGGCAGATTGCCGCGAAAATGGGGAAGCCTCCCAAGACGATCGACAATGCCCTGCAGCGGATCAAGGCGAAGATACGGTAAGAGAAGCTTGCTGCGCGGGGCGGAAGACGGGATTTATATGTAGATTTTAACAAAAAATAGGGAAATATGTCGAAAGTACTATACAAAATCAATAAAAAAACAGAAAAAAACTCCGTTACTTTGTGAACACTTTTTCCGGTTTTTGTGTTAACATAAGAACTGTAAAAACCCCCAATACATTATATAATTTTTGCTATACCCCATAGTAAAAATACCTTCTCCTAGAAAGACAGCCTTTGCGGGCTGTCTTTTTTTGCATTGTAAATCGTATGTGGACATTTTGAAACATAAAGTATAATATATGTAAATGAAAGACGAACTATGAAAATCCATGGCCTAAAATGTGATTTTTTGTATGCATTTCAGAAATGCATTTCAGAAATGCATTTCTGATCGTATGGCATAGTCCTTGGAGAGGGACGAGAAACACTACGATTGGGATGTCCCAGATGGTTTCTGCGGACGGAGGGAATGCCTGTTGGATATGAAAGGAGCATCCGCGGCAGGCGCAGTCTGCCTGTGAGAAGGTTTTAATCCTTCTCACAGGCAGATTTCTGCGCAAGGGATAATTCCAGCATTTCGCCTAAGGCGACAAGCTCTGCGGCAAGGATCTCCGCTTCTCTCTCGGACAGGCACTCGGTAAGCCTGCACGCAATCGTGGAAAGAACATACAGATCGGAACAGTTTGCCATGATAAGCCTCGCGATATCGGTTTGTGATAGTATATGCAGCTGGGACGCCGCGGGCGACGGAAACGCGCTCAAGCATCAGAGGACATCAGAGGAGCGCATCCATGCGCGGGAATGGACAAAATTTTTTTTCCTGTTGATTTCAGGAGAAATTTCCTATATTCTTATAGTGTTGGGTAGGATAGGAAACAGGAGCTTCCATCAAGGATGCACCAGGAATGCATCGGGAATGCGCTGTTACCGCGCGACATGGGAAAAATATGAGAAAGAGAGGAGACGCTATGAACGAAATCAAGAAACCCCCAAAATCCCTGCTATATTTTTATGGCATCGTATTATTGCTTTTGCTGCTGTTCAACTTTTTGGTTCTCCCTTATATAGCCGGCAGCCAGGTCCAGGAGACGGACTACGGGACGTTTATGTCCATGACGGAAAAGGGCGAGATCGGACAGGTGGAGATACAGGACAATCAGATCCTGTTTACGGACAAAGAAAATACAAAGGTCTATAAGACGGGCGTGGTCGATGACCCGGATCTGACGGAAAGGCTCTACAAGGCCGGCGCGGTCTTTTCCGGTGAGATCATTGAGGAAGCCTCGCCGTTCCTGTCACTCCTGCTTTACTGGATTCTTCCGATTGTCTTCTTTATCGTCATCGGACGGTTCATGTCCAAAAAACTAATGGAAAATGCCGGCGGGGAAAACAATGCGATGTCTTTCGGAATGGGCAGGAGCAATGCCAAAATCTATGTGAAATCATCTGCGGGCATTAAATTCGCGGATGTGGCGGGAGAAGATGAGGCGAAGGAGAATCTGACCGAGATTGTGGACTATCTGCATAATCCAGATAAATATAAGGAGATCGGCGCATCGATGCCCAAAGGCATTTTGCTGGTAGGCCCTCCCGGCACAGGAAAGACCATGCTGGCAAAAGCGGTAGCGGGAGAGGCCAGCGTTCCGTTCTTCTCTATTTCCGGATCGGAATTTGTCGAGATGTTTGTGGGCATGGGAGCATCGAAGGTCCGGGATCTGTTTAAGCAGGCGAAAGAGAAAGCTCCCTGCATCGTGTTTATTGATGAGATCGACACCATCGGAAAGAAGCGTGATGGACAGATGGGCGGCAACGATGAGCGGGAGCAGACCTTAAATCAGCTGCTGACCGAGATGGACGGCTTTGACGGCAGCACAGGCGTGATCATTCTGGCGGCGACGAACCGGCCGGAGGCGCTTGATCCCGCATTGGTACGCCCGGGACGCTTCGACCGCCGTGTGCCGGTGGAGCTTCCGGATCTGGCAGGCAGGGAGGCGATCTTGAAAGTACACGCAAAGAAGATCAAGGTGGCGGATGATGTGGATTTCTCCCAGATTGCCCGCATGGCGTCAGGCGCCTCCGGCGCGGAGCTTGCCAACATTGTCAACGAGGCGGCGCTCCGCGCTGTCCGTGACGGGCGCGGTTATGCCACACAGGCGGATATGGAAGAAAGCATTGAAGTGGTCATTGCCGGATATCAGAAGAAAAATGCGATTCTCACCGATAAAGAAAAACGCATTGTTTCTTATCATGAGATCGGCCATGCCTTGGTAGCCGCGAAACAGAGCAATTCCGCCCCCGTGCAGAAGATCACCATTATCCCCAGGACGTCAGGCGCTCTGGGCTATACGATGCAGGTGGAGGAAGGCAATCATTATCTTATGAGCAAGGAAGAGATTGAAAACAAGATTGCCACTTATACCGGCGGCAGGGCGGCGGAAGAGATCGTGTTCGGTTCCGTTACGACCGGCGCCTCCAATGATATCGAACAGGCTACGAAGCTGGCGCGCGCTATGATTACCCGCTACGGCATGAGCGATGATTTTGGCATGGTGGCGATGGAAACCCTGACCAATCAATATCTGGGCGGCGACACTTCCTTATCCTGCTCCGCGGAAACGCAGGCGGAGATTGACAGGCAGGTGGTGTCACTGATAAAGAGGCAGTATGAGAAAGCCGTCTCAATCCTTATGAAAAACCGGGACAAGCTGGATGAGCTTGCCGGATTTCTATATGAAAAAGAAACGATCACCGGAGAAGAATTTATGGACATTTTGAATAAGGAAAGGAAGGCGTGATATGCGGGGAAAAACAGATCTTAACTGGCTGGAGCTTCTGGTTGGAATCATTTTTATCATGATCGGCATTTATACCTTTAAGAATCCCGGCCTTACACTGACGGGCTTTGTGATCGCCTACGGCATCCTGGCAGTCATCAGCGGGGTAGCGGACATCGCGTTTTATGTGCATTTGGAGCGGCATAGGGGCTTTGGCCCGACCGCCGCGCTTTTATCAGGCATTTTGAATATTCTGATCGGTTTTTTCCTTGTCATGAACAGCAATTTCGGCGCTATGGCCGCGGCGCTTGTTTTTCCGATCTGGTTTATCATACATTGCATCGGCAAACTTGCGAATTTGGATTTTGTGCGGATTTACGGCGGAAAGGCGCAATACTGGATCACCCTGATCGTCAATATCATAGGCATCATAAGCGGCTTCCTGCTGCTGTTCCATCCGTTCGCTTCTGCGGCTTCGATGGTGTATATTGCCGGTTTTTATCTGCTTCTCGTTGGGATCGGAAGCATTGTCTCAGCCTTGGTCTGATGAGAGGAAAATGGCAAAAGCGGCTGCCTCGGCACTTGGAAAGCAGCTGCGGCTGCCTCAACAACCTGATGAAAAACGAGGTGAACATATGAATAGGTTTTTGATTTACGCATTTCTTTTTTTTGTAGGCTCCATTGCCGGATGGGTCATTGAACTTTTATTCCGCCATTATTCCGTGCCCAAACCGGAAAGGAAATGGATCAACCCGGGATTTTGCACGGGGCCGTATCTTCCCATATACGGTTTTGGGCTATGCATCCTGTATCTCATTGCCTCTGCGGAAACGCTTCCATGGATGGCAGGCGTTACTTATAAGAAAACGGTGTTATTTCTTTTGATGGCGGTAATGATGACTGCGATTGAATACATTGCGGGTGTTTTTTTGCTGAAAGTGGAAAACCTGCGTTTGTGGGATTACAGCCAGGAACGCGGGAATATCCAAGGGATCATCTGCCCGAAATTTTCCATAATGTGGGCGCTGTGCGGCGCGGCGTATTATTTTTTGATACATCCCAGGATCTTGAACTTTTTGGGCTGGTTTTCCCAGAATTTAGCCTTTTCCTTTGTGATCGGCCTGTATTTCGGGGTGTTTGCGATCGACGTGGCGAGCGCGATGCATCTGGTAAGCAAGATGCGGCAGTTTGCGGTAGAAAATGATGTGATCGTAAAGTATGAGCATCTCAAAATGCAGATCCGGAATGCCCATGAGGAGCGCTCGCAGAAATATCATTTCTTTCTGCCGTTCCGTTCCGACCGCCCGCTTTCCGAGCATTTGAAAGAACTTCAGGCATCGCTGGAACAGGTAAAAAAGCGGAAGGAATGAAAGCAGGCTTTTCATCCGACGGACATGAGAGGGGCATCCTTGAGGCAGGAATATTCCTGCCTCAATTTCCGGCGGCGCTTTTATGGGAACCGCCTCAGGGAGTTAGGAATGGATAGGGCTGTTCTCTGGAAAACAGGGGAAATGAGACGGAAAAGAGACAGAAAAACAGCGCAGGCGCCTGAACAGGATGGCGTATCAGGCCTGCGCTGTTTTTCGTATGCGGGAATGGCCCTGCGCAAGAATGCTTGCGGAAACGGCATCTTTCCCCGGAAAAGCTGCTGACGGGAATCGAACCCGTGACCTCCGCACTACCAATGCGACGCTCTACCGACTGAGCCACAGCAGCAAATAATCTGTTGTTTTGCATCTCAACACTTGTACCACTATACTATAGGGATGCAGAAATGTCAAGATGCAAAAACAAAAAATATGATAGCAGTAACGCTTATTTTAAAATCTTGATGCTTCCCAAGAGCGGGATCTCCTTCTCTTTATCCTGGCAGGCATAGATCAGGCCGATGATCCAGAAAATAAGAAGAACAATGTTTAAAATCGGGGCTAAAACGGAGCCGATTACGGGAATGAAAGAACATAAGTTGGCAATGACATTTGCCAGAAAAAGAACAAGCGATTGGTTCAAATGAAATCTGGCTCCCTCCCTGTCTCCTGCGAAGTAGGCAACCAGCCAGCCGACGAGAGTAATGTAGGAAAGGATCCCTGTCACTTTTTTATCCATAAGGTACCTCCATAAAATGATAGTATGTGATGTATTCATTATAACACTTCTGCTGTAGAAAGAAAAGAATGAAATGCTTCTTTAGAAAATCTCTGGTTTTTTATACACAGGGATCTTTGATCTTCCAGCAATGCAAAAGCATTGGAGGACATTCTTAAGTCCGATTCCTATCTCAATGAAATAGTCGGGGATTACAGAGAGATTTCTCCGACATGGACTGAGAATGATTTGATTAAACTTTATGGAATATAGGTTGCGGGGACAGCTCATGGCGCTGGCGGAGCTTGGCGTTATGCCCAATCCCTATATTGCCCCCTGTTTGACCAATTTACGAGCGCTGTGGCCCGCTGGGAGGAGAAAAAGGCTTCGGTCTCTTCCTTTTATTTTGCCAACTATAATTTTACACTAACATGATGTGTGATTCAGGAAAATATCAACGGCATCAGAGGCAGCCTGAGCTGGGATCCCGCATACTCCTCGAGGCAGCGCTAACGGGTTTCGCCCGCCTAAAGCTGCCGCTTGCGTAAGTATTGCTTCAGCTTTATGATTCTGTCCTCGGTGTCGATTCCGTCAGCGTCCTGCTGGATTTCAAGGCTTTCCATGACGCTTTCATCTTCGTTGCTTCTGATGAGATAAGCGGCATTATCGCAGATGATGTGGCAGCTCGGATAGACCAGCCGCTGTCCCAAAGAGTCTTTGGACAGATGAGCATCATCAGCAGATTTGAGGTATGGCATATATGTATTCTGAGACCACTGTGATCTGGTCTTCATAACGGAGAAACAATACGGCTTTTCCCGGGGCTGGGTGTTGCTTAGTTTACCAAAACTGCCGGGACGGAAGATAGGATATTTTACATAATAGTAATTCCAAGGATATCTGCCGTCAGCCTCGCATTGCGCAATGTAAGTGGACACCATATCCGCTAGAACATCATTGGAGAAAGCCTCGTTTGTTTTAAGCAGCTGGAGTAAGATCGCCTTGGTATTATCGAAACCGCTGTTGGCATTCTTATGGAACAGTTCAGTCCAAGCCAGCTGATTGTTTTTTGAGGCATACTGGAAGCGCCATTTGTTTCTTTCCTGCTGTCCGTAATTGCCAATTGTCATCAAGGCACAATCAATCAAATCCCAGCTGCAGGAGAACAATGACGCAAACCGGTCAGCGTAAGCAAGGTTCTCAAGACCTACAATGCCCACTTGGCCCCTTAACAGGGGGTGGTCCTCCAGCAGAAACAGTTTTGTGGCACATGCGGGATTTTCAGAAAGAAACAGGATTTTTTCTCTTTCTTCCTGAAGCTGATTCACGTTAAAGCTGTTTTCAATGGAGTCATCAATCTTGCCTTTCAAAATGATGGAGTCTATTGCCCGGAGGATAGCGGGTATTCTGTTGCGATCAAGCCTGTCACTGACCTCGTCTTCGGAATTCTGAATCAGATTGTTGACAATGCGTATTCTCCTTGTGAATTCCTTTACGGATACCGTTTTCTGATTTTGCAGATACACGGTAATCGCATACAGCAGAACGATGCGATTCAATGGGAATTGCCTGACTCTGCCGGATTTATCGGAGTAGGAGTGAATGCAATCTTCAAAGATGTCGATGTTATTCTTGTCCACAACGATTTTTCCATCCTCGTGGCTGCCGCTCATAAAGGAGTTTAGGAAATCCGCCGGACTGTCATAGCCATCAATGCCGCACCAGCAATCAAAGAAAGCTTCCAATGTTTTGATATTTACCAGTGTATCTTCATTAGAGGCTGCAAAATAGCGCTGAAGCAGATCGAACTCGTCGTTACTGAATCCTTGAGGAGACAGGCCTTTCCTGTAACAGATAATATCACAGATGAATTTGAAATAATGGAGGAACTCGTCATCGATAATGTTATCGTTTGCATTTCCGCTGTTGCCGTTTCGGTAGCGCCAGAGCAGATCAGTCCATGTGCGGTCAATTTTGCCGATAACACGCTCCGCCGCTTTTTCATCAATGGATCGGATTTCCCGCTCAAGTTCCGCCTTGAAATGTTCAAACAAAGTAAGCGGTTTGCCGCGGGAGTTCATTTTGATGTAAAGCTCATCTGTAAGTCCCATATCCTTGATGGGGAGGAAATAAAATGTAATTGCCCGATTGCGGAGCTTATCCCAGAGATCCGGCACGTCCTTAAAACGTTCATCAATGGCATCAAGCATTACGAGCATTGAGCCAATCGTGGGATCCTTCTTCCAATCCAACGGAAACCAAGCCTGATCGATAATTTCTTTTGAAATTTTATCTGTAAAAGCCGGTGTAAAATCCACCAGTTCAGCACAAAAATAACGTGCGCTATACCTAGTTTCATAGCTAAACTTGTTAAGGAAAACATACCGTTCCGCAGGCACATTTTCTTTTTTTGCTGCATACCAATGCAAGAGGAAAAGCGTGGTCAAACGCTGTTGCCCATCCAATGGGGTCATTGTGCCTTTAGCATCGATGTCGCCATATACGAAGTCCAGCGTAATAGGCTCTTTCGTAACGGCATCATATAAGGAATCAAGGAATCTGCTTCTCACTCTGTTTACATCAGCGTCCAAGCGGCCTTGTGCATAGTCACGCTGGATAAGGGGGATGGCGATTTTTTTGAGCTGGATCGTTTCGCCGCTTACATCGAATTCCGTTTCAAAAATATCGATAAATGAGTGAAGTGTAGTACCCATTACAGATCCTCCTTTTCTAAGATGATCGGTTCGCTCAGATACTCTGCCAATACCGTATTGATTGCGTTGATATAGGCGATTCTGTCAGCTTGCCCCCAAAAGTGCAGTTGATTTGCCTCTGAAGGGGTGTAATATTTCAAAAACACCATTTTAGTGCAGAAAGGAATATACTGCCCCTTCTTATCCATATGGATGATAACATTACGCTTAACATCAAAAGCGGAATTATTAAGAGCGGCATTGTCCGCAGCGTTCAGCAGAGCCAGGTTCGCAATAGAATGCAGATATTCGGTATTGCCGGGAACAGACAGCAATTCGAGAATTTGCTGCTGAATGGAATCAAATTCGGAACGTGTTAGCTCTGCCTTATGGATGGCATTTTCCATAGAGGCGATTAGTTCATTCTGGTTTCCTCTGACTGCTTTAACAGAAGGGATATGCAGCGTTAGCCATTCTTTCCATACTTCTTGGGTTTTCATACCTTCGGATTGCTGGGCGTGGATGTGTTCGAGACTCCATGGTACTTTTCCATCTTTGTTGTACTTGAATTTGTCAAATGGAAACCATTGTGTGTGCTCACCGTTCTGACGCACCGATTCAACGTTGAAGAGTAAAAGCAAGGTACTGATCCGCTTGCGATCCAGAGGCTTCTCATAGCTTTGTTCAGCGTAATTGCCGGAAGTGGCAATGCTCCTTTTTATAAAATCGTTCAGTATGGCATGAAACGCGTTCTTGGTTTTTCCTTCGGACTCTTTAAAGATCTTGGTCAGGGACAAAGTGCCGGCTGCAATGAGATAACCGATCTTGTGGTAGAGTTCGTGGTTTTCATACCAGTCTTTCAGGACAAGGAATGTTTGAGTGATTTTCCTCCAGATCTCATCAAGGGAGCGTCCTTTACGCATTTCGTCAAATATGAAGAATGTATCATATTTTTCACGGGTAGATTCCTGTTTCCCAGAAATCAGATTGAGGACAAGGTCAATTCTTGTCTGATACTGATGTTTGGCGTTGTTTGTAAGGAAATACCACAGGGAATCGTTATGGAGTTCCCTCTCCATGTTATCCCACTGCAAGGCGATTTCCTCCTGCTTTTCACGGTTCATGTTATCTGGATCATCACGGCTTAAAAACATGGCCTTAACCAATTCCGCACTGGTGAGAGGTATTTTTCCGATATTCAAACGGGTGAACAGTGCGATAGCGTCCTCATTTTCTCCAACCTCATACCAGATGATTTTTACATCCTCTTTGAGATATTCAAAGATGTGCATGACTCTGATCTGCAGATCCTGTTCAAACCACTTTTTTATTGTTTCGTATGCGTTTGCGATGAACCAAAAGTCAATATTGGATCCTTTCTGCTCTGAGTCTATGTTTTTCAGGAACTCTGCGGACTGTTCCCGTGTTTCGTATGTGAGAGAAAATGGAGGCTCGCTGAAAAATGGGTTAACGTTTTTCATATATCTGTAGATAAGATACAGAGTGGTAAGGCGCTGCTGTCCGTCTACCAATTCAAAAGCATCGTCACCCCTCTTGCGTACAACTATCGGCTGCAAGCAATAATTTTTCTTCCCGTTTTGGTAGACATCATCCAGCAGACGAGTGACCTCATCTTCTCCCCAACGGTATCCGCGCTGATAGGAAGGAACATGGAATTTCCCCTTTATATCGCCGGCTAATTTTGTTTCGAGTGTGATCTCATTGTTCACTATTCTCCTCCCCCCTTTTTTTTGTTTGAGCCGCTGCTCCCGCTTGCCTCGGTTTTCTTTAAGGCGCACCGGAATCTGTCTGTATAGATACCGGGATTATCCAAGCTTATGTGTGTCCGCAGCATCAGAAAATACTTCACATTACTACGTTATAGCACGAAATGCGACAAATTACAATATCTCTGAAATTTGAGTTCCCCCATTTTTAAAATACAAATGCCTCTGCATCTATTTTAAAGTGTTCAAACAGGTTTAACTGCTGTGATCTTACCTTTTTGGAAAAGAACCTGCTTATTCCTCTCCGGCTCATGGAAAGAACACTCTCTATTGCATAGCCAAGTGCATAAAAAATGAATTTTTTATTCCCTATCTGCAGCAGTTTTAAAATGGACAGGCGCCATTTTTGCCATCACCCTCTGGATCGTGTCGTGGGAAGGCACCCTGCAAAATTTTCTGAAAATTTTAGCACTCACCTATTGACAGTGCTAACAATCCGTGTTATAACTTCCTTATAGGAAGATTCTAGGAGAAGGAAACAGGGCGTTTCAAAAAGGCTGCAGCTGCTTTGGACGAACGCTGGAAGAATATGAGGGAGGTACGCTATGAACATTCAGAAATTTACCCAGAAATCCGTAGAAGCTATCAATGACTGTGAAAAGCTTGCCTATGAATATGGCAATCAGGAAATCCAGCAGGAGCATTTATTAGTGGCTCTGCTCCAGCAGGAGGACGGATTGATCTTAAAGTTAATAGAAAAAATGGATATCCAAAAGGAACACTTTGTGGACAACGCAAAGCGCCATCTGGCAGCCAGGGTCAAAGTGTCCGGCGGACAGGTGTTTGTGGGGCAGGAGCTAAATAAAGTTTTGATCCATGCGGAGGACGAGGCAAGGCAGATGGGAGACGAGTATGTTTCCGTGGAGCATCTGTTTTTGTGCCTGTTAAAATACCCCAACAAAGCCTTAAAAGAGATTTTTCAGGAATATGGCATCACAAGAGAGCGATTCCTGCAGGCATTGTCTACCGTAAGAGGCAATCAGCGGGTCACGTCCGACAATCCGGAAGCCACCTATGACACGCTGGAAAAATACGGTTACGACATGGTGGAGCGGGCGAGGAATCAAAAATTAGACCCCGTCATCGGGCGGGACGCGGAAATCCGCAACGTAGTCCGCATCTTATCCAGAAAGACGAAGAACAATCCGGTATTGATCGGAGAGCCGGGCGTAGGAAAAACCGCTGTGGTAGAGGGATTGGCGCAGCGGATCGTCCGGGGCGACGTGCCGGAAGGGTTAAAGGACAAAAAGCTGTTTGCCCTGGATATGGGCGCCCTTGTCGCGGGCGCAAAATACCGGGGAGAATTTGAGGAACGTTTAAAGGCCGTTCTTGACGACATCAAAAATTCAGAGGGGCAGATCATTCTTTTCATCGATGAGCTGCACACCATTGTAGGAGCAGGGAAAACCGACGGCGCCATGGATGCGGGACAGCTGCTGAAGCCTATGCTGGCCCGCGGGGAGCTGCACTGCATCGGCGCTACGACCTTAGATGAGTACCGGGAATACATTGAAAAAGACGCGGCCTTAGAGCGGCGTTTCCAGCCGGTCATGGTGGATGAACCCACGGTGGAGGATACCATATCCATTCTCCGCGGACTAAAGGAGCGTTACGAGGTGTTCCACGGCGTCAAGATCACCGACGGGGCGTTAGTGTCTGCGGCAGTGCTTTCAAACCGCTACATTTCCGACCGTTTCCTGCCGGATAAAGCCATCGACTTAGTGGATGAGGCGTGCGCCCTGATCAAGACAGAGCTGGATTCCATGCCCACGGAGCTTGACGAGGAAAACCGCCGCATCATGCAGATGGAGATTGAGGAGACGGCGCTGAAGAAAGAGACGGACCGGCTCAGCCAGGAACGCCTTGCCAGCCTGCAGAAAGAGCTGGCGGAACGGCGCGATGCCTTCAGCAGCAAAAAAGCACAGTGGGAAAATGAAAAAAAATCAGTAGAGCGGATCCAGAAGCTGCGGGAAGAGATGGAAGCTGTCAAAAATGAGATAGCGGCGGCGCAGCAGAATTATGATCTGGAAAAAGCGGCGGAATTGCAATATGGCAGGCTGCCGCAGCTGGCCAAGCAGATCGAGATCGAGGAGGAAGAGGGAAAACGGCGGGATCTTTCTCTGGTGCATGAAAATGTCAGCGAGGAAGAGATTGCCCGGATCATCTCCCGCTGGACGGGGATCCCGGTGGCGAAGCTGACAGAGAGCGAGCGGAATAAGACGCTCCACTTAGATGAGGAACTGCATCGGCGCGTCATCGGTCAGGACGAGGGAGTGACAAAAGTGACCGAGGCGATCATCCGCTCTAAGGCCGGCATCAAAGACCCGGGAAAACCGATCGGTTCGTTCCTGTTCTTAGGCCCCACCGGCGTCGGGAAAACCGAGCTGGCAAAGGCATTGGCGGCAAGCCTTTTTGATGATGAGTCGAACATGGTGCGGCTGGACATGAGCGAGTACATGGAGAAATATTCCGTATCGCGCCTGATCGGAGCGCCTCCCGGATATGTAGGGTATGACGAGGGCGGACAGCTCACCGAGGCGGTCCGCAGGAAGCCGTATTCGGTCGTCCTGTTTGATGAGGTGGAAAAAGCGCATCCCGATGTCTTTAATGTATTGCTGCAGGTGCTCGACGACGGGCGCATCACGGATTCGCAGGGACGGACGGTTGATTTTAAGAATACCATCATCATAATGACCTCTAACTTAGGCTCTTCCTATCTTCTGGAGGGCATAGACGGGAAAGGGGAGATCGATCCTGCCTGTGAGGAAGCGGTGATGGGAGAGCTTAAGGGGCATTTCCGCCCGGAATTTTTAAACCGTCTGGATGAGATTATCCTGTTTAAGCCGCTGACAAAGGAGAATATCGGGGATATCATCACGCTGCTGATGAAAGAACTCAACGGGCGGCTGGCGGACCGTGAGATCGCGGTGGAACTCTCCGGCGCCGCAAAGGAATTTATCATAGAGCATGGGTACGATCCGGTTTACGGCGCAAGGCCCTTAAAGCGCTTCCTGCAAAAGCATGTAGAGACTCTGTCGGCAAAACTGATTTTAGCGGACAAAGTGAGCGAGGGAGATACCATCTTCATCGATGCCGCCGGGGAGAATCTGACTGCCAGCGTGAAGCGGCAAGGCAATGCTTAAAGGCAAGATTCTCTGCGGAAAAGGTTTGAATAATTCCTCCGTCCATAATATAATGGTAAGACGGAGGAATTTTTATGCCATTTACACATTTGCACGTCCATACAGAGTACAGTCTGCTGGATGGATCGAATAAGATAAAGGAATACGTCGCGAGAGTCAAGGAGCTTGGCATGGACAGCGCGGCAATCACTGACCATGGCGTCATGTACGGCGTGATCGATTTTTACAAGGCGGCAAAGGCGGAGGGGATACGCCCCATATTAGGCTGCGAGGTCTATGTGGCGCCAAGCTCCCGTTTTGACAGGGAAGCCTCCCACGGGGAGGACCGCTATTATCATCTGGTGCTGCTGGCAGAAAATAATACCGGCTATCAAAACCTGATGAAAATCGTGTCCATCGGTTTCGTGGAGGGATATTACTATAAGCCCAGGATCGATATGGAGACGCTGGAGCGGTATCACGAGGGGATCATCGCCCTGAGCGCCTGCCTTGCCGGCGAGGTGCAGCGGTATCTGGTGAGAGGGATGTACGGGGAAGCAAAAGAAGCTGCTTATCGCTATGAGAAATGTTTCGGAAAAGGAAATTTCTTTCTGGAATTGCAAGATCACGGCATTCCGCAGCAAAAGACGGTAAACGCCCAGCTTCTGCGCTTAAGCCAGGAGACAGGCATAGAACTGGTCGTCACCAATGATGTCCACTACACCTATGCGCAGGACGCGGAACCCCATGATATCCTGCTCTGCATCCAGACGGGGAAAAAACTTTCCGATGAAAACCGGATGCGCTACGAGGGCGGTCAGTACTATGTAAAATCCGAGGAGGAGATGAGAAGCCTCTTCCCCTACGCGGCGCAGGCGATCGACAACACGCAAAAGATCGCGGAGCGCTGCCAGGTAGAGATTGAATTTGGCGTGACAAAGCTGCCGCATTTTGAAGTGCCGGAAGGCTATGATTCCTGGACCTATCTGAATAAGCTCTGCCATGAGGGATTAGCGGAGCGCTACCCCGAAACCCATGAAAAGCTGCTGCCCCAGCTGGATTATGAGCTTTCGGTCATCCGCAGGATGGGGTATGTGGATTACTTCCTGATCGTGTGGGATTTTATCAGCTTCGCGAGGAGCCGCGGGATTCCGGTGGGACCCGGAAGGGGAAGCGCGGCGGGAAGCCTCGTTTCCTATACGACCGGCATCACCAATATCGACCCGATCCGCTACAACCTGCTGTTTGAGCGTTTCTTAAACCCCGAGCGCGTCACCATGCCGGATATCGACATTGATTTCTGCTATGAGAGGCGGGGGGAAGTGATCGATTATGTCGTGGAAAAATACGGCAAGGACTGCGTGACCCAGATCATCACCTTTGGTACGTTAGCGGCGCGGGGCGTGATACGGGATGTGGGGCGCGTGATGGATCTGCCCTATAATTTCTGCGATACCATCGCGAAAAACATTCCAAACGAACTGAACATCACGATCGACAAAGCCCTCAAGATGAATCCGGAGCTGCGGGAAATGTACGAGAGCGATGAGACGGTACGCATCCTGATCGATATGTCAAAGCGTCTCGAGGGACTGCCTCGGCACACCTCGATCCACGCGGCGGGCGTGGTGATCTCCCAGGAGGCCATGGATGAATATGTGCCTCTTTCCAGAGGGGCTGACGGCACGATCACCACCCAGTTTGTCATGACGACCATCGAGGAATTAGGGCTATTGAAGATGGATTTTCTAGGGCTGCGCACCCTGACCGTCATCAAGGACGCCGCGGACCTGGTGGAGAAAAACTACGGGATACGGATTGACGTGGATCATATCGACTACGCGGGAAAGCAGGAAAGCGGCACGACCTTAATCGACTACAACGACAAAAAGGTATTAGACTCCATCGGAACAGGAAAAAACGAAGGGATTTTCCAGTTGGAAAGCGCGGGCATGAAAAATTTCATGAAGGAGCTAAAGCCGCGGAGCTTAGAGGATATCATCGCGGGGATCTCCTTGTACCGTCCGGGACCGATGGATTTCATTCCCAAATACATCAAGGGAAAAAACGAGCCTGACAGCATCACCTATGTCTGCAGAGAATTAGAGCCGATCCTGGAGCCGACCTACGGCTGCATCGTCTATCAGGAGCAGGTGATGCAGATCGTGCAGAATTTAGCTGGCTATACCATGGGGCAGGCGGACAATATCCGGCGCGCCATGAGCAAGAAGAAACAGTATGTCATTGATGCGGAGCGCCATAACTTTGTATACGGAAATGAAGAAGAGGGCATCCGGGGATGCATCCGCAACGGGATCAGCGAGGAGGCGGCGAACCGGATTTACGATTCTATGGTGGATTTTGCAAAATACGCGTTCAATAAATCCCACGCGGCGGCCTACGCGGTGGTGGCGTATCAGACCGCTTATTTCAAGTATTACTATCCGGTGGAATTTATGGCGGCTCTGATGACCTCCGTCATTGACAACCCGAGGAAAGTGGCGGAATATATCTATGCCTGCCGCCAGATGGGCATTCCGGTGCTGCCCCCGGACATCAACGAGGGGGAGGGGACGTTCAGCGCGTCTCCCGCGGGCATCCGGTACGGAATGTATGCCATCAAAAGCATCGGGCGGCCGGTCATCAATCAGATTTTAGAGGAGCGGGCGGCAAACGGACCGTTTCATACCCTGCAGGGCTTTTTAGAGCGGGTATCCGGCAGGGAGGTCAACAAGCGCGCTGTGGAAAACCTCATCAAAGCGGGAGCCTGCGACGGGCTTGACGGAAACCGCCAGCAAATGATGCAGGTGTTCACCATGCTCATGGACAACCTGAGCCAGGAAAAGAAGCACATTATGACGGGGCAGATGTCGCTGTTTGATTTTGTTTCTGAGGAGGAAAAGCAGGCGTACAAGGTGCAGTATCCGAACGTGCCGGAGTATAAAAAAGAAATCAAGCTAGGCTTTGAAAAGGAAGTGCTTGGCATCTACCTGAGCGGACATCCCCTGGAGGATTACGAAGAAAAATGGAAAAAGAATATCACCGCCGCCACCACGGATTTCCTCTTGGACGAAGAGACGAATGAGGTCAGGCTAAAGGACGGCCAGACGGCAGTCATCGGAGGCATGATCACAGAAAAGACCATGAAATACACTAAGAACAATCAGGCCATGGCGTTTCTGACCGTAGAGGACTTGTTCGGAACGGTGGAGGTTGTGGTATTTCCAAGAGATTACGAGAAGTACCACGCGTATCTGAATGAGGATGAAAAGGTATTCATCAGAGGCCGCGCCAGCGTGGAGGAGGATAAAAACGGGAAGCTGATCTGCGAAAAGATCTACTCCTTTGACGAAACGAAGCGGGAACTCTGGCTCCAGTTTGCGACGAAAGAGGAGTTTGCCCAAAAAGAGCAGGCGCTCTATGACATGGTGTCGGATTCGGACGGGAAGGACGAGATCGTGATTTACATTGCTTCCCCGAGATCCATGAAAAGATTGGGGAAAAACCGCACGATTCAGATAGGCGCCGAGATTGTGAACAATTTAACGAACTTTTTGGGTGAAAATAATGTAAAAGTTTTAGAAAAGGGCATTGAAAAGAGAGAGTAAAGAGATTAAAATAAGAGAGATTAGAAATATAGATGTCAATGGGCATATTTTTCAGGAGGAACGGATGAATGGCAAAAGAGATTAACACAATCGGCGTATTGACAAGCGGAGGAGACGCCCCGGGCATGAACGCGGCCATCCGTGCGGTCGTCAGGGAAGCGATTGCAAGAGGGAAAAAGATCAAAGGCATTAAGCGCGGATACGCGGGCCTTCTGCAGGAAGAGATTGTTGACATGGAGCAGCAGGATGTCTCCGATATCATACAAAAGGGCGGTACGATTTTACAGACAGCCCGCTGCATGGAGTTTACCACGGAAGAGGGACAGAAAAAGGGCGCGGAAATCTGCAGGAAGCACGGGATCGACGGCGTCATTGTCATCGGCGGGGACGGCTCCTTTAAAGGAGCGCAGAAATTAGCGGAGCTTGGGATCAATACGATCGGCATACCGGGGACCATCGACTTGGATATCGCGTGTACCGAATACACCATCGGTTTTGATACCGCGGCAAACACAGCGATGGAAGCGATCGACAAGGTGCGCGATACATCCACTTCCCATGAGCGCTGCAGCATTATCGAGGTCATGGGGCGCGGCGCGGGATACATTGCCTTGTGGTGCGGCATTGCCAACGGCGCGGAGGATATCCTGCTGCCGGAGAAGTACGATTATGACGAGCAGAAGCTAGTCAACCACATCATAGAAAACCGCAAACGCGGAAAACAGCACCACATCATTATCAACGCGGAGGGCATCGGCCATTCCGCCAGCATGGCAAAACGGATCGAAGCGGCGACCGGAGTGGAGACACGCGCCACCATATTAGGGCATATGCAGCGCGGGGGCAGCCCCACCTGCAAGGATCGCGTATATGCTTCGACGATGGGAGCGATGGCAGTGGATCTGCTCTGTGAGGGCAAATCAAACCGCGTCGTGGGATACCGCCAGGGGAATTTTGTGGATTTTGATATTGACGAGGCGCTGTCAATGCAGAAAGGCATTTCAGAATACCAGTATCTCATCAGCAAAAACCTTTCGATGTGATCTCATAGAGGATTCCCCATAGAGGAGCCTCATAGAGGGATTCTCATAGAGGGATTCTCATAGAGGAGCCTCATAGAGGGATTCTCATAGAGGAGCCTCATAGAGGGTTCCCCCGTAGAGGATTCCCCATGGAAGATCTGTTTTCGGAAACATAGGCGGAAGCGGCAGCTGCTGGAGTTTAGCGGCTGCCTGTTTTTGTGACAGGCATAGGCGCCGCAGTCTGTGACAGATATTGCTGTCCGCAGACCGGAGCAAGCGGCGCGGGGCTGCGGACGGCATGGACGGAGCGGAGCTGTCGCTGGATTTAAAACAGGAAAAAAGATATGATAACAAGCGCGGGAAATCAGCAGATGAAATACATCGGCCAGCTGCTGAAAAAATCCAGAATGAGAAAAAAAGAGGGCGTTTTTGTGGCGGAGGGAAAGAAGCTGTTCGCGGAGGCGCCGGAGGAATGGGTAAAGAGGGTCTATGTCTCGGAAACGTTCCGGCAGGAGAATCCGGAACTTTTGGCGGGCAGGAGCTATGAGGTGGTCTCCGATGCGGTTTTAAACAGCATCTCGGACACTCAGACGCCGCAGGGCATTTTATGCCTGGTGAAAATGCCGCAGTATGATCTGGCGCAGCTGCTGCGCGGAGAAAGCACGCATCTTTTGATCTTAGAGCGCGTGCAAGATCCGGGCAACCTCGGGACGATGCTCCGCACCGGGGAGGGAGCTGGCATCAGCGGGGTAGTGATGGATGAGTCCACCGTGGACTTGTTCAATCCGAAAACCATACGCGCTACGATGGGAAGCATCTACCGCGTGCCGTTTTTTGTCACTGCCGACCTGCCGGATACCATAGCGAAACTGAAAGAACAGCAGATATGCATCTATGCCGCCCACTTAAAAGGGGGCAGGCAGTATGACGAGCCGGATTACCGGGGGCAGACGGCATTCCTCATCGGCAACGAGGGCAGGGGCCTGTCGGAGGGCATGGCGGAGCGGGCGGATGCCTGCGTTAAAATCCCCATGGAGGGACAGGTGGAATCTTTGAACGCGGCGGTCTGCGCATCGCTGCTTATGTATGAGGCGAATCGGCAAAGGAGGCAAAGATTATGAAAATATGGCTGAAACTGGTGAAAGGAGGCCGCCTGCTGTCGGACCTTACAGTGGAGGACGTCTCGGAGGAGACACGCACGCATAAAATCTTCCATGCCTTAGAGCAGGCATGTTACGAATTTGACCTCGGTAAGCCGCTCTGGCTGGACGCCAATATAGAGGAGTTTCAGCATCGCGCCAAAACCAGATTTACACAGGATTGCTTCATTGAGCCGATCGCATTTGATTATCTGGAACTGCAGATCATCGAGGAGGACTAGAGGGACATGGAGAAGCTGAAAGCATTTCTAAAACGGAAAAACATCGTCATTTCTGCAAAACGCTATCTGATCGACGCTTTGGGCGCCATGGCACAGGGCTTGTTTGCTTCTCTTCTGATAGGGACCATTCTCAGTACGCTGGGGACACAGCTTGGCATAGAATCGTTTGTGACGGCGGGAAATTACGCGAAGGCGGCAGTGGGGCCGGCGATGGCGGTGGCGATCGGTTACGCGCTGCAGGCGCCTCCCTTAGTCTTGTTTTCCCTGGCGGCGGTGGGAACGGCGGCGAATGAGTTAGGAGGGGCCGGCGGCCCTCTGGCGGTTTTGGTGGTCACGGTTTTTGCGGCAGAATTTGGAAAGGCAGTTTCAAAAGAGACGAAAATCGATATTCTTGTCACTCCTTTGGTCACTGTCTTAACGGGGGCGGCGCTTTCCATAGGGTGGGCGCCCGCCATCGGGGCAGCCGCAAGCGCCGTGGGGAGCGCCATCATGTGGGCGACAGAGCTGCAGCCTTTTTTCATGGGGATCATCATCTCCGTCATTGTCGGGATCGCTCTGACGCTGCCCATCAGCAGCGCCGCTATCTGTGCGGCCCTGGGGCTTACGGGGCTTGCCGGGGGAGCGGCATTGGCGGGGTGCTGCGCCCAGATGGTAGGATTTGCGGTGATGAGCTTTCGGGAAAATAAATGGGGCGGCCTGGTTGCCCAGGGGCTTGGAACCTCGATGCTGCAGATGGGAAACATCGTGAAAAACCCGCGCATCTGGCTGCCGGCAATTTTAACCTCCGCCATCACAGGCCCCATATCCACCTGCCTGTTCCGGCTGGAAATGAACGGTGCGGCGGTTTCCGCGGGAATGGGAACCTGCGGCCTTGTGGGCCAGATCGGCGTTTACACCGGCTGGATGGCGGACATAGCGGCGGGGAAAAAGAGCGCTGTCACGGCAATGGACTGGGCAGGAATGATGTTTGTCTGCTTCCTTTTGCCGGGAGTCCTGGCGTGGCTGTTCGGTTTCTTTTTCCGCAAAATCGGATGGATCAAAGAACAGGATCTGAAGCTCGATTTATAGGAAGAAAGTACCGTGAATTTATAAAAAAAATTTCCATACATTAGAAAAATATGTTATAATAACATTAGAATACAGTGTTTGGGAGGGATGGTATGGACAAACCGTTTACGATCAGTGAGGGCGTCGATAGTTGGAATGCGGTGATATTTTTATATAACTCGGCCTTGAAGGAAGTGCGGACGAAGGTGGAGATTTTAAACGATGAGTTTCAGCAGGTGCATCAGTATAATCCGATTGAGTATATTAAGACGAGGATCAAATCGCCCCAGAGCATTGTCAAGAAACTGAAACGTTCCGGTTATGAATCCTCGATCGACAATATGGTGAATTATGTAAATGATATCGCGGGGCTGCGCGTGGTATGTTCCTTTACGTCGGACATCTACCGCCTGGCGGAGATGATAGGCAGGCAGAATGACCTGACGGTCATCTCGGTCAAGGACTATATGAAGCACCCCAAGGAGAGCGGCTACAAAAGCTACCATATGTTAGTGACTGTCCCCATTTTTTTGACGGATCGTGTCATTGAAACAAAGGTGGAGATACAGATACGGACGATAGCCATGGATTTCTGGGCAAGCCTGGAACACAAGATTTATTATAAATTTGAGGGACATGCGCCGGAGTATATCAGCCGGGACTTAAGGGAATGTTCCAGAATCGTATCTATGCTGGACGCAAAGATGCTTCAGTTAAACGAAGCGCTCCAGGAAGCGAAAGAGGCTCAGGAAGAGCAGAAAGAAAAAGGGCAGGAGAGAGATGCAATATAATTACGATTTTGAGATAACGGCGCTGACCGTAATGTTTATCATTTTGCTGCATTTTCTGATCATTCATCAGTTTCCTACAGACAAGACGAGGGTTTATCTGAAATCCCTGCTGGTCTGCATCGCGGAGTGTGTAGTGAATATTTTGTCCTGCATTGGAATAGCAAATGCAGCAGTCGTTCCGGTTTTCTGGAATGAATTGTTTGCGTTTGCTTTTTTTGCTCTGGAGGGGCTTTGCTCTTATTACATTTTCCGCTATATCTTCTTGGTGGGCGAATTTAAAAGCAATGCCTTCCTAAAGATCGCCGGCACGCTGCCGTTTGTGGTCTTTGAAGCGATGGTCATCTTGAATCCGTTCTGCAGATTCTTCTTTTATTTCGAGGACGGGCAGTACCACCAAGGGCCTGGAGCGTGGTATGGGTATTTCTATATTGCCTATTATATCCTGCTGAATCTGTTCCTGATCTATATGCACCGGAAACGGTTCATTGTCAGGATCAAGGCGACGATATGGATATACAGCGTGTTCAGCATAGTGGTAGTGGTGGTCCAGCTGTTTGTAAGGGAGATGCTTTTGACGAGCTTTGCCAATCTTGCCATGCTGCTTTTGCTCTATCTGGCGATGCAGAATACCGATGAGATGTTCGACCCGTTCATGGAAAATGTGGCGAATGAAAAGGCGTTCGCGATCCGCTTAAAGGACATCATAGACCACAAGGAAGAAAAGAGCGTCATCACCGTCTATGTGAGGAATTACCATTATTTTTTCAGCATCGTGGATTTTGACAGCAGCAATGAGATCCTGCAGGAAGTGGGAACTTATCTGGTCAAGCTTTGCGGGAAGTTCCATGTATTTTACAACGCCGATGGGAAGTTTTTCCTTTTGGCGGAATCTGGGGAAGAGAGGAGCCGCATCCAGGAGCAGGTGCAGAGGCGCTTCTCAGAGGGCTGGGATTTCAACGGGAATAAGATTTATCTGGATATGGTGTTTATCGTGCAGTCATACCCGCAGGATTTTAAGACGACGGCAGAGTTTAAGAATATGTGGGACTATCTGCTGGAAAAGGCGGATAATTCCAAGGATAAGGGCGTATTTGAGGCAAATGACCGCATGCAGAAGAAAGTCCATTACAGGAACAAGGTGGAATCTGCCATTGACCATGCGATCAGGAACAAGTCCTTTGAAGTCTATTACCAGCCCATCTATTCCGTAAGGGAACAAAGGATTGTTTCCTTAGAGGCGCTGGTGAGGCTTAGGGATGAGGCACAGACCTTTATCCCGCCGGAGGAGTTCATCTCCATCGCGGAGAAGAACGGGAGCATTCTCCAGATCGGGCCGCAGGTGCTAGAGGAGAGCTGCCGGTTTTTATTCCGCCACATACTGCCAAACCCCTCCCTGGGGATCCGGCGCGTCCATGTGAATGTATCGGTGCTTCAGTGCATGAGGCAGAATTTAAAAGAAGTCATTTTGCCGATTTTGGAAAAATACCATATCCCGCCCTCCATGATCTCCTTAGAGATTACAGAAACCATCGCGATCCGCGCGCCGGAGCAGATGGAGCATTATATGAGGGAACTCGAAGAACTCGGCATATCGTTTGATTTAGACGACTACGGCAGCGGAAATGCCAACTGCTTATACTTAAGCCGCTTTCCGTTCCAGAAAGTAAAGATCGACAAAGAGATGGTATGGGCATATTTTGAGAATCCGACTGCCCGCATCGTGCTGCAGAATGAGATCAATACCATGAAAGAGCTTAAGATGCCCGTCCTCGTCGAGGGAATCGAGACGAAGGAGCAGAGTGATGAGATGGTGCGGCTAGGCGTGGATTATATACAGGGATACTACTACGGAAAGCCGATGCCGGAGGACGAATGCCTGCGCCATATCCGCAGATTTCATTCCATTCCGGAGGAGTACGCAAGGTGAGGACCGTCAGAGCATTCACCGCTTTGCGTTTCCGGGCTTCCCCAAGGCGTTAAACCATGCCTGGGGCAGCGCGAAGCCGAAGATGATCCCGAGTACGATGGCGCCCGCCACTTTTACGGTGTGCATGCCGTAGCTGGAGCAATGGGACATATCATTCATAATGAAATAGTAGGAGGTATAATAGATGCCCGCTCCGGGAACCAGCGGGAAAATGCCGGAGATCAGATATACCGTCACCGGATTTTTCCGCAGGGAGGCAATCAGCCTGCAGAGGACCGTCAGGGCGAAGGTGGCGGTCAGGTTGGACAGGGGGATGCTGTCGTGGAACGCAAGGAAGACGAGATAGACCATCCATCCGATGGCGCCTGTAAGCCCGCAGAAAAACAATTCGCTTTTCGGCGCGGAAAATAAAATGGCGAAAGATAACGTCGCTGCAAAGCAGATGAGAAATTGCGCAAACATCATTACAGGATACCTCCTATCAGATAACGGTAAACGGTCATAACCGTTCCTACGCCAACGGCGATGCAAAAGGCGGTTAAAATGGCGTCGATCATATGGATGGCGCCCGACAGGTAATCGCCGTTAAAAAAGTCACGGATCGAAGTGGTGAGGGCGATCCCGGGGACGAGCGGCATGATGGAACCGATGACGATCTTATCATAGAGGATCGGGAGTTCCAGAACATGCAGCATCAGGCTTATCAGCGTCACGAAAGCGCTTCCGATGATATTGATCATGAATTTGGACACTTTTCCGGCAGTCAGGCGCTGCAATAGCATTTTCAGCGAAAAGCCGCAGAAAAAGGCAGCGATGGCATCGGGAAGCGTCCCGCCGAAAAGATGGCAGAAGCAGCCGCAGCCGATCCCGCAGAAAAAAGCGGCGGTCATTTTGCCCGTCGTAGGGAGCTGCCGGTATTCTTCTAAGCGCTCCCAGGCCTCCGCCAGGGAACATTCGTGGGAGCAGATTTCCCTGGAAAGCTGGTTTAAGGCGGCGACGCGGCCCAGATGCGTAGAGCCGAGGGGGATGTGCCGCACCATGCTGCAGGCATCTTCCTTATTTTCGTTCGCGCTGGCAAAAATGCCGTTTGACAGCACATAAACATCATATTCTTCGATTTCATAGGATTCTAAAATGTGCATGACCGTGTCCTCCACACGGTATACTTCCGCGCCATTTCTAAGAAGCGCGTCGCCCGTTTCCACGGCGAGAGATAATACTTCCTTTGTCGATGCCATAAGATCCTTCCTTTCCATCGTTATGTATCAAAGGCTGCATACGGCAGTCTTTTTTTTGTTGGCCGCGTGACAGCCGCCTCCGCCCTGCGGCAGGGCGGTTTCAAAAAGGGCAGTTACAAAGTAACATGTTTTGATAGAAAAAGCAATCCAGTACATAATATTTGTATTTTTAGAAATAATAATCCCACAAGAAAAATGAAATCTGATAAGGAGAGCTATCTTGCGGCAGAGAGGAGAAAAACATGGATGAGAAGAGATACCGGCTTTGTCTGGCAGGACTGATCGTGGCAGCGTTCGTCCTCGGGTTATTCTTTTATATGGAAAATGTAAGGGAAAACGATATGCCATCGGACAGCATACTGGTGGAAAATTGCGGCGCGGCTGGAGATGAAACGGAAAAATGGGCGTAAATAAAGAAACTTTATATTTGAAAATCGAGACAAATACCATCGTGACGGACCGCCATGTGAGATTATCGGACATCGCTAAAATGGAATGCGCAAACCAGTCCATTGTGCGGCAGCTCAAGCAAAAAAAGGTGTACACGTTTCAGGATGCCATAGATGTAAAAAAGCAGAAAAACCAGATGGAGGTTTTTTCCGTGTTAAAGATCATCCAGCTGATCCATGAGGATTATCCAAACCTGGATGTCTCGAACGAGGGGGAGAGCGATTTCATTGTGGAATACATTCCCTATCCGAAAAAACCTAAGTGGATCAATGCCATAAAAACAGCGATCCTCTGCGTGATCATCTTTTTCGGATCTGCCTTTACGATCATGGCGTTTAATAATGACGTGGGCGTGACGGATCTGTTCTCTAAATTTTATCAGCAGGTAATGGGGCGGGAATCGAACGGCGTGACGGAGCTTGAGATCTGCTACAGCATAGGCCTCGGGGTCGGGATCTTCCTGTTCTTCAACCATGTGGGCAAAAAGAAGATCACCCATGACCCCACGCCGATACAGGTGGAAATGAGGAAATACGAGACGGATATTGATACGACATTTATTGATAACGCGGGAAGAAAGGGACATAACATTGATGTGGATTAGGGAAATATTTTTAGCCCTTGCGGGGCTTGCGGCGGGATTTGCCGTCTCCGCCGGGACGTTTGCCTTTATGATCGTCATCGGCGTAGTGCCGCGGATGATCGGCAAGTGCAACCGCGCCGCGGAGACTCTTCATTTTGAAAATGCGATTATCCTAGGGGGGATTTCCGGGAATCTCATTTCTGTCTTTTTAAACCTGAGGCTGCCTCTGGGCCCCTTGTTTTTATGCGCCTATGGATTGTCAGCGGGGATCTTCGTGGGCTGTATCGCGGTGGCGTTATCGGAGATTTTGAATACCTTTCCCATCATGTTCCGCAGAATGGGGCTGAAAGAAGGACTCTCCTATGTGATGATCGTCATGGCGCTCGGCAAAATATCAGGCTCTCTGTACTTTTTCCTGAACCGCCTTTCGATTTAAAAAAAGGCGCGGGGCTTGACGTGAGATGGAAGCATGGATAAAATGAGGGACAGGAACTGCCCTTTTATAATGGCAGAAACTGAGAGAGAAAAGAGGAAAATCTATGGTACCTTCCATCGCGCGTCAAAGCGTCATCATCAAATGCACAATGCAGAAGTCCGTCATGACCGGAAATTATGAATACTATTATGGAGCGGGGTTGCTGTCAAAATTATATGGGATAGCGATACCCGATGACATAAAACCCTTGGAATTGGAAAAACTCTTAGGACAGGCCATGAAAAGCATCTCTCCGGGAGATGAAAAGGAAGCCTGGCTGCTGAAGCTTTTAGCGGGTTATAAGCCAGCGGAGGAATACAGCCCGCAGATGAAGGAGCTTTTGCTTTGGGGCAGGCAGGAGGAAAACCTCTGGACAGCAGCGGTCTAAGGCCGCGCTCCCATTCAGATGCCAATGGCTGACGGCAGAACAGGAAGATGGAGGTAGAGGAAAGATGAGACAGACGATCAACATCAATCAGAAATGGGCATTTACAAAAGATGCAGCGGAAGTGCCGAAAACCATGCCGGAAAAATGGTATTGGGTCAATCTGCCCCACACCTGGAACGCGATCGACGGACAAGATGGAGGCAATGACTATTACCGGGGCGTCTGTTACTATGCAAAGGAGCTGGACAAGGATCAGCTGCCGGAAGCGGACCAGTACTATTTGGAATTCTGCGGAGCCAATGCTTCCGCGGACGTATATGTCAACGGCAAAAGGTCAGCGCATCACGATGGGGGATATTCGACCTGGAGAGTCAACATCACAGAGGCGCTCGAGGAGAAAAATCTGCTGGTGGTGGCGGTTGACAACAGCGCCAATGACAGGGTATACCCGCAGAAAGCGGACTTCACCTTTTACGGCGGACTCTACCGGGATGTGAATCTCATCGCCGTGCGGGATTCGCATTTTGACCTGGACTACTATGGCGGACCGGGGATCAGGGTGACTCCGGAAGTGAAAGGGAGCCATGCCGCCGTGGAAGTGGCGGTTTATGTGAGCAATCCCGGACCGCGCCAGTCGATCACATATACCATCAGGGACAGGGAGGGAAAGACGGTGGAGGCAAAGACCGCGCCTGTCTCTGACACGCGCGTTTCCTTTGAAATCTCAGGCGTGCATTTGTGGAATGGAAAAAAAGACCCCTATCTTTACACCGCCGAGGCGGCGCTGCAGTCCGGCGGTGAGATCCTTGACTGTGTGAGCGCGCGTTTTGGCTGCCGTTCCTTTGAGATCGACCCGGAGAGAGGCTTCCTGCTAAACGGAAGCAGTTATCCCCTCCGCGGCGTCTCCCGCCATCAGGACAGGTGGGGCATCGGAAATGCGCTGCTCCCGGAGCATCACAGAGAGGATATGGCGCATATCTTGGAAATGGGGGCGAACACCATCCGCCTGGCGCATTACCAGCATGACCAATACTTTTATGATCTGTGCGATGAGGCGGGAATGGTGGTCTGGGCAGAGATCCCTTATATCTCCGATCACATGAAAAACGGGCGTGAGAATACCGTTTCCCAGATGAAAGAGCTGATCGCCCAGAATTACAATCATCCGTCCATTGCAGTGTGGGGGATTTCCAATGAGATCACCATGGGAGGGGCTTCCGATGAGGGGCTGAGGGAAAACCACCGCCTCTTAAACGATCTGGCGCATGAAATGGACAAAACGAGGCTGACCGCGGTAGCGGCGGTGTCCATGTGCGAGACAGACGATCCCTATCTCAGGATACCCGACGCGGTGTCCTACAATCACTATTTTGGGTGGTATGGCGGGGACGTGTCTATGTACGGCTCGTGGTTCGATGCGTTTCATAAGAAATATCCAGAGATCCCCATCGGCGTCAGCGAGTACGGCTGCGAAGCGTTAAACTGGCATACGTCAGACCCGAAGCAGGGCGACTATACCGAAGAATATCAGGCGTATTACCACGAAGAGCTGATCAAGCAGCTGTTTACCAGGCCTTATCTCTGGGCGACCTATGTCTGGAATATGTACGACTTTGGCGCGGATGCAAGAAATGAGGGCGGAGAGAACGGGCAGAATCATAAAGGACTGATGAGCTTTGACCGCAAGTATAAAAAAGATTCCTTTTATGCTTACAAGGCATGGCTTTCGGAGGATCCCTTCGTCCACATTTGCGGCAAGCGTTATGTGTACCGTGTGGAGGATGTTACGAAAGTTACGGTTTACTCGAACCTGCCGGAGGTAGAATTATTTGTCAATGGCAGGAGTCTCGGAAAACAGAGGAGCGAGGAGCATTTCTTTTATTTTCAAGTGCCGAACGAGGGGGAGAGCCTGCTGGAGGCCGCCGCGGGCGATTGCAGGGACAGAAGCGTCATCCGCAAGGCAGAAACATTCCATGAGGAATATATCCTGAGAGAAAAAGGAGCTGTTTTAAACTGGTTTGACGTGACGCAGACGGAAGGATGTTTTTCGCTGAATGATAAGGTGGAAGATATCATCGCCTGCGAGGAAGGGAAGGCATTGTTTGAAGGCCTGCTGAAGCAGATGACGGGAGAGGGCGGCATGCCGGCGGAAATGCCTGGCAGGATGATGCGGATGCTGGGGGGATTTACCGTACTGCGCATGGTAAACATGCTGGGACTGATGGCAGACAGGAAAGACGGGGATAAGCCGGACATCACGAAAGAGGCGCTCCTGTCTCTGAATGCAAGGTTAAATAAGATTAAGAAACCGGAATGACCTTATCCCCCATTCCGGGGAAAGCGGGAGAGTATGGACAAAAAGAAAGAGCGTTTGCAGCAGAAATATAATGAATATGTCAAGGAAGTCACTCCGACCCATAATCTGTGGCTTAATATGATCAAAGCATTCATCACAGGGGGGATCATCTGCTGCATCGGGCAGTTTCTCTTAAATACCTGCCAGAATTACGGTCTGGATAAGGAGACTTCCGGCAGCTGGTGCAGTTTGATTTTGATCCTGCTGTCCGTAGTGCTGACGGGCTTAAATATCTATCCCTCGATAGCGAATTGGGGCGGAGCGGGAGCTTTAGTGCCGATTACCGGATTTGCCAATGGCGTGGCCGCGCCCGCCATCGAATTTCAAAAAGAGGGACAGGTGTTCGGCATCGGATGCAAGATTTTCACCATTGCCGGCCCTGTGATCTTGTACGGCATTTTTTCCAGCTGGTGCCTGGGATTGATCTATTGGGTTTTAAAACTGCTGGGTGTGGTGTGAGGATGTGCGTAAAAAGCATTGCAGAATTGGATTATTATTTGTAGAAATTCGATTCTGCAATGCTTTGTTTTATTCATTTTTTCACTCATGATCTTCCTCGATCAGTTCGTGTGGTTTTCCATTTCCAGAGCGAAGCTCCTGTACAGATTTTTTTACATAAGCTATGTTGGACTCAGAAAAAAAGGGATCAGGATTCGGCGTAATTTCAAAAGGAATACGGTTTTCGCGTAAAACTGCCTTCACAAAAAGATAAATCAGCCATACTTATCTCACTATTGTATGTAAATAGCAAGCGTATGTATTACAAAAATGCTTTGATGAAATTAATTTGCGAAAAATATATGCTCAAAAATAGTTCGTGTAAGATGATAGTTGGCAAAAGTAAAGGGAAGAAGCCGAAGCCTCTTCCTGATCACACAGTTTTCTTTTATGATGTAATCCCGCACTGCGAAGCGTATTGTGCCTGCCTTTCAGGAGTGTTATAATGAGTCCGTCCCTTGTGGCATTTTATCTGCCGGTCAAACGGAAGATAGGATGGCCAGACAGGAGGGGGTTCAGACAGGATGATTTCATTCAGGAAAAGGAGGAACAATGGGGAAATATAAAATGATGAGTCCGGCGGTGCGCAACGTGCCGTGGCAGGAACGGCCGGAGGGGATAGCGGACGCGCCGGTCTGGAGATACCATGAAAATCCGATCATCGGGCGCAATCCTCTGCGGGGGGTTGCCAGGATTTTTAACAGCGCGGTGATCCCCTATCAGGATGCATTCCTTGGCGTATTCCGCGGCGAGCAGACAGACGGGATCCCCCACATTTATCTTGGCAGGAGCAGCGATGGGATCCACTGGGCGTTTGAGAGCGAAAAAATCGCGTTTATAGATGAGGACGGAAAACCGTTCCTGCCGCTTTACGCGTATGACCCGCGTCTTGTGAAAGTGGAGGATTCCTATTACATCATCTGGTGCCAGGATTTTTATGGCGCGGCCATCGGCATGGCAAAGACAGAGGACTTTCAAACGTTTGTGAGAATGGAAAATCCGTTCCTTCCATTTAACCGGAACGCGGTGCTTTTTCCGCGGAAGGTCAACGGCAGGTTCCTGATGCTCTCGCGTCCCTCCGACGACGGACACACCCCGTTTGGCGATATTTTTATCAGTGAAAGCCCGGATCTGCTCTACTGGGGCAGGCACCGCCATGTGATGGGAAAAGGCAGCTCGTGGTGGGAATCGTTAAAAATCGGCGGAGGAGCGGCGCCCATTGAGACGTCGGAGGGGTGGCTTTTCTTCTACCATGGCGTCAGCGGAACCTGCAATGGATATGTGTATTCCATCGGCGGTGCGATTTTGGATGCGGACTGCCCGTCCATTGTAAAATACCGCTGTAAAAATTTCCTGCTCACCCCGGAAGCGTGGTATGAAGAGCGCGGATTTGTGCCGAACGTCTGCTTTCCCTGTGCCACGATCCATGATTCCGAGAGCGGGAAAATCGCGATCTACTATGGGGCGGCGGACAGCTATGTGGGGCTTGCGTTCACGCGATTGGATGATATCATAGATTACATAAAAGAGAACAGTGCGGTCACTGCGTTTGATACAGAGATCGGGAGAAGATGACGCGGAAACGGCTTCAGTCCATCAACGCATCCATAAAAAGAAGCCGCGCATTTCTGCGGCAGCTCCGTTTCCGCTGTTTTATTTTTTGGTTTCATTTTTT
>CAZAMD010000020.1:13238-36986 GCA_964486485.1 uncultured Roseburia sp. | reverse complement strand
AAAAGCAGACTGCCAAGTCCTTCTGCTGAGTTAATGCGTTTTGCTCATCTCTATTAATGATATTAATTACATATCGGCAGATTACGGATTAAAAGAATGGTCAGATCCTTTTTTTTGGTATATGTATAAATATGCACTGAATCTCTCAGCAATACCATATCTGGCTTTTAATATTGCGAACATTATTAAAGCGTTATTCGGTAAAAATAAAAAGGGATATGTACTGGATTTGGATAATACATGCTGGGGTGGCGTGATCGGAGACGATGGTGTGGATAATATAGAGTTAGGACCCGAGGTGTCGGAAGGATATGCCTATTCAGAATTTCAGAAATATATTAAGGAACATAAAAAACTTGGGATAATCCTAAATATTAATTCCAAAAATGATCCGGAAAATGCGATAGCAGGATTGATGCATCCAAACAGTGAATTTAAACCGGAGGATTTTGCAGTTATGAAAGTTAATTGGAATCCAAAGGATCAAAATTATTTGGAGATTGCGGAAGAACTCAATTTATTGCCGGAAAGTCTTGTGTTTGTGGATGATAATCCTGCCGAACGGGAGATTGTAAGAAAGCAAATACCGGGTGTTTGTGCGCCGGATATAGGTAGCCCGGAGCAATACATTAGCATCTTGAGCCACTCGGGCTTTTTTGAGCCAACAGAGATTTCTGATGACGATTTAAAAAGAAACGTTATGTATGAAGAGAATGCAAAACGTTTACAGCTACAAAAAACATTTGAAAATTACAGAGAATATCTTTTGTCGTTGGAGATGGTAGCAGTGATAAAACCGTTTGAGGCAGTTTATATGGCCAGGATTGCACAACTTACTAATAAAAGCAATCAGTTTAATCTAACGACAAGACGCTATACACAGGCGGAAATAGAGAAGCTTTCTGCAGACAAAAATTACATTACTTTATATGGAAAGCTACAGGATAAATTTGGTGATAACGGCGTGGTTTCGGTTGTCATCGGGAAAATAGTGAAAGATGAATTGCATATTGATTTGTGGCTAATGAGCTGCAGGATTTTGAAAAGAGATATGGAATTTGCGATGATGGATGTTTTAGCAGAAACGGCGCTAAAGAGAAAAATCAATGTAATAAAAGGATATTATTATCCAACGGCTAAGAATAAAATGGTGGAGCATTTTTATGGTATGCAGGGGTTTGAAAAAATCAGTGAAGATGCGTCAGGAAATACAGAATGGCTTCTTGATTTAACGCATCAATATATACAAAAAAATACAGTGATCAAAGTGGAGGAATAGCTATGACTAGAGAAGAAGTTTTCCAAGAATTAAATCAAGTATTTTGCAATGTTTTTGACGATGAAGACATTGAGATTCATGATGCTACAACAGCAGATGATATTGAGGATTGGGATAGCCTGGAGCATATTAATCTGATTGTTGCCATTGAAAAGAGATTTAATATGAAATTTAACATGACGGAAGTCAGAACGATGAAAAATGTAGGCGAAATGGTGAATTTAATTATGAGGAGAATTTCATGAATGCATATAGTTTTAAAGATCTTTCGGTTGGAATGAAAGAAGAATTTCGGAAAGAAATTACTTCTGAAATGGTACGCACTTTCTGTGAATTGACTGGAGATGTAAATCCAATACATACAGATGCGTCATATGCAAAGAGGAAATTTCCAGATCGCCTTGTGTATGGAATGCTTACAGCTTCTTTTATTTCTACACTGGCAGGCGTGTTTCTCCCCGGGAAATATTGTTTGCTGCAAGGGGTTGAGGTCAAATTTATTCGCCCTGTTTTTATAGGAGACATTTTACAGATACAAGGAAAAGTCAGCGAAATTTATGAACATGTAAATCAGGTTATCATCAAAGTTTTGATTAGAAATCAAAACGGAGAAAAAGTATGTCAAGGAACTTTGAAAGCAGGTATCTTGGATGAGTAAGAAGCAAAAAGTATTATTAGTGTTAGGAGCCTCTTCTGACATGGGAAGAGAGTTGATTATTCGTGTACAGAATCAATATAAGGTCATTTTGTGCCATTATCATACGAGCAGAGTTATAATTGATGAACTGAAAGAACAATGTCAGTGCGAGATTATAGGGTATCAGGCAGATTTTAATGAGGTTGATTCTGTTTTGCGGTTTATAGATCAAATGCATCTGGATGGGTACGAACCGGATCATATTGTTCATTTTCCTGCAGTAAAAATACAGCCGCACAAATTTGTAAAAGAAGAATGGAATACATATGAAGAGATGATCAGGGTATCTTTGCGTTCAATCGTAATGATATTGAAAGCATGTATTCCGTCTATGGCAAGGCAAAAATATGGAAAAATTTTACTTATGCTTACTTCATATGTTGAGGGAGTACCGCCAAAATATCTTGCACCTTATATAACTTCTAAGTATGCTCTGCTTGGTTTAATGAAGAGCCTGGCAGTTGAATATGCAGATAAAGGGATTACGGTAAACGGTATTTCTCCAGAGATGACAGAGACAAAGTTTTTGAGTGAGATGTCAGAGTATATTATCACGGAAAATGCGTTAAAGTCTCCAAGAAAACGTAATTTGTCCACGAAAGAAGTGGCACCAGCAATGGAATTTTTGCTGTCAGATGGCAGCGATAGTATTACTGGTCACAATATTGTTGTTACAGGAGGAAAGTAAGAATGTCTCTCACGTCCTTTTCATTTTTGGTTTTTTTCTCTATTGCACTGCTCACATATTATATTATGCCCTTGCAATATAGATGGTTTATACTTTTACAATTCAGCATCCTCTTTTATTTGCTCAGTGTTGCGCCTTATACAATGATATATCTTCTGATTGGAGTATCCTCCGTATATTTTGCAGGAAATTATTTTGGAAGAATCAGAGCTAGAGGTGATGCGGATGATGGGCAAATGCCAATAAAGGCAAAAATTATTTTTGTTTGCGTGTTGTTATTAAATATAGGCATTTTGGCAGCGCTTAAATATATAAATTTTTTTATCATGAATATAAATGGTCTGACAGCATTGTTGGGGCAGACAAGCAGTATTGAGAATAGAGATTGGGTAGCCTCCCTGGGAATTAGTTATTATACACTGCAGCTTATAGGTTATTTGTGCGACAGTTACGGTGGTGGAATTGTACCGCAGAAAAATTTTTTGAAACTTCTGCTTTTTGGTTGTTATTTTCCGCAGATGACCTCAGGTCCGATTTGTCGGTATGAGGAGGTCGCAGAACAATTATACAAGGGAAATAGATTTGACTATAAAATGGTTACCTTTGGATTGCAGAGGATCTTATGGGGATTTTTTAAAAAATTGGTGGTAGCCGACCGATTGAGTTTTTTCGTTGATGCAGTTTATGAAAAACCTCATAATTATTCGGCATTTTATATATGGATAGCAACCTTTGCTTTTGCTATAGAACTTTACGCAGATTTTTCAGGTGCCATGGATATTATTATAGGAGTATCGGAATGTTTTGGGGTTCGGCTTCCAGAGAACTTTAATGTGCCGTTTACTGCGAAATCCATTCAGGAATTCTGGCAAAGATGGCACATCACTTTAGGAACCTGGTTGAAAGATTATATCATGTATCCGATACAAAAATCGGGCTTTATGGTTGTTCTTTCTGAAAAATGCCGAAGAAAATGGGGGAAACGAGGAAAACGGGTCACTACATATTTGTGTATGCTATGCCTTTGGTTAGCGATGGGCATGTGGCACGGGAGTAGTTGGAAATATATCATTGGTGAGGGTATTTGGTATTGGATGGTCATTGTTTTGGGAAAAGAATGCGAACCCCTTTTTAAAAGAATGATTAGGATACTGCACATAAAGACGGATTGCTTTAGTTATAGGTTATTTCAGTCAATAAGAACTTTTATTGTATTTAGTGTAGGAATGATTTTCTTTAAGGCGGTGACACTTAAAGAGGCTTTTCGTTTGATTGCTTTATCCGTAAGCATGGATAAAATAACGGCTATGCAGACAATAGTGGGAATAGGGCTGGATGGCAGAGAATGGTTTATATGTTTGCTTGGAATGGCAGTGATGTTGATTGTTGATTTACTGCATGAAAAAACTTCCGTGAGAGAAGCTTTAGCTGGACAGAACATTGTTTTTCGTTGGTTTATATATCTGTTATTGATATTTAGTGTATTGTTATGGGGAAAATATGGACCGGAGTATAACGCTGCCGACTTTATTTATCAGGGATTTTGAGGAGGAATGTCAGATGAAGAAGTATGCCGTGATGGTAATAAAGGTTGTAGCTTTTCTGATGATTTTTATGTACTTGTTTGTTCATGTATCTTACATGGTGCGGGGCAGTTTGGCACATACGCGTAATAATTTGAGTGGCTATTATGCACTTGACAAGGATTCGCTCGACGTGGTTTTTATAGGCACTAGCGGAACAATGTCCTCCTTTGCGCCAGAGACAGCATGGGAAAAATATGGTTTTGCTTCTTATAATTTTTGCATTAACGTTATGGGAAGCGATGTTATGTCGTATGCGCTTAAAGAAGTAATGAAAACGCAATCTCCACAGATGCTTGTGATAGATATCTATCCGTTTATTGTCAGAACGAAAATGTCTGATTTGAGCGAAAATTATGCCCGTTATAACACAGACGGCTACAGATATTCTGCAAATCGGTTTATGCTGATACATGAAAGCGTGCCGGAGGCTACAGATAAATTGTCTTATTATTTTGACATTATAAAATACCATGCAAATCCGTTTGAATGGAAAAATTATTTTTCCTCCTATTCGTTTGTAAACCGTGGGTATAATTTTATGAAATGGGGAGCAGATGTTGAACCGGCGGTATTAACGGAGGAAAAAAGTGCGTTGGACCCGGAGTTTGACGCTTATCTTGACGATTTGTTAGCAGAATGTGATACCATAGACAGAAACATTTTGTTTATTTATTATCCATATGGAAAGGTCAGAGAAAATGATGTCGCCAATGTAAATTATATAGGCGACAAGGTAGAAAGCCATGGATATCCGTTTTTGAATTGTCTGGAATTTTGTGATCGTTTTGGATTGGATTATAGTAGAGATTATTGGGATGGAGGGCATTTCAATATATATGGAGCTGAAAAAGTTACGGATGTTGTGGGAGATTATCTGAAGAATAATTATAATCTGCCAGATAGGCGTGAAGATCCGGCATATGCTCAATGGAATGAGGATATCTATGAGTGGAAAAGCAGTGTTATTGCTAATAAGGAGTCAATAGATAAGTCTATTTTGAAGGCTGCTGGACAGTAAAAAACTATACTCGGAGGTGAAAGAGGAAATGGTTCGACAGCATATTTGGATGAACGCCGTTAGAATTGGAGTGGCGCATATATTGGTTTTACTTGTGGCGGTATGTGTTTATAAGCAGATAAGTATACAGAAAGATTCTGTGTGGTATACAGGAAAAGGTACGAGAGAGCTTCCATATAAGATTACCAGCGCACAGGATCTTGCAGAATTGGCTTCTGCCGTCAATGCAGGCAATACATTTGAAAGATGTTATTTTATACAAACAAATGATATTGATTTATCTTACTACGATAACTGGATGCCGATTGGAATATCTGATGGAGACTATGCTTTTGCTGGAATATATGACGGAAACGGTCATACAATAACGAATCTTTCGATTGATGGGACAAAGTTATCGAATGGAAACGTTGGTCTTTTTGGGAAATTGGGAGGTGTAGTGTGTAATCTTGGAATTGAGAGCGGAGAAATTTATGGAGAATGTGTGGGAGGTATTACTAGCAGTAGTGATTCGGCAGATGCAATGGTCATAAATTGTTATAATAAGGCATCGTTGTCTGGACATAGGTGTGGCGGGATTGCTGATAATTTTGGATCGGGAACGATTATCGCCTGTTACAATGAAGGAACTCTGACAGGAGACGTTACAGGAGACATTGTATCTTATACGGCAGACACAATCTATGGATGTTATGGACTGAATGGGTTGACGAACGAGAATTTTCGAGGCAAGCAAGTCTCAGCGTCAGAGGTATGTGGTAAAATTGAAAAATCCAAAATCTGTGAAAGAATCAGGGAGGCAGAATATTTGTTTGACCTGCAAAATCTTAAAATTGTATATTTTAATTAAATGCTTTGAACTCTTTTCGTGAGTAGAAAAACCACCCCGTTGTGACTAAAGCTTCGGGGTCATTTTTTGATGTATTCCAAATCGGCAGAGGCTGACACCGTGGTGACCGTGAAAGACGCGGATGGCAGGGAATTATTATCAGAGACTGTTCCCTATAGGTTTTCGTCTGTTCTTGTCAGCACGCCGGAAATGAAAACCGGCGATACCTGTACCATTGCGGTGGGTGAGAGCGAAGAGGAAGTAACGATTGATAACAGCGGACAACAGAATGCTTTGCAGCTGCCAAACGGAGAAAACATGCAGCCGCCGGATGCGTGATCGCATTCCGTTTTCAACCGAAAGGATGATGTTTGTCATTCGTGAATCTTACAGCAAAAAACTCTTTTCCGTTCTCTACAAATATGTTACATTATAAGTAATAAAAAAGCGTTTTTGACAGAGGCTGCTTAATGCGCTAAAGACAGAAAGAAAAGAGGGAAACGGGATGAAGCAAGTTTTTGGAATGAGTGAGAGAGGAGATCTCAAAGAAGCCGTCAGAAACATGAAAGAGCCGTCGCTGCTTCTGCTGATGTCCAATGAAGATCAGTTTGAAGGCCATGTAGAGCAGTTGGAAGCGGCGTTTCCGGGCGTGCCGAGCATCGGCTGCATCAACATGAGTTACGGCGCTCGTGTGGTGGAAAAGGGAGTCGGCGTGATAGCCTACACCGAAGGGGTCGCGGCGGCGGCAGGCCTTTTGGAAGAGGTTTCCTCTGTGCCGGTGAAGTACATACACCGCCTGCAGAAAGATCTTGACAAAATAGGCGCTGCTTCTCACAACACGGTCTGCATCAATTTCTGCACTGGCAACGATGCCTGCGTAGTGACCACCATGTACAGCGTGCTGGGCGCAAGGAAAATCCCCATGATGGGCGGGACGGGATACGCCGGAAAGGTATCGGTAAACGGAAAGGTGTATGAGGATGCGGCGGCATATGCCCTGGTGAAGAATCAGAGCGGCAGAGTGAGGGTATATAAAGAAAATATTTACCAGCCATGCGATGATTATCAGCTGATCGCTTCTAAAACGGATAAATCTGACTATGTGATCGGCGAACTCAACGGCAGGCCCGCCAAGCAGGTTTATAAGGAGCTTCTAAGGATCGGAGATGGGGATGTGGCAGAACAGGCCCTCCGGCATCCGTTCGGCAAAATCAACGGGAAGGATATGTGCATCATTTCGGTCAAAGAGCCGGTCGGCAATGCGCTCGCCTGTTACAGGCCGGTCAACGATTCGGACGTGCTTACGATCCTGGAGGCAAGGGACAGCGAGAGGATCGTGGAAGAAACGGTCGCGCGGATCAAAGGGGATTTCCCGCGCATCTCGGCAGTGCTTTCTGTAAACTGCATACTCCGATATCTGTTCTTCACGCAGAACGGCAAGATGCAAAAATATTTAGACACCATGGAAATGCTGGGGAATCATGCGGGAATGGTCGGATATGGAGAGCATTTTAACGATCAGTTTCTGAACCAGACGATGACCTGTGCCGTATTTGAATAACAGTTTGGGCTGGCCGGCGGAAAGAGAGGGAGAGAGGCATGTTTAAGAGAAAGGCGAAAGAAAAAGAGGCGGAGCAGCAGCGGGAGGCGGTGGAGAAACCGGATTATTATCCGATTGCTCATGTGGCGCGCAGCATAGAAACTTACCGCAAGGAACTGGTCTTAAAGGAAGTGGATTCCCTGCAGCAGCTCCGCGAGATAAAACGCTCCTTTGGAGAAGTTTTGGAGGAAGATTCCAAGATGAGGGAGCGGATGGAGAAGTTCCATGACTGCTTTACCCAGGTGGGAGAGATTTCCAGGCAGTTTGCAGAGGTGCGCCATAATATCGATGCTTCCGTAGATCAGGTGCAGCAGCAGGTGGGAGGATTGAAAGAAAGTTCCGGCAGGGCACAGGAATATTTCCTCGAAATGCAGGAGACTTTCGCAGATTTCCAAAGCTCGGTTCAAAAGATCAAAGAATGCATGGAAAAGATCATTTCGATCGCGAACCAGACCAACATGCTGGCGCTGAACGCGTCTATCGAGGCGGCGCGTGCCGGGGAGCAGGGCAAGGGCTTTGCGGTGGTCGCGGAAGAGGTTAAGAATCTGGCGAATGGCATCAAGGATCTGGTGGGGACGGTGGAGATCAGCATCAGAGATGTGGAGAGCGGCACAGAGAAGCTGAACAGCAGCATTGACAGCTCCAAGGACGCTTTGAGCAGGAGTATCGAGGATGTGGATGACACCTATGCGGTGTTCGATAAGATTACGGCAGCGGCTGCCGAAGCCACCGGAGTGCAGTCCAGGATCGGGGATGCGGTATCCGTATCGGAGAAGGAATTTGCCGAAGTCAGCCGCGGGTTTGAGAGGACAGAGCAGCAGTATCAGAGAGTGAACGGCCATATCGAGAAAGCGAACGAGCTGGGCACGACAAAGAGCGCCATATTCGGGGATCTTGACAATATGCTGTGCCAGATAGAGCCTCTGGTGAAGGAGCTTGAGCGGGGATCCAGGTAAGGAGCGCTCTGCCATGAGCGGCGGGGGATGCTTTCGGGCATCCCCTGATGTGATTGTCGATAAAAATAGGATTGCGCGATAAAAAATTTTATGGAATATGTCAGAAAGAATAGTAGGAAAATTTGGAAGTATATGTTATAATGCCTAATAGCATAAAGAATAGGGGGACATAATATGGCAAAAGAAATGATAGCAATGCTTTTAGCCGGCGGACAGGGTTCGAGACTCTACGCCCTGACACAGAAGCTGGCAAAACCTGCAGTTCCTTTCGGCGGAAAATACCGCATCATCGATTTTCCGCTGTCAAACTGCGTAAATTCAGGCATTGATACGGTCGGCATCCTGACACAGTATCAGCCGCTGGTATTGAATGAGTACATTGGAAACGGCCAGCCCTGGGATTTAGACCGCCTGTACGGCGGAGTCCATGTGCTGCCGCCATATCAGCAGGCATCCGGTTCCGACTGGTACAAAGGAACGGCAAATGCGATCTATCAGAACCTTTCCTTTATCGAGCGCTACAATCCGCAGTACGTCATCATTCTCTCCGGTGACCAGATCTGCAAGCAGGACTACAGTGATTTCCTGCGTTTCCACAAGGAGAAAGACGCAGAGTTCAGCGTGGCAGTAATGGAAGTTCCGTGGGAGGAAGCGCCGCGCTTCGGGCTTATGGTAGCGGATGAGGAGGACAAGATTACAGAGTTTCAGGAGAAGCCAAAGGAGCCGAAGTCAAACCTGGCTTCCATGGGTATTTACATTTTCAACTGGGATATCCTTAGGAGATACCTGGTTGAGGACGAGGCGGATCCGGAGTCTGAAAATGACTTCGGCAACAATATCATCCCCAATCTCCTCAGGGACGGCCGCAGGATGTATGCGTACCGCTTTAAAGGGTACTGGAAAGACGTCGGAACGATTTCCTCCCTCTGGGAAGCGAATATGGAGGTGCTCGATCCGGAGCATAGCGGCATCAATCTGTTTGATGATGAGTGGAAGATCTACAGCCGCAACAGCGGCATGACCGGCCACCGCATCAGCGGGGATGCGCTTGTGCAGAATTCCATGATCACGGACGGCTGCCGTATCGATGGCGATGTAAAGCATTCTATCCTGTTTGCGGGAGTCCGCGTGGAGAAAGGCGCAGAGGTAGAGGACGCCGTGATTATGGGAGGCACGACGATTAAGGCGGGCGCGGTAGTGAAGCACTGCATTATCGCGGAAAATGTTGTTATCGGTGAGAATGCCGTGGTGGGCGCAATGCCGCAGGATGAGGAACGCGGCGTGGCTACGGTAGGCTTCGGCGTTTATATCGGCGACGGCGCCAAGGTGGGGCCAAACGCCATGGTCGATCAAAATGTAAAGGACGGTGAGGAAGTATGGTAAATTCAAACGCAGATGCCCTGGGTATCATTTTTCCAAATAGCTATGACTCTCTGATTCCGGATCTGGTGAGCGAGCGCCTGATGGCCTCCATTCCGTTCGCGGGCCGTTACCGGATGGTGGATTTCGTTCTTTCCAGCATGGTGAACTGCGGCATTGACAATGTTTCCCTGATCGTCCGCAGGAATTACCATTCCCTTTTGGATCACCTTGGCTCCGGCCGCGAGTGGGATCTTGCCCGCAAAAACGGCGGACTGAACATCGTCCCGCCCTTTGCCACGAAGGCAGTGAAGGTATATAACGGCCGCGTGGAGGCACTGGCGAGCATTCTGGAGTTTTTAAAATCCCAGAGAGAGCGTTATGTGGTGCTGGCGGATTCCAACATCGCGGTGAACTTTGATTTTAAGGCGTTTATCAATGCGCATATGGAGAGCGGCGCGGACGTAACGATGGCTTACACGGAGAGCGCGATTCCGGACAGCCTGCTGGCGGAGCATGAGAATGCAAAGAATCTCTACTATACCTTGGACATAGAGGAAGGCCGCGTGGTAAAGATCAAGACAAATGCCACAGATACCGGCATCCAGAATCATTCCATGAATATCATCATCATCGGGCGGGAGAACCTCATTGAGATGGTGAGCGATGCCTATGTACACGGTTATGTCTATCTGGAACGCGACGTACTCGCGCCGCATCTGGATAAGATCCATGTGCAGGCCTATAAGTATGAGGGATACAATGCGCGCATTACGAATATCCAGAGCTACTTCGATGAGAACATGAAGCTTCTTGACGAGGAAAATCTGGATGCGCTGTTTGGGAGCAATCCGGTTTATACGAAGATCCGTGACGATAATCCCACCAGATACATCAACGGTTCTAAGGCCGTGAATATCATGGCGGCGGACGGCTGCGTCATCGAGGGAGAAGTAGAGAACAGCATTCTCTTCCGAGGCGTCAGGATCGCAAAGGGCGCGAAAGTGAAGAACTGCGTGCTGATGCAGGACACGGTGGTCGGTGAGGGCGCGAATATCGAATATCTCATTACTGACAAGAATGTGGATATCACTGCGGGCAAAGAGCTTAAGGGTACGGATACGTTCCCGGTTTATGTGATGAAAAAACAGACCGTATAGAGATGGAAAACCGCGAAAAGGCAAACGTGTTCGTTTTGCGTTTTCGTTTGGAAGGAAGAGCGCGGGTTTCGCAAAGGGAGCCTGCGCTCTTTTGCTTCTGCGCTCGCTTCTCCTGGCGGGCTATGGCAGACGGTTATCGCGTACCATATCATAAAAAATGCTTGACTTTCAGCTGATTCCCATATATTATATAGTAAGCCTATAGGAATTATGTATTTTGAGGAAAAAACGGCCATGAAGGGCGTAAAAGCGGCAGAAGGGCTTCTGATCCATCGGCCTGCTTTCAGCCGTGTGTGCAAGAATGCCGCAGAGGCAGGGTGATTCTGAATAAATTTTAATAAAATTTGTATAAAAATGCACTTGCGTTTTTATAGAGAATGTGCTACTATCCATTCGTAGCAAGGGGGCGTATGGATTCAAAGTATGTCCCTTATTTATATTACACGAGCAGGAGGAAAAAGTTATGAAAAAAGCAAAAGCAGTAGCTGCGATTTTAATGGTTTCTACGATGCTGCTTGGCGCGGCAGGCTGCGGCGGCAGCTCCTCAGGCGCAGGCGATGCGGCAGCTTCCGCGGGCGGCGATGCGGTGGCGGACGTTTCAGGGGCAGCGGCAAGCGGCCTGGACCTAAACATTATGCTTGAGACCCCCGTGGAGTCTTTAGACCCTCAGCAGGCGACGGATGGGACGTCATTTGAGGTTATCGCGGACTATACCGACGGACTGATGCAGATGGACGCGGACGGACAGCCAGTGGAGGCGATCGCGGAGAGCTATGAGGTATCGGAGGACGGTCTTACCTATACGTTCCATATCCGCAGCGATGCCGCGTGGAGCAACGGGACGCCTGTGACCGCGGCCGATTTCGTCTTTGCATGGCAGCGGGCGGTAGATCCGGAGGTGGCATCGGAGTATGCCTATATGCTCAGCGATATCGGCCAGATCAAAAATGCGGCTGAAATCATCGCGGGGGAGAAAGACAAGAGTGAGCTCGGAGCAACCGCTTTAGATGATACGACGCTTCAGGTGGAACTGAACGTCCCGGTCAGCTATTTCTTATCTTTGATGTATTTCCCGACCTTTTATCCGGTAAATGAAGAGTTCTTCCTCTCATGCGCGGATACGTTTGCCACAAGCCCGGAGACGACCCTGTCTAACGGCGCGTTCCTTCTGGACTCCTATGAGCCGGCGACGACAACGTTTCATCTGACGAAGAATGAAGACTATTACAATGCAGACAGCGTGAAGCTGTCCGGCCTCAACTATCAGGTGATCCAGGATTCGCAGCAGGCTCTCATGAGCTATCAGACAGGCGCTCTCGATACCACTCTGGTAAACGGCGAGCAGGTGGATCAGGTCAAGGATGACCCTGAGTTCCAGACGATCGGCGCGGGCTATCTATGGTATGTCAGCCCGAATATCGCCGCGGTGCCTGAGCTTGCGAATTTGAATGTCCGCAGGGCCTTTACGATGGCGATCGATCGTGAAGCCATCACTGGCGATATCCTGAAAGACGGTTCCATGCCTACCTATACGGCAGTTCCGATGCAGTTCGCGGCAGGTCCCGACGGTTCGGATTATTCGGCAGATCAGGGCAGATATTCCGGTTTCTGTGCCTATGACGCGGCAAAAGCGGCTGAGTACTGGGATGCGGGCCTGAAAGAGCTTGGCATTACGGAGCTTTCCATAGATATGGTAGTGGATGCGGATGATGCGCCCCAGAAGGTGGCCCAGGTGCTCAAGGAGCAGTGGGAGACGGCGCTTCCCGGCCTTACGGTAAATCTGGTTGTTGAGCCTAAGAAACAGAGGGTAGAGGATATGCAGAACGGCAACTTCCAGCTCGGGCTTACGCGCTGGGGACCCGACTATGCGGATCCGATGACGTATCTTGGAATGTGGATCACGGATAACTCCAACAATTACGGTCTGTGGAGCAATGCGGAATATGACGCGATCATTGCGGAATGCACGACGGGAGACCTTTGCACCGATGCGGAGGGGCGCTGGGCAAGGCTGTATGACGCGGAGAAGCTTGTCATGGAAGAGGCGGTGATCTTTCCGCTTTATACACAGTGTAACGCAGAAATGATCTCTTCCAAGGTCACGGGCATTGAATTCCATCCGGTTGCTTTGAATCGTGTGTATAAGAACGCCGTAAAGACAGAGTGATCATGTTTGACGGAAAACCGCACGAAAGTGTTTTGCTTTTGTGCGGTTTTTGTGATAAAAAATCAAGGAGGTACGAGTGTGGGGAAATATACGCTAAAGAGGGTCATTACCGCGCTTTTCACGCTGCTTGCCATATTGCTTGTCTTGTTCATACTGATGCAGCTGATGCCGGGTTCCCCATTTAATGATGAAAAGCTGAACGCAGACCAGCGCGCGGCGCTTTACACGAAGTACGGACTGGATCAGCCTGTGGCCGTACAGTTCTTTAAATATGTCGGAAACATGCTCAAAGGGGATCTGGGCGTCAGTTATAATATTTCCAAGAATACGCCGATTTCACAGCTGATCCAGACCCGCCTGCCTATTTCCATCAGCATAGGATTCTATGCGGTGCTTATCGGGGCTGTGCTGGGGCTGGCTTTAGGGCTTATCGCGGCGCTGAAGCATAATACGATATGGGATTCGCTTGCCACTGTCATCTCGGTGATCGGCGTGTCCGTGCCGTCCTATGTGTTTGCGCTGGCTTTAAGTTATAATTTTGGTTTCAAGCTGGGATGGTTTCCTATGCTTTTTTCACCCAGTGACATCTTTGGATCGAGCGTTCTGCCAAGCATATCCCTGTCAATGTTTACCATGGCGTCAATTGCCCGCTTTACACGGAGCGAGATGCTTGAGGTACTCGGAAGCGACTATATGCTGCTGGCGGAAAGCAAGGGGATTTCCGGCTTTGCGCTGATTTTCCGCCATGCGCTGAGAAATGCGCTGATCCCGATCATTACGGTGCTCGCGCCGCTCATTGTGGATCTGATGACAGGGTCTCTGGTAGTGGAGAAGATTTTTGCGATTCCGGGCGTAGGAAGCCTTCTTGTAAATGCGATACAGTCCAATGATTACAACGTTGTGATATCGCTCAGTTTCATTTATTCCGCTATGTACATCGCCATCATGCTGGCGGTTGACATACTCTATGGGATCATCGACCCGCGGATCCGTTTAGCCGGGAAAGGAGGAGAGTGAGATGCCGGAAAAAAACGCTGCGGCAGCAGTAAGGGAAACCGCCTCCTGCACGCTGGTGGATGAGGACTTTCAGTGGAAAGATAATGCGGAGGATCTGGGGCTTGACGAAAATTTCGCCTCACAGGGCTACTGGAAAGATGTGTCTGTGCGCTTTCTGAAAAAGACAAGCGCGGTGATCGGCCTGGCGCTTATCGTTCTCATTACCATTTTTGCGGTGATCGGCCCGCAGATGAATGAGTTTAGCTATTCCACGCAATATCTGGATCAGAAAAATTTTGCGCCCCGCGTCGCTTTTCTTGAGCGATTCGGCATATTTGACGGAAGTGAGAGCCTGAAAACGACGACGGGCAGCATGAAAATCAATCATTATGAAGAAAAGGGATTAAAGGACCTTTACTATTGGTTTGGAAGCGACAATTTCGGGCGCGACATCTGGACGCGCACCTGGTCAGGCGCGCGCGTGTCCCTTGTGATCGCGGTAGCGGCGGCATTGATCGATATGGTGATAGGCATGAGCTACGGCCTGATCTCAGGCTATTTCGGCGGAAAGACGGATATGGTCATGCAGCGCATCCTTGAGATCGCGAACGGGATACCGAGGCTTGTGATAGTGACGCTGCTTTTGCTGATACTAGAACCCGGCATGCTGACGATCATATTTGCCCTTATGCTGACCGAGTGGGTCGGCATGAGCAGGATTGCCCGCGCCGAGATGCTGAAATTAAAAGAGCAGGAATTTGTGCTGGCTTCACGGACTTTGGGAGCGGGCAGCTTTTTTATCATATTTAAGGAAGTGCTTCCCAATATTATAGGGCCGATCATCACCCAGGTAATGTTTTCCATTCCTACCGCGATTTTTACGGAAGCCTTCTTAAGTTTCGTAGGTCTTGGGATACCGGTGCCGCAGTGTTCGCTCGGCTCGCTGATTTCCGAGGGATTTAACAGCTTTACGACGCATCCTTACCAGATCATACCGCCTATCGTTGTGATGGCGCTTCTGATGCTCAGTTTCAATCTCGCGGCAGATGGCCTGCGGGAGGCATTAGACCCGAAGTTTAAGGAAATGTAGGGAGGAGGAGTTATGGAAACAGCGAGAGAGCAGATTTTAAAAATACGCGACCTGGACATTTCCTTCCGCGCGGCCGCGGGAGAAGTCCACGCGATCCGGGGAGTCAATATCGATCTGTACAAAGGAGAGACTGTGGCGATCGTGGGCGAATCAGGTTCCGGCAAGTCGGTCACGATGAAGGCCGCAATGGGGATTTTGGCTTCCAATGCAGCCGTAAATCAGGGAAGCATCGAGTTTTCCTATCATCACGAGGATGGAAGCGCGCAGACCGTTGACATACTTGCCAGAGATAAAAAATGGATCAGAAACCACATAAACGGCAAGCGGATCGCGATGGTATTTCAGGATCCGATGACCAGCCTCAATCCTACGATGACCATCGGAAAACAGATCATGGAAGGCATGATATGGCACTTTAAGACGCCGAAAAAAGAGGCGTGGAAACGCGCGGTCGGACTGCTGAACGAAGTCGGGATCGAGGACGCGGAGAAACGCATGAAAAATTATCCGCACCAGCTTTCCGGCGGCATGCGCCAGCGTGTGGTCATTGCCATCGCGCTCGCCTGCAATCCGGATCTTTTGATCTGTGACGAGCCTACCACAGCGCTCGACGTTACCATTCAGGCGAAGATCATCGAGCTGATAAAGCGCGTGCAGAAAGAGCGCGGCATTTCAGTCATCTATATTACCCACGACCTGGGCGTTGTGGCCAAAGTGGCGGATTATGTAAATGTCATGTATGCCGGGAAAATCGTTGAGAAGGGGACGATCAACGAAATCTTTTACGATCCGAGGCACCCTTATACATGGGGGCTTTTGTCAGCCATGCCTGACCTCGAAACAGACGATGAGCGGCTGTATACGATACCAGGCTCGCCGCCGAACCTCTTAAATGAGAAGCCGGGAGATGCTTTTGCGCCGCGCAACAGATATGCGCTTAAGGCAGATGATAAGGCAGAGCCGCCGATGTTCCGCATTACGGACACGCATTCCGCGGCGACATGGCTTTTAGATGAAAGGGCGCCTGAGGCCGAGATGCCGGCAGAGCTTGCCGCCCGTATCGCGCGAATGAAAAAGGAGGCGAACCTACATGGTGAATAAGGAAAAGGATAAGCCGCTTCTTGTGGTGGAGGATTTAAGACAATATTTTAAAGTGAGCGGCAGCTTTACCGTACATGCGGTAGAAGGCGTGAGCTTTGAGATATATCCCGGAGAGACGTATGGACTGGTCGGAGAATCCGGTTCTGGAAAATCCACAATCGGCAGGAGCATCATCCGCCTGTATCATCCGACTTCGGGCAGGATAACCTTTGGCGATATGGATATCAGCGGCAAGCTGGGCAAAGACGGCAAAAAGAAGCTGCATACTCAGATGCAGATGATTTTTCAGGATCCCATGGCATCTTTGAATCCGCGGAAGAAGATCGGAGATATCATAGGGGAAGGCCTTGATATCCACCATAAGTGCGCCAGCCGGCAGGAGCGGGACAGTAGGATTAAGGAAATCCTCGCGAAGGTAGGCCTTGCGCCCGAACATGCAAGCCGGTACCCGCATCAGTTTTCCGGCGGCCAGAGGCAGCGTGTGGGCATAGCGCGAGCCCTTATCATGGATCCGAAGCTTATCATAGCGGACGAGTGCATTTCTGCGCTGGATGTCTCCATACAGGCGCAGGTTGTAAATCTGATGAAGGATATCCAGCAGGAGACAGGGACAGCCTATCTTTTTATCGCGCACGACCTTTCCATGGTAAAATATATCTCTGACAGAATCGGCGTGCTGCATTTAGGCCATCTTCTGGAGACAGGGACCACGGAAGAAATTTTTGAACATCCGGTGCATCCTTACACGCGGAGCCTTCTCTCCGCAATTCCGGTGCCGAATCCGGTCATTGAGAAAAACCGCATTGCCGAGAGTTATGACTACAAGGCTTCAGGGATCGACTATAACAAAGGAACCAGGCATTTGGTGTCCGGCAGCCATTATGTGAAATGCACCGACACGGAATTTGAGAAATGGAGCCGATATGCCTGAATTTCAGGAGGGATCAAAAATATGTCTGAGGGGGCTGCCGCACTGAGTGCGGGCAGCCCCCTTTCAAGTCTCCCCCTGCTTATCCACACAGCGCAAACGCATGGGAATTGCCTTAAGGGCTCTTTATGCATGATGTCGCCCCATGCGGTTATTTCGCCAGGAGCATCATGATTTTATTGCTGCGCTCCACAAATTTTGTCATGGCATCTACGGATAGGGGCTGGTTGGAAAGCATTGCCAGGTCGTAGAGCTGTTCGCAGAACATCGGAACATGCTCAGAGTCTTTATGTTCAAAGATATACTTTACCAGCTCGTTGTTGGCATTTAACGTCAGTGTATAGTCAGCGGCAAACATATTCGGATCGATGGCTCCCGCGCCGCCCATCGCATACATGCGCATCATATCCTGCATCCGCCTGCCTTCCTCGGAAAGCGTGATGACGGAAGAGATGCTGGCATCTTTTAGCTTCTCTACTTTGACGGTAAGTTTCTCATTGTTTAATGCCTTTTTAAATACTTCCGTTAGCGTGTCTGCCTCTTCTTTCAGATCATCTGGCTGTGTCTCATCTTTTAAGGACTCCGTAACATCTGCATCGATGCGCATGAACTTGTAGGTTTCATTTCTCTGCTCCAGCTGAGAAATGAAGGACGTATCGATATTGTGGTCTAAGATGACCGCATCCATGCCGTGTTCCTTGAACATTTTCATGTACTGGCCCTGCTGCAGTCGGTCCGTTACATAGTAGATGACTTTGCGCTCGTCTTTTGCTTCCGTTTCCTCTTCCGCGGAATCCTCCACTGGATTTCCGTCTTGATCTAACACCTCTGCTTCAGCTTTTTCCTCTCCCCCGGGCGTTTCTTCTTTTACGAGAAGCTCCGGCAGAGTAAGGTATTTGTCATCCAGATTCTTAAATAGGATGTAATCATTCATCCTGTCGCAGAACTTCGTGTCTTTTAAGCAGCCGAATTTGATAAAGGGACTGATGTCATCCCAGTATTTTTCGTAAGTTTCCTTGTCGGTCTTGCACATGCCGGAGAGCTTGTCGGCAACCTTTTTCGTGATATACTCGGAAATCTTTCTCACAAAACCGTCGTTCTGCAGCGCGCTTCTGGAGACATTTAACGGAAGGTCCGGGCAGTCGATCACGCCTTTTAACAGCATCAGAAATTCAGGGATCACCTCTTTGATGTTGTCAGCGATAAATACCTGGTTGTTGTAAAGCTTGATGGTTCCCTCGATGGAATCATACTCCGTATTGATTTTCGGGAAATACAGGATGCCTTTTAAGTGGAAAGGATAGTCCATATTCAGATGGATCCAGAACAAAGGCTCCTTGTAGTCTAAAAATACCTTGCGGTAAAACGCCTTGTATTCCTCATCGGTACAGTCGCTTGGGTTCTTTGCCCAAAGGGGATGGATGTCATTGAGCGGGACAGGACGTTTTACAATCTTTAACTTATCCTTGGCGGGAGAGACCTCCACAAGCTCTTTCTCGCCGTTTTCCTTTTCTTTCTCCTCAGTCTTAGCCTCCTCGTGAATGGTCTCTACCACGATGTCGGTGTCTAACTTGTCCGCGGCGTCGATCGTCTCATACTGGGTTTCCGCATTGGCTTTGCTAAGGTAGATCGGGGTCGGCATGAAAGAACAGTACTTCTCGATAATCTCCCTCGCGCGGTATTCGTTGGCAAATTCCAGGCAGTCCTCATTCAGGTACAGGGTAACTTCCGTACCGATGTCAGATTTTGTGCCATCTTCCATCTCATATCCTGTGTCGCCGTCGCAGGTCCAGTGAACCGGAGCAGCGCCCTCTTTATAAGACAACGTGTCGATGGAAACCCGATCCGCAACCATAAAAGAAGAATAGAAGCCAAGGCCAAAATGGCCGATGATCTGGTCGTCATTTGCCTTATCCTTGTATTTTTTGATAAAGTCCTCAGCGCCGGAAAAGGCGATCTGGCAGATGTATTCCTCCACTTCCCCGGCAGTCATGCCAAGGCCGTTATCGATGAATTTCAAGGTTTTCTCTTCCGGATTCACAATAATCTCGATTTTCTTCTTGTAGTCCGCCGGAAGCTGGTACTCGCCCATCATCTCTAGTTTTTCCAATTTGGTAATGGCGTCGCAGCCGTTGGAAATGAGCTCACGATAAAAAATATCGTGGTCGGAATACAGCCATTTTTTTATGATAGGAAGAAGGTTATCACTGTTGATGGAAAGATTTCCATGTTTGTTTGGCATAATAAAACACTCCTTTAAATGTATTTTGCTAAATAAAATATTATATCTGTTATCCGAAAAAGTCAAGAGGCAATTAGCACTCTTTTGAGATGAGTGCTAACGGATTCCCGTTGCGGCAGGAGGCAGAATGTGGTACAATAAGGGCAGGCCTCAAACGGTGCTTCCCTGCTTTCAGCCGGCAGGGAAATAAGAAAAGAAGAAAGAAAAAAGAAGAAAGAAGAAATAAGAAATAAAAAGAAAAATAAAAAATAAAAAAAGAAGAATCAGAGGAGTCATTCATGATCGTACTAAGGGCAAATCCAGAATTAAAAAATACTTTTGATACATTGATCAGAACCATGGGGGTGAACGTTGCCTGGAACGGTTTGTTCGTGGTGATCGATAACTGCTTGATCCTGCAGGGAGAGGTGCGCTCCCTGTTTTTTCATTTTGACAGCAGAAAAGTGCTGGAGAATATCATAGAACTCCCTGTCAAAGAAGAGGAGATACATGACACCGCCGAAGAAACCAAGGTGCAGGAACTCATTAACATGATCTTGTACAGTTTTGGAAAATGGGGCACCATCAAGGGCTTGCGGGTGGAGAAAAACTATGCCCAGCTGAACATCCTGTTTCAGAACATCTTAGCGGAGCTTGGAATGAAGCCGCAGTATACCGGAGATCATTTCCAGTTTTACGAAAACGGCATACGGGTGACTTATGAGGATGTGATACAAAAGGCGCTGGAGGCAAAGGAAGAGCCGGTGGAGACGCAGGAGGAGGGAGAAGTAAAAGGACTCTGGCACAAGGTGGCGTGGAAAGCGGCGAAGGTGCGCTTTAAGAGAGAGGAGATAGATGGAAAAGAGCGCCGCAGCGGCAGGCTGGGCAACAATTTTTACCTGGTCGGTTATTTATGCCCGGATTGCGGCAGGAAGCTTCACATGGTGGTCTACCCGGAGGGAAAGGAGTTCCAGATCGAGACGCCGGAGGGGGCGGTGCTGCTTGCAAGAGCCTGTACCTGTGAAACGTGCAACAGCTTTTTTACCCCCCGTCCGGACAAAATGCTGAGCGAGGGCGACATTTACCGCCTGGATTTCGGGGAAGACCGCAGAGCCTATGAGGATTATTTAGAGCTTCTGGGTCAGAACGGGGAACGTGCCTCTAACTGCCGCTATAACAGATATGCCGACAGCGTCAGGGCGGGGGACGCGCCTTTGGAAGCGGCGGAAGACCTGGAGGAAGCCTGCGCGGATTTAGAGCATTGCAGCGAGGATAAATTGCTGGAAATCTCGGATAAGATAGAGGAGGGATTCTATTCCGACGAGAGCATTGCCCGCTTTGAAAAGAAAGTCAGGGAGCAGCTATGGCTCAGGGGGATCGCGGATGAGAGAGAGCAAAAAGCAAAAAAAGGCGGCAGGCGCTTAGGAAGGGGCGGGAAAGAGCCGTTTCTCTCAGATCCCGGCCGGGAGCAAGGGAAAAGCGGCGCGGCCGGGCGTGCGGATATACCGGACGAGGAACGCATAAGGGAGAGGGGAACGCCTGAGGGCAGGCAGGGGAACTCCCCGCGTGAAATGCCGGGACGGCGCACGGAGAGCGCGCACGCTGAGAGGGCAGGACGCGCGGCCGGGCAGGAGCGGGAAGGACGGCAGGAGAAAAGGGGGCGGGAGGAATCTGCCGCCATGGACGATCCCGGGAGAGAAGGGCAGGAACTCCGAAAAAAATATGAAGCCAGATTCCAGATGCTAGACCGCCTGTCCAAACGTCAGATTTCTGATCTGAAAAGCCAGATTTCCAGGGAAGAGCAGCTGACCCCGCAGGAGCGCAAAGAGTACATAGAGCGGATCGACGAGAGTCAGAACAGGCACAAGGCCGAGGAGCTTCAGCGGAAAGTGGAAAACTGCGCGGGCAAAAACTATGCCGTCCTAAAGCGGGTATATGAAGAGATCAAGCAGGAGCAGATCCCGGACTCCATGAAAGCAGGCATGTTAGGCCGTCTGAGGGAATGGATGGGCAGGCAGGCAGACCTTGAAGTGAAAGAGATCCTGGAAAAGATGCCTCCTAACTTAGACCGGGCGCGCTATCAGTCCTATCTCGACCGCATCCAAAGCTACGAGGAGGCCGATGCAAGCATCTATGAAGAAACGCTAAAGCAGAAGCGGCGGGCGGCGGAACAGCAGGAAGTGGCCAATCTGGTCAACCGGTCAAGGAAAAGCAGCCGCAGTGACATCAAGGAGCTGATCGACAAATTAAAGAAAGGAGACTATCTGCAGGAAATCGCCGATTCCTTCCTGGAAAAATTAGAGGAGAGGCTTAGGGAGTATGACGAAGAGGCGGTGGAAGAGATTTTAAAAGACCCGCATTCCATGGATTTTACGGAGGCAAAGGAGGCTTATGAGGCGATCGCCAATGGGGATTTTCTGCCGGAAATCAAAGAGAACGCGCTAAAACTGCTGGAAAAGCGCCTCGCAAAGATAAAGAGCGACGAATGCGAGCTGCTGGTGAAAAAACTGCAGGAGGAGCTGCGGGAAGCGGGGATTGCTGAAAACGAGAGGCACCATTTTTATCCGGCAAGGAAGATGCTGATGAAGCAGGCGGATCCGGAGGAAATGAGAGTCATTGACTTTGCCCTTGCCACCTACGGGGCAGGGAGAGGCTTGTTTGAATATCCCATCTTAGTGGTGGATTCCACCAGGGGCGGGAGCGGGAAAGAGGGAATGATCTTAACGCCGGAGCATCTCTATTACAGTACCCTGCTCACTTCCTACGGCATAGATGTTTTTTCCATAGACAGCATTACCGCTTCCACGGGATTCTTAAACCGGGGGCTTTATGTCAGGCAGAAAAACGGCACAAAACTGAAAATCCCCTATGCGGTAGATCATAAGGAATTGCCGGATTATGCCAAGGTGCTGGAGGGGTTTGTGAAGTACCTGCAGGAAAAACCGGATTCCAGAAAAGTTTCCTATCTGGCAAAAGGAAAGCACGATACCATCTGCTGCTTCCGCTGCGGCTATGTTTACAAGGGGGGAGCGACCTGTCCGAAGTGCGGATATAAGAATAATGAATAAAAACCAATGAATAAAAAACAGGGTTTTATTTACCGGAAATAGGATCAGGCGGAAGGTGATAGTTCTCCTCTCTCCCGCATAAAATGATGAAAAGCGGGATTCAGGAAGAGCGATGGACAAAAAAAGAGCGAAAATAGCGGGGACCATAGTGCTGTGGGCCGCCATGTTTTTTGTGGGAAGAGGCGCTGCCGCCATCAGGACGGAAAGCGGCTACCGTCCTGCCATGGGGGAGAATGTGGCAGAACAGGCGCAGAACTGGGGCCTCGGTTTCGGGGCGGAGGGGAGTCAGCCCACGGGAAATGCGGCGGCAGAGGAATTAAAAGAATACAATGCCTACTATGTGGGGGAGAACGATGAAAAAGTGCTTTACCTTACGTTTGACTGCGGCTATGAAAATGGCAATACAGAACCGATCCTGGATGCCTTAAAAAAGCATCATGCAAAGGGAACCTTTTTCGTAGTGGGGCATTTCTTAGAGACAGCGCCGGAAATCGTAAAGCGGATGGCGGAGGAAGGGCATGCCGTGGGAAACCACACCTACCACCACCCGGATATGTCTGCCATTTCCGATCTGGGATCCTTTCAGAAAGAGATCGGGGATGTGGAGGCGCTCTATCAGGAAATCACCGGAAGGGAGATGGCGAAATATTATCGTCCTCCCCAGGGGAAGTACAGCACGGAAAACCTAAAGATGGCGCAGGAATTGGGATATAGCACCTTTTTCTGGAGTCTTGCCTATGTGGATTGGAACGCGGACAGCCAGCCTACCAGAGAGCAGGCCTTTGATAAGCTCCTGCCCAGAGTCCATCCGGGAGCCATTGTGCTGCTGCACAGCACGTCCAGAACCAACGGGGAGATCCTAGATGAACTGCTGACGAAATGGGAGGAGATGGGGTATCGGTTTGCCCCTCTTTCGGAGCTGCTTTCGGCTCAGAGCTGACGGAAGAGGGAGAAAAACAGGCTTCCGGGAATGCCGCCGTTCCCTGGAGCCTGTTTTTTTAGAGA
>CAZAMD010000020.1:0-13138 GCA_964486485.1 uncultured Roseburia sp. | reverse complement strand
AGAAAAACAGGCTTCCGGGAATGCCGCCGTTCCCTGGAGCCTGTTTTTTTAGAGAAAAAATGTGGAAAGCGCGCTTTTTGCGGTCAGCCTGCCTCCAGATTCTTGACTGCGTTAGAGAGCATGAGCTTGATGCGGTTCAGCTGATTTACTTCGCTTGCGCCCGGATCATAATCGATCGCCGCGATATTCGCTTCCGGGTGGCGGTGGCGCAGCTCTTTGATCACGCCCTTGCCCACCACATGGTTTGGAAGACAGGCAAATGGCTGGGCGCAGATAATGTTTGGAGTTCCAGAATGGAGCAGCTCCAGCATTTCTCCTGTCAGGAACCATCCCTCGCCGGTCTGGTTTCCTAAAGACACGATTTCGCTGGCGTCTTTTGCCAGATCGTCGATGCGGGCCGGCGCATCAAAACGCCTGCTCTTTACAAACTCGTCCCGGGCGGCTCTTCTCAGCCATTCAAAACATTGAATGGCAAGACGCCCGATGCGTTTCGATTTCTTGGAAAATCCCAGGTTGTCAGTCTTAAATTCCGTATTGTAGAAGCAGTAAAGCAGGAAATCCATCAGATCTGGCACTACAGCCTCCGCGCCCTCGGATTCGAGCAGTCCCACCAGATCATTGTTGGCGGCGGGATGGAATTTGACTAAAATCTCGCCCACTATGCCCACACGGGGTTTTTGGATATCCAGAAGCTCCAGGCTGTCAAAATCGCGGATGATCTGACGGCACATCTGCTTGAACTTCCGGTGGGACAGGAATTTTTCCTGTGAAAGAAAAGCAATGATCTCCCCTTTCCATTTCTCATGCAGCGCATTAGCGGAACCAGGCACAGCCTCATAAGGGCGGGTGCGGTATAAGCACCGGAGGAAGATATCCCCGAATTCCAATGCGTAGAGCCCGTGCTGGACCAAGGTCGGAGACAGCTTAAATCCCGGGTTTGACTCCAGCCCGTTTAAATTGAGGGAGATGACCGGAACATTCGGATAGCCTGCTTTTTCTAAGGAGCGGCGGATAAATCCGACATAATTGCTGGCGCGGCAGCCGCCTCCCGTCTGAGTCATGATGATAGCGGTCCTGTCCATGTCATATTTTCCAGAGGTCACAGCGCTCATGATCTGCCCTACTACGATCAGGGAAGGGTAGCAGGCGTCGTTGTTTACATATTTCAATCCGGTATCCACGCAGGTGCGGTTCGGTATATCCGGTATCACGAGATTGTATCCGGCGGCATGGAAAGCCGCTTCCAGGAGATCAAAGTGGATAGGGGACATCTGCGGGCAGAGGATCGTGTAATTTTTGCGCATTTCCTCCGTAAAGACCACACGTTCATAGGCCGCGGGCGCAACGGTGCGTTTCTGCGCCTGACTCTCCTTTGCGCGGATGGCGGAGATCAGGGAGCGGATACGGATGCGGGCGGCGCCTAAGTTATTCACTTCGTCAATTTTTAAGCAAGTGTAAAGCTTGCCGGATCTGGTCAGGATGTCGCTGATGACGTCGGCGGTGACGGCATCTAACCCGCAGCCAAAGGAATTTAGCTGGATCAGATCCAGGTCGTCCCGCGTCTTTACAAAATTTGCCGCCGCGTACAATCTGGAATGGTACATCCACTGATCCATGACGATGAGGGGACCGTCCAGCGGATTTAAGTGGGAGACAGAGTCCTCCGTAAGAACCGCGATCCCGTAGGAGTTGAGCAGCTCCGGTATCCCGTGGTTGATCTCCGGGTCTACATGATAGGGACGCCCTGCGAGAACGATGCCCCGGCCGCCTGTCTCCTCTAAATATTTTAATGCTTCCTCTCCTTTTTGCTGCATTTCCATGCGGACGACCGCTAACTCCTTCCACCCTTCCACAACTGCCTCCCGGATTTCTGCCTCTGGGATGCCGAATTCAGGAGCGGTGAACATCTTCACGAGCTGAGAGGACAGAGTCTCCTCGTTGGTGAAAGCCATAAACGGATTGTAAAAGCGCGTTTCGCCGTTGGTGATCTCCTCCACGTTGTTTTTGATGTTTTCAGCGTAAGAAGTGACGATGGGGCAGTTGTAATGGTTGTTCGCATCGGGAAACTCATTGCGCTCATAGGGGATGCATGGGTAAAAAATAAAATTCACGTTCTGATGAATGAGCCAGGTTACATGGCCGTGCGCCAGCTTTGCAGGGTAGCATTCCGATTCGCTTGGAATGGAAGCGATGCCAAGCTCGTATAGCTTGCGCGTAGACTGGGGAGATAAAACCACATGGAATCCCAGCTTCTTAAAGAACGTTGCCCAGAACGGATAGTTCTCATATAGATTCAAAACCCTTGGAATGCCCACGCTGCCTCTCGGCGCCTCAGCGGCAGGAAGCGGCGGATAGTCGAAAAGGCGCTTGTTTTTATATTCGTAGAGATTTGGGATCCGTTCTTTATTTTTTTCCCTGCCGATGCCCCGCTCACAGCGGTTTCCGGTGACATACTGGCGGTTTCCGGAAAAACGGTTAATGGTGAGCAGACAGTGATTCGTGCAGCCCTGGCAGCGGGTCAGCTTCGTCTCAAAGGAAAAGGCATTGATTTCCTCGATGGAGAGCATGGTGGTCTGATAACCGGCTTTATGGCGTTCCCTCGCGACTAAGGCAGCGCCGAAAGCGCCCATGATGCCGGCAATGCCGGGACGGATGCACTGGCAGCCAGAGATCTCCTCAAAGCTGCGGAGAACCGCATCGTTGTAAAACGTACCTCCCTGCACCACGATATGATTTCCAAGCTCCTTTGCGTCCGAGAGCTTGATGACTTTAAACAGCGCGTTTTTTATGACAGAGTAAGCCAGGCCGGAGGAAATATCCGCCACAGAAGCGCCCTCTTTCTGCGCCTGCTTTACTTTGGAGTTCATGAAAACGGTACAGCGCGTGCCAAGGTCGATAGGATTTTTGGCAAAGAGCGCTTCTTTTGCAAAGTCCTGCACGGAAAAGTTCAAGGATTTTGCAAAGGTTTCAATGAAAGAGCCGCAGCCGGAGGAGCAGGCCTCATTCAGCTGCACGCTGTCAATGGCCTGATTCTTGATTTTGATGCACTTCATGTCCTGGCCGCCGATGTCCAGGATACAGTCCACATCGGGATCGAAAAAAGCCGCGGCGTAGTAATGGGCGACGGTTTCCACCTCTCCCTCGTCCAGAGTCAGGGCAGCCTTTAACAGGGCTTCGCCGTAGCCGGTGGAGCAGGAATGCACGATGCGGGCATGCTCTGGAAGCTGCTCATAAATTTCCTGGAGGGCATGGATGGCCGTAGCGAGGGGGCTTCCGTTGTTGCTGCTGTAAAAAGAGTACAGCAGAGAGCCGTCCTCGCCCACCAGAGCTACTTTCGTGGTGGTAGAGCCGGCATCAATGCCAAGATAGCAGTCGCCCTTGTAAGAAGATAAATCGGCTGTCTTTACATTGTGGCCTTCGTGGCGGGCACGGAAAGCATCGTACTCCGCCTGATCCTGGAATAAAGGATTTAAACGCGCCATCTCGAATTTCATATCGATATCGGAATCCATCTGTTCTTTTAAATGCGCTAAAGTGGTGACAGCGCCTTTCTGATAATTCAAAGCGGAGCCGATGGCTGCAAACAGATGGGAGTACTCCGGCGTGATCGCGTGTTCCTGGTCCAGATTTAAAGTGCGGACAAAAGCCTGCTTCAATTCGGACAAAAAGTGGAGCGGGCCGCCTAAAAACGTCACATGGCCGCGGATCGGCTTGCCGCAGGCGAGGCCGCTGATGGTCTGGTTGACAACCGCCTGGAAAATCGAGGCAGAGAGATCCTCCTTAGTAGCGCCCTCGTTGATCAGAGGCTGGATATCAGTCTTGGCAAAAACGCCGCAGCGGGCGGCAATCGGATAGATCGCTTTGTAATCCTTGGCATAGTCATTCAATCCAGCGGCATCCGTTTGGAGGAGAGAAGCCATCTGGTCGATAAAAGAGCCTGTGCCGCCGGCGCAGATGCCGTTCATGCGCTGCTCCGCATTGCCGTTTTCAAAATAGATGATTTTGGCATCCTCTCCGCCAAGCTCAATGGCGACATCCGTCTGCGGCACATAGTGCTGCAGCGCGGCAGAGACAGAGATCACCTCCTGCACAAAGGGGATATTTAAGTGCTTTGCCAGAGTAAGGCCGCCGGAACCGGTGATCACAGGGGCGATGCTTTTGTCGCCTAATTTTTCAAAGGCTTTGCGGAGCAAACTGGAAAGCGTCTGCTGGATGTTGGCAAAGTGCCTTTCATAATCAGCAAAGAGCAGATGATCCTGCTCGTCAAGAACAGCCACTTTAACAGTGGTAGATCCGATATCGATTCCTAGCTTGTGAAGAATTTGATTTTCCATAGAACTTCCTCCAGTGGCTCTGACTGCGGCCAGAACCTGATGTTAAGATAAAACCTCCCGCGGCCGGGGCCATGCATCCTTAAATCATGTTCCCGCGCGCAGGGCGGTGAGATCCTGCGCGGTGCGGACTGTGCAAACTGTACAAAACAGATGCTTCTTTCTTATTATAAATACGTCTCTTTGTCGATAAGCAAAATACATTATACGACAGGATGATACAAAAAACAATGTGAAAAATGAGGAAAAAAAATTAAAAAATATAAACTTTTTATGAAGAGAAATCGGCTGGATTGACAAAAATTTATCCAGTAGCTATACTTGAAAAGTAGTTATCACAGGAAAGGTAAGGTTGTCTTATGAACTGGCTGAATAAAATGGAGCGCAAACTGGGAAGATATGCCATCCCGAACCTGATGCTATGGCTGATCGGAGCCTACACCATCGGATTTATACTGTATACCATAAACCCCGCGATCTTAAATATGCTGACCTTAAGCCCCTATCACATTCTGCACGGGCAGATCTGGCGTCTGGTGACATGGATCCTCATGCCGACCGAGACGAATCTGATTTTCCTGCTGATCATGGCAATGTTTTATTATCAGCTGGGAACTGCCCTGGAGCGGACCTGGGGGACGTTCCGTTTTAATGTCTATATCTTCAGCGGGATCATTTTTACCGTCATTGGCGCTTTTATCTTATACGGTATCTATTATGTGCGGAATTTTTCCCAGTTCCGGGCAGTGCCGATGCTGGCGGAAACGCTCTCCATAAACTTAAGCTGGGGATATAGCGTAAATTACATCAACCTGTCCATTTTCCTCGCTTTTGCGGTGATGTATCCGAATATGCAGGTGATGCTGTATTTTATCATTCCGATTAAAATGAAATGGATGGCGATCGTATATGGCGTCCTGATCGTCTATCATTTCATAGTGTCGGGCTGGGCAGGCCGTGTCTCTATCTTGATGTCGATGTTGAGTTTCCTGGTATTTTTCCTGTCTACAAGGGATCTGAAGCGTTACAGCCCCCACGAGGTGCACCGCAGGCGTCAGTTTCAGGCGCAGATGCGGGAACCGCGCCCGGGCTCTGGCATTACGAAGCATAAATGCGCAGTCTGCGGCAGGACGGAGCTGGATTCCCCGGGACTGGATTTCCGTTTCTGTTCAAAATGCGAGGGGAATTACGAGTACTGCTCGGACCACCTGTTTACACATCAGCATATTAAGAGAAGCTCATAAATATGATAAAAGGAACGAAAAATGCTGGCTTTTTAGGAACAGCGGTGGGGAAACAGGCTGAAAAATAAGCGCTTCGGAAGGGAGGATCAGGTTCTCATGCGAAAGCGTCTGCGCGATATTGTTTCTGTAAACAGAAAGCAGAGGAAACATAAGAATGGGTATATACGATTCATTGAATGAACAGCAGAGGGAGGCTGTAGAAAAGACGGAGGGACCGGTGCTGATCCTTGCCGGAGCGGGTTCCGGCAAAACGCGGGTACTGACTCATCGGACAGCATATCTGATAGAAGAAAAGGGGGTCGATCCTTTCCGCATTATGGCGATCACCTTTACGAACAAGGCGGCGGGAGAAATGCGGGAGCGCATTGACCGGCTGGTGGGGCATGGCTCGGAAAGCATCTGGGTGTCCACCTTTCATGCTTCCTGCGTCAGGATTTTGCGGCGCTACATTGACCGGATCTCATTTGCCACGAATTTCACGATCTATGATGCGGATGACTCCAAGTCTGTGATGAAAGATGTCTGCAAAAAACTGCAGATCGACACGAAGATCTACAAGGAGAGGAGTTTGCTCGCGGCAATCTCCTCCGCGAAGGATGAACTGATCTCCCCTGTGGAATTTGCCCGCCGCGCGGCGGCATCCGGCGATCTGGCAAAAAAGCGGCAGGCGGAGGCTTACAAGGAATATCAGGAGACGTTACATAAAAACAATGCCTTGGATTTTGACGATCTGATCGGAAAGACGGTGGAATTATTGCAGTCAGACCCGGAAGTGCTGGGACATTATCAGGAGCGTTTCCGCTATATCATGGTGGACGAGTACCAGGATACCAACACGGCGCAGTTCCAGCTGATCCGCCTTCTGGCAGGAAAATATAAAAACCTTTGCGTGGTGGGGGATGACGACCAGTCCATCTATAAGTTCCGGGGAGCGAACATCTATAATATCCTGAATTTTGAGAAATATTTCCCGGACGCGGCGATCATTAAGTTAGAGCAGAATTACCGCTCTACCCAGAACATTTTAGATGCCGCGAATGGCGTGATCGCCAATAATGCGGGCAGAAAGGCAAAATCGCTCTGGACAGCCAACGGCGCGGGAGAGCCGATCGTGTTTGAACAGTTTGAAACCGGATATGAGGAAGCGGATTATGTTGCCAGGGACATGATGTCCGGGGTCAGGGACGGCAGATACCATTATGGCGATTATGCGGTGCTTTACCGGACTAATGCGCAGTCCCGCCTGTTTGAGGAGCGGTTTGTGGTGTCGAATATCCCTTACAAGATCGTGGGGGGAGTGAACTTTTACGCCAGAAAAGAGATCAAGGACCTGCTTGCCTATTTAAAAACCATTGACAACGCCAGAGATGACCTGGCGGTGAAAAGGATTTTAAATGTGCCAAAGCGCGGCATCGGCGCTGCCACGATCAACCGTGTGTCGGATTACGCGGATGCCTATGGCATTGGATTTTACGATGCCTTAAAGCGGGCAGAGGAGATCCCCTCTTTGGGAAGGGCTGCGGGAAAGGTGAAGCCCTTCGTAAATTTCATTCAGATGCTCCGCAGTAAAACGGAATGGATCACGCCGTCTGATCTGCTGCGGGAAGTCATTGAGGGGATCGGCTATGTCCGGGAATTAGAGGCGGAGGATACGGAGGAGGCCCGGGCAAGGATCGAGAATATCGACGAGCTGATCAGTAAAGCGGCGGCTTATGAGCAGAGGGAAGAACACCCGACCTTAAGCGGCTTTTTAGAGGAGGTCGCCTTGGTGGCGGACATCGACAGTGTGGAGGAGGGAAGCGATTATGCGGTGCTGATGACCTTGCACAGCGCCAAGGGGTTAGAGTTTCCCAAGGTCTATTTAGCGGGGATGGAGGACGGGGTATTCCCAAGCTATATGTCCATCATCTCAGACCATCCCACAGAGGATTTAGAGGAGGAGCGCCGTTTGGCTTATGTCGGCATCACCAGGGCGATGAGAGAGCTTTCCATTACCTGCGCAAGACAGCGGATGATCCGGGGAGAGATACGGTATCATAAGGTGTCCCGGTTTGTAGAGGAGATCCCGGAGGAACTCTTGAAAGGAGAGGGGGAGCAGCCGGCTTTCGCTCCGGACAAGGGAGAGGGCAGAGCGAGCGCGCTGCGTCCGAAGCGTTTCTCCATGCGCCAGCAGCCCTCCGGGCAGAGTATGCAGGCGCGGGCGTTTGTTTCCGCAAATACGGAAAAGAGCAGCCTTTCCTACGGGGTGGGGGATCGCGTCTCCCATATCAAGTTTGGAGAGGGGACGGTAACCGGCATAGTAGAAGGCGGCAGGGATTTTGAGGTGACGGTGGATTTTGATTCCGCTGGCACAAAAAAAATGTTCGCTGTTTTTGCGAAATTAAAAAAAATATAAAATTCTACAATTTATAAATTTTTTATAGGCGAAACGGGAAACATATGTTATAATTTAGAAATGAGAAATCCATAGGAGATGCATAGTCTTAACTATGCAGCGGGAGATCATATGCCCGCGGTAAAGAGCGGGATATATAAAATAAGAGGAGGAGAACGCCATGAACAAAGTGGAGGACCTGATCAGCATGAGAAAGCTGAACGATTTATTGAACAAGAAGGAAGAAGAGAAAAAAGCTTCTAAGGTAGTCTGGATTTTTGCGATCATCGGTATCATTGTAGCTTTAGCGGCGGCAATTTACGGGGTTTACCGTTTTTTTGCGCCGGATTATTTAGAGGACTTTGAGGATGACTTCGAGGACGATTTTGAAGACGACTTCTTTGAGGATGAGGACGAGGAAGAAGACGAGGAGGAAGCTCCCGCAAAGGAAGAAAAAGTGAGCGCAAAAAAAGAAGAAGAGTAATAGCATCTTAAAAACAGGGCTGCGTCAGTTGCGGCCCTGTTTTTATGGGATTGGGAAAGGATGCAACGGATGCTTTTAAGCACACCGGAACCTATTTTCATGGGATGCTTCATGGAATGGGAAAGGGAACAGGCGGCAGAGGAGGGGAGATATGAAAAAAGGACAGATCGTTGAGGGGATCATTGAGAGGGTGGAATTTCCAAATAAAGGAATCCTCAGCACAGAGGAAGGAAGACAGGTCATTGTAAAAAACGGCATTCAGGGACAGAAAGTTTCTGCTGCTGTTCAAAAGGTCAGAAAAGGAAAGTGCGAGGGACGGCTGCTAGAGGTTTTAGAAAAATCTCCCTTGGAGTTAGAAACGCCGGGATGCGTACATTATGGTATCTGCGGGGGATGTACCTTTCAGAGCCTTCCCTATGAGGAACAGCTTGCCCTGAAAGAGCGGCAGGTAAAAAAGCTCATTGACGATGCGGTCGCGACGGAAAATAAGGATTACGCGTTCCTTGGGATCAAAGAGAGCCCGAGGCGGCAGGGATACCGCAATAAGATGGAGTTTTCTTTTGGGGATGAATATAAAGATGGACCGCTTGCCCTTGGTATGCACAAGAGAGGCAGCTTTTATGACATTGTCAATGTGCCGGAATGCCAGATTGTGGACGGGGATTTTCGCCGTGTGCTACGGACAACCCTCGCATATTTTAAAGAAAGGAAGATTCCTTATTATCATAGGCTGCGCCATGAGGGCTATCTGCGCCATCTGCTGGTGAGAAAAGGCGCAAAAACCGGGGAGATCTTGATCGATCTTATCACTTCTACGGAAGGGGAGGATGAGAGGCTTTTAGCGGGATGGAAAGACGCCCTGCTGTCACAGGATTATGAGGGAACGATAACCGGCATTCTGCACACGAGAAACGACAGTGTGGCAGACGCGGTGAAAAACGAGGGAACGGAGGTTCTGTACGGGCAGGATTTCTTTTATGAGGAATTATTGGGTCTGAAATTTAAAATCACGCCGTTTTCCTTTTTTCAGACAAATTCCCTTGGAGCAGAAGTGCTTTACCAGACAGTGAGAGAGTTTATCGGGGATGCGCTGCGCGCGCCGGAGAAAACCGTGTTTGACCTCTACTCCGGCACCGGAACGATTGCGCAGATGCTCTCTCCGGTGGCAAAGAAGGTCATCGGAGTGGAGATCGTGGAGGAGGCGGTGGAGGCCGCCAAGGAAAATGCCGCCCGGAACGGGCTGCATAACCTTGCGTTTCTCGCGGGCGATGTGTTAAGAGTCCTTGACGGAATCGGGGAGAAGCCGGACTATATTGTGCTGGATCCGCCCAGGGACGGTATCCATCCGAGGGCATTGGAGAAGATCATCCGCTATGGCGTGCCGCAGATGGTGTATATTTCCTGCAAACCGACAAGCCTGGCGCGGGATTTGGAGGCGCTGCAGGCGAACGGCTATCAGCTGGATAAGGTGCAGTGCGTGGATATGTTCCCTTTTACGGCGAATGTGGAGACGGTAGCGCTGCTTTCCCGCAAACAGCGGACAGCCATAGCAACATAAAGCCGGGCTGGCGAGGGGTAGGGGGAGAAGCTCCTGATAGCTCCGCCTTTCAGAGGCGCGATAGCAGAACACGAGGTTCCGGCAAAAGCGCGGGAGTATTTTTCTCCGTGCCGCGGAATAGAATGCTCTTAGGAGAAGCGCGGGCAGATTCCGGGAAAGGAGATCCGCCCGCCGGCATCGTGAAAGGCGGGAGAAGCTATGGATTATATAGATATGCACTGTGATACCCTGGGGGAGGCCCTGGTCCGGAAGCAAAAGACCATCCGGCAGCTTGAGGGCGCTATGCTGGATGTAGGGCGTCTGCAAAGGAGCGGGGCAGTGGCTCAGTTTTTTGCCATGTTTCTGCCTCAGAGAAAGGAGCCGTTCCCGTCTGCCCCAGAGACGGATGCCTGCCGCGAGGCTGCGGTGAACGGTGCGGGCGGCAGGAAATCGGCATGTCTGGAATGCGAGGCAGCGCCAGAGCTGTCTGCGCGGATGGAAAACATGTACGGAATCTATCAGAACACGCTGCTGGAATGCGGCGGCACGCTGGCTTGGGCAGGCAGCGGCAGGGATCTAAAGCGGAACGGGGATTCAGGAAAAATATCCGCCTTTTTAACCATAGAAAACGGGGAGGCAGCGCAGGGAAGCCTGGAAAACATTGAGAAATTTTACCATATGGGGGTGCGGCTGATCACGCTCACCTGGAACGATGAAAATTGCCTCGGATTTCCCCATTCCGAAAAGCGGGAGCAGATGAGGCGGGGCTTAAAGGATTTCGGGAAAGAGGCAGTTGCTTACATGGAAGCCCTGGGAATGCTGGTGGATGTGTCCCACTTGTCCGACGGGGGCTTTTACGATGTCGCGGATATATTAAAAAAGCCTTTTGTGGCGTCCCATTCCAACTGCAGAGCCTTAGCGCCGGCCTCCAGGAATCTGACAGATGAGATGATCAAAAAACTGGCGGAGCGCGGAGGCGTGGCGGGGATCAATTTTGCTCCCGCTTTTTTAAACCGCGATCCAAAGGATCCCGTTAGCCGAATCGAGAGAATGTGCGATCATGCGGAGCATTTTATCCGGATCGGAGGAGAGGAGTGCGTGGGGATAGGCACAGACTTTGACGGCATCAGCGGGCAGCTTGAAATTTCAGACTGCACACAGATGGAGCGGTTCTTTGCTGCGCTGCGCAAAAGAGGGATATCCGAACGGGTGGTCGAAAAGATCGCGCGGCGCAATGTAGAGCGGGTCATATGCGAAGTGATGTAAAAGGAACCGCAGGGGATCCTCCCCTGACGCGCTCCTTTTCATATGCCGCAATGTTGTCATACCGCCATTTTCGCATCGACTAAGCGGCAATACAGATTCCCATCTTCTTCGTATGTTTCAAACGTTCCTGTCACCGTAATATCCACTCCCGGTTCGGGGTAATCGTCGGGATAGGTGAAATTTCCGGCAAGGACAAATTCCAACCCCTGAGAGCAGCAGGCAGCCGCGTCCGCAATGACACAGGCATAGTAGATTGGATAACTAAAATCCGGCTGGCCGTTCTCGTCCATCTTCTGACAGTATAACTGAAAGGCTCCGTTCATTTTCACCGTCTTTCCGATATAGTCCTCCGGCGTGTTTATCATGTTGTAAACCTCGGAGTAGACCATCGTGCTGCTGAGCTGGGTGAGATCCACGTCAATCTTTTGATCTTCCTGCCCGGCATCAGCTTCTTCAGACACCTGACTGTCTCCGCCAGAATTGCTTTGTTCACCGGCTGCCGGTATCTGTTCACCGGCATGATTCCCACAGGCGGATAAAGCAAAAAGCATACAAATCACAAGCATGAGGGATAAGACTCTTTTCATTTTCTGATACCTCCCGATATAGTTCCCGCAAGGGAAAAAATCATAAATGCGGCAATGTCAACCGCCACGATGGTGGAGCCGACAGGTGTTCCCGCAAGGATGGAAATGAGGATCCCCAGCGCGGAACAGCACACCGACAGCGCCGCGGAGCAGACGGTGACAGACTTAAAGCTCTTGAATACCCTCATGGCCGAGAGCGCAGGGAAAATTACCAGCGCCGAAATCAGCAGCGATCCCACGAGGTTCATCGCCAGTACGATGATCACCGCAATAATGATGGAGATCATCAGATTGTAAAGCCCCGCTTTCGTGCCTGCCGCCCTGGCAAAGTCCTCGTCAAAGGTTACGCAGAATATCTTATTGTAGAAAAGCACAAACGCGGCGACTACGATGACGGATAAACCTGCGCATACCCAGACTTCCCACTGCGTCAGCGTAAGGATTGAGGTAGAGCCGAACAGTGTGGCGCACACATCGCCCGACAAATTGGACGAGGTGGAAAACAAATTCATCAATAAGTATCCGATAGCCAGCGCACCCACCGAGATCATGGCAACAGAGGCGTCGCCTTTAATTTTCGCATTCTGTCCGGTGCGCAGAAGCAGGACGGCGCTGATAATCGTGATTGGCAGCACCAAAAGCATTTCATTGGTCAGCCCTGCGACAGCCGCAACCGCCATCGCGCCGAATGCGACATGGGAAAGTCCATCCCCGATGAATGAGAACCGCTTTAATACCAGCGTCACGCCGATCAGCGAGGAACATAAGGAGATCAGCACGCCGACAATGAGTGCATAGCGCACAAACGGATATTCAAAATACATTGCCAGCTTTTCAAACAGCGCCATCACGCCTCACCTCCTGTCTGTGTAAATCGTCTGCCCACAGCGCTTGCAAGATATTCCTGCCGTGTCCCAAAGAAAACCTCGCTGCCGATATGGAGAATATGTGTCGCATACCGGAGCGCCGCAGCTACATCATGGGAAATCATAATGACGGTAATTCCGCCTTGGTGCAGACTTTCAATCAATCGGTACATATCCGCCGTGACCTTCGGGTCAAGCCCGGAAACCGGCTCGTCAAGCAGCAGCATTTTCCGCGTGGCGCACAGCGCCCGCGCAAGCAAAACTCTCTGCTGCCATCCCCCGGACAGTTCCCGGTAGCAGCGTTTGGTCAGCCGGGTGATCCCCATTTTTTCAATGTTCTCGGCGGCGGTTCGCTTTTCTTCCCTTGTGTAGAATGGGCGCAAACCGCACCTGCCCTGAAAGCCGGACAGGACGATTTCCCAGACCGTTGCCGGAAAATCCTTCTGTAC
>CAZAMD010000019.1:33494-38935 GCA_964486485.1 uncultured Roseburia sp. | reverse complement strand
TTTTATGCACTTTTAATCCCTGACCCGTGACATCAAAACAACCGTCTCCACATGCCCCGTCCACGGAAACATATCCACCGGCGTGCACTCCACCGCCCGGTATCCATGCCGTGTCAGTAATTTCAGATCTCTTGCCAGCGTCTCCGGGCTGCAGGATACATACACGATCCGCTTTGGCTGGAGCTTCCCGACGGAAGCCAGGAATGCCTCATCACTTCCGGCTCTCGGCGGATCCATAAATACCACGTCCACCGTTTCCTGCTCTTTGTCCGCCGCCATCTCTGACAGGAATTTTCCTGCGTTTGCGTTATAAAACCGCACATTTTTTATCTGATTGCACTTTGCGTTGACAATGGCGTCCCGCACCGCATCTTGGTTTAACTCCACACTGATGACCTTTTTTGCCGAATCAGCCGCAATCAGGCCGATCGTCCCGATCCCGCAATAAGCATCCACCACCATCTCTTTTCCAGTAAGCCCCGCATACTCCATCACTTTTTTATAAAGGACTTCTGTTTGGATGGGGTTGATCTGGTAAAAAGACCTCGGCGAAATACGGAACGTGCGTCCGCAGAGGGTATCCTCGATATAGCCTTTCCCGTAAATAACGGTTTCTTTCTCCCCCAATACCATACTTGTGTTTTTTCCATTGACATTGACGATAACCGTCGTGATCTCTGGATGCAGTTTCCGCAGCGCTTTTACGAAATTGTTTTTTGATGGCAGAATCGGAGATCCGAGTACCAGTACCACCATCACCTCGCCGGAATGGAAGCCCCTGCGCACCAGCACATGGCGGAGCAGCCCATAGCCGGTATCTTCGTCATAGGTTTTTATTTTAAAAGGCCGGAGCAGGCTGCGGATATCCCGGATAATCGCATCCGATAATTCGTCTTCGATCTGACAGGAATCTATGTTGACCACCTCATGGGTCCCCGCCTGATAAACGCCGGAAATGATCGTCCCCGGCACAGGCAGGCGCGAAGCGCGCCCTCTCCATCTGGAATCCTTCTTTACAATGTCAAAGACGGCATGTACCTTATTCCGATAATGGTATGGATGCTCCATTCCGATGATAGGCGTGACCTTGCAAAAACTGCCTATGTTTTTCCTCACAAGCGCCTGCTTGTCCTTCAACTGCTCCTCATAAGAAACGCCCTGATAATCGCATCCGCCGCACTTTTTCGCATAGGGGCAGATCCCGGGCGATGCATTTTCCCCTTGCTCCATGCCCCTGTTTTGGGAATGCCCCGCTTCCATCTTTTTCTTTCCCTGCTTCTTTCCCTGCTTCCTTCCCTCCGTATTTTTATCCTTGTCCCGTTTGTATGTTGTCTGCTCCAAGATAGTTCCCCCTCACCTTAGTTTCTCTGACCTTTCCATTCAGGCCTTATGTGCTTCTCTTTCCGTCATCTCCCTCTTCGGCAGAATGTCTCCTGTCCGGCTTCTTTCCGCTCCGGTCGCTGAAGGGAGATACAATGATAGTATACATGTTCCCGCTTGAGGCTTCAACTCTTTTGCACCTGATTTTCGGATGCCCTGGAACGACCGCTCCCGCAGGCAGACCGTTCCCCGCAGAGCCAGATGGGCAGATGAATGAAATTTTCGGCATTCTGTCATATTTTCCGCGCATGCATCCTATTTATTAAAAAACGGGCCGCATCTGTTTTTAATTTTCATGTTTTATTTGCCAGCTTTCCGCCAGACATGTATAATAAAGATAACAAGAAAACAGACGGCTCACACAACAGACGACAGGGGGAAAAGGCTATGGCTACCATTAGTTTATGCATGATTGTAAAAAATGAGGAAACCGTTTTGGCGCGCTGCCTGGATTCCATCGCGGATCTGATGGACGAAATCATTATTGTTGATACGGGTTCGAGCGACCGCACCCGGGAAATCGCTTCCCGCTACACAGATCATATTTATAATTTCCCCTGGAACAATGATTTTTCAGCGGCACGGAATTTTTCCTTTTCCAAGGCGAGCATGGAGTATATCTACACCGCAGACGCCGACGAGATCTTAGACAGCTTTAACAGAGAACGTTTTGCCCGCCTGAAATCCGCCATGCTGCCGGAGATTGAGATCGTGCAAATGAAGTATATCACGGAAGATTCCTTCGATACCGTGCTAAATGCGCACAAAGAATACCGTCCAAAGCTGTTTAAGCGGCTGCGCACATTCACCTGGGTAGACCCTATCCACGAGACCGTGCGTCTAAATCCGGTGGTTTTTGACAGCGACATCGAAATCATCCACAAACCCCAGACGCTGCACAGCAAGCGGGACTTTTCCATTTTTGTGAAAACGTTCTGCCATGACGGACGTTTTTCCCCGAAAATCCGAAATATGTATGCAAGAGAATTATTAAAAACGGGGGACAGCAGCGACTTTGCCGATGCGAAAACTATCTTCCTTGACATTCTGCATCATAATCCCTCGGAGGAAGCCATGAAAGAATGCGCCTGCGTGCTGGCCAGGGCTTACCGCCTTGAGGGCAGCAAAAACGAATTTTTTAAGCTGGCGATCAAAGATATGCTGACGACCCCCTGTTCCGAAATCTGTTATGAACTCGGCGCTTATTTTCTTTCTGAAAAGGATTACAACGAGGCTGTTCTGTGGTTTTACAATGCGGCTTACGAGACAGAAAGCATTCTGGATATCCGCACCAGCGGCATCCTGCCTCTGCAGGGCCTGGTAGAGTGCTATGATTATCTGCTGACGGAAGCGAAATCCCAGATACCTTCCGACAGTTTTCTGGTTTCCCAGTACGAGGAATCCCTCGAGCATTACCGCACAGAGGCCAAAAACTGGAAACTTCCGCAGGAACAGATCTGACCGTGCCTGCCACAGGGTTTTGTCCCGCGTGCCATCAAACAGGCAGAGGGACTCCCTTGCGGCATAAAGCGTTTCCAGCGGCATATGGCGCCGCCGAACGGTTCCTTTATGTTTGAAATATCTCTCTTCTCCATCTTGTAAAATGCGGCGCAAAATGATACGATAGAGTCATAGTAAAAATTTAATATTTTAAATTTTTATCATTGCATCCGGAAATCGAATAAACATCAAAGGAGGTATTTTTTCAATGGATTATTCACAGGAGTACAGACAGAAACTGGTATCTGCCGATGAAGCGGTAAAGCTGATCAAATCCGGCGACTGGGTTGATTATGGCTGGTGCGTGAACACCGTGGCCGCCTTGGATAAGGCTCTGGCAAAACGCACTGACGAGCTGAGCGATGTAAAGCTCAGGGGGGGCGTGCTCTTAAAACCGCTGGCTGTTTTTGACCGGGAAGATGCGGGAGAACATTTCACATGGAACTCCTGGCATATGTCCGGCATCGAACGCAAATGGATCAGCCGCGGCTTTGCCTATTACTCTCCCATCCGCTACTCTGAGCTGCCGCGCTACTACCGCGATTCTGACTGCCCGAATGACGTGGCGATGTTCCAGGTAGCGCCGATGGATGCCCACGGGTATTTTAACTTCGGACCAAGCGCCTCTCACTTAGGCGCAATGTGCCAGACCGCAAAACACATCATCGTGGAAGTAAATGAACATATGCCCCGCTGCCTCGGCGGAACGGAATGCGGCGTCCACATTTCAGATGTCACCTATATCGTAGAGGGAGAAAATCCTCCTATCAGTGAACTGGGCGCCGGCGGTCCTGCCACGGATGTGGATAAGGCTGTGGCCAGATTGATCGTAGAAGAGATCCCGGACGGAGCATGCCTGCAGCTTGGCATCGGCGGTATGCCAAACGCCGTAGGATCCCTTATCGCGGAATCCGATCTGAAAGATTTAGGGGTTCACACCGAAATGTATGTGGATGCTTTTGTTGATATCGCAAGAGCCGGCAAGATCAACGGTTCCAGGAAAAATATCGACCGTTACCGCCAGACGTATGCTTTCGGAGCCGGCACAAAAAAAATGTATGATTATATGGATGAAAACCCGGAGCTTATGAGCACTTCCGTGGACTACACCAACGACATCCGCTCCATTTCTTCACTGGATAATTTTATTTCCATCAACAATGCAGTGGATATCGACCTTTTTGGCCAGATCAATGCAGAATCCGCAGGAGTCAAACATATCAGCGGAGCGGGCGGTCAGCTTGACTTTGTGCTAGGCGCTTATCTTTCCCATGGCGGCAAGAGTTTCGTCTGTCTCTCCTCCACTTACAAAACAAAAGACGGACAGCTGAAATCAAGGATTATGCCTACCTTAACCCCTGGATCTATCGTTACCGATACCCGTGCTAACGTTCATTATGTAGTGACCGAGCATGGCAAGGCTAATTTAAAAGGGTTATCTACCTGGCAGAGAGCCGAGGCTCTGATCGCCATCGCCCATCCTGATTTCCGTGACGAACTGATCAAGGATGCCGAAAAACTGAACATCTGGAAACGTTCTAATAAATAACCTTTCCAGACAGTCCAGCCACAGCTGCCCGCAGATGCATCGCTCCCGCAGGGATGACACGATCTGCCGGTTGTGCGCTGGGCTGTTTTTCTTTTAGGCCAGATGCCCCATTTTCTCCTTGATCTCCTCACCCGCAGGGGTTCCTGCCAGCCCGCCTATCCCGGTTTCTTTCAGGTCTGCGGACATTCTTAACCCGACGTTCCTCATGGCATCAATGACTTCATCCGGCGGGATCTTGCTGCGGATCCCTGCCATTGTCAGATCCGCGGAGGTCAGCGCGTTCACTGCTCCCAATACATTCCGCTTCACACATGGCACTTCCACAAGGCCCGCCACCGGGTCACAGACAAGGCCTAACAGATTTTTTAAAGCGAGAGCCGCCGCATTCGCAATCGCTTCCGCATTGCCTCCCAGCAAATAGACCGCGCCTCCTGCCGCCATGGCAGATGCCGATCCGATCTCTGCCTGGCAGCCCCCCGCCGCTCCAGATATAAACGCACGGTTTGCAATGACGCCGCCGATCCCAGCCGCCACATAAAGCGCCTCTGTCATCTTATCCTCTGTAACTCCTTTTTCTTCCTGCATACTTAAAAATACCGCCGGAACAACGCCGCAGGATCCTGCCGTGGGGGCTGCCACGATCCGTTTCATGCAGGCGTTTGACTCGCTTGTCTTTAACGCCTTTTCCATGACCTTTCCAACGAAATCCCCGCAGAGCAGCGCTCCGGCAGTTCTGGCATTCCTCAATTTTTCTCCCTCTGTCCCCACTAGCCCGCTGGCGGACTTTAAATTCGCATCATACTGATCGTCGGCTTCCCGCATCGCCGCATACATCTCCCGCATCTGTCCGCGCGATTCTTCCTCTGTAACGCCCCGTTCTCTGCAGTCATCCTCCTGCACCAATCTCCAGAGGGGCTTTTCCTGCTCTTTCTCCAATTTACATAATTCTTCTAATGACTGATACATACACAACCTCTTTTTTATTTTTCCCTGCTTTTCCTGCGGACATATG
>CAZAMD010000019.1:0-33394 GCA_964486485.1 uncultured Roseburia sp. | reverse complement strand
TGTTTTTTTATTTTCCTGCGGATACCTTCTCCTGCGTTCTCATTCTTTCATATTTAAATAGGTTACTTTTAGAATGCCCTCCAAATGTTCCAGCCATGCGATGGATTCGCTTGGAATCTCCTGGTCGCATTCGAGGATCATGACCGCGTTTCCGCCCCGTTTCGCACGGTACAGCTGCATGGAGGCTATATTCACGGACTTGTGGGCCAGCATGGATGTGACCTCGGTGACATGCCCGGGCTGATCTAGGTTATGGACAATTAAGGTGGGGTAATCACCGCTAAAATCAGCCGTCAGCCCGTCCAGCTCGCAAATCCTGACACTCCCCCCGCCGATGGATGCCGCCACCACTTCTAAGGTTCTTCCATTTTCTCCGGTCAGATCCATTTTTACAGAATTAGGGTGCGCATCTCCCAGATCGATCCCTTCGATCGTAAATTCCAATCCCTGCCGCTTAGCGAGCGTAAAGCTTTCCGGGATCCGCACATCATCCGCTTTCATTCCCAAAAGCCCGGCGATAAGCGCTTTATCTGTCCCATGTCCTTTCCCTGTCGCAAAGAAAGAGCCATGAAAGAAAATGTTTGCACATACAATGGTTTCTCCCAGTAATTTTCTGCCAATCCTGCCTATCTTTGCCGCTCCCGCCGTATGGGAACTGGATGGCCCCACCATGACGGGCCCAATGATATCCAATAAATTCATACGCTCTTACCCCACTCTTCCATAACGGTCCCTCACTCATCAAAAAAATGGATACCTCACTTTTGATATACCCATTTTTCCCGTTCTCTATTCTCAGATTTTTTGTGCTTGTTTCATTGCGCGCAAAAATGCCTCCAGATCGCGCCGGCATCCGCCGTGACGATCCAGAGGCACATGATCGTTATCTCCCGCTTACCGCGAGCATAACATTACTTCTTTACTTTCACAGACTTTACAGCGCTCTCAAGCGAGAAGTTTGCTTTCAGGGCATTCGTCCCTTTCCCCACAACCTTGTAGTAGTAGGTCTTCCCCTTAGAGGCCTTTTTGTCCGTATAGGTTGTCGTTTTCGTGCTTCCCAGCAAGGTATAGCTGCCGTTCTTCTTTGTCGCGCGGTATACATAGTAGGTCTTCACTCCGCTCACCTTGTTAAACTTTACTGCGACCTGGCCTTTCCTGCTGTTCTTTAAAGATGTGATTTGTGATTTCACGCCATAAAGCACAGATGCCGGTTTGCCGGAAGCAAGGATTTGCACGCCTCCAGCATTTGTCGTGTAGCTTGCTGACTTCGTAAAAGCGGTTTTCCATCTCTTCGCTGTCTTGCCGTACTTGTCTGTCACCTTCCATCGAAGTTCATAAGTCTCTCCGCCACCAGTTCGCCCTCTTTGGATATCTGCAGACGGATTTCTGCCGCCGCTTTGGATGATTCGCTTTCTTCCGTCTCTTCTTTTCCTTTCTTGTCCTAATTTACACATGTGCATGTACAATTATATGCATTCGTATTTCTTTTTTGTAAAGTTTTATCCCCCATAAAGTACACAACCTCTTGTCATAAATTGCAATTTTGCATTAAATCTTAAATTTTGCTCTATTTTTGCCTGTATCCATCAACAATTGCAAAAAATGCCAGCAAGCAGAATCCAGCGGCGGACGCGGTTCTGACGCTTGTTTTTCCTGCTTTCTGGACACATTTTGTTCATTTTTTATTCATATCTTACAGAAAACAGCGGTTTCTTCTCACTTTTTTATTCATCTTCCCAATTGATTTTTAACTGGTTTCGCGATAAATTATCATAGTATCAGGAGAATTTTGCTTGCATGATTTTTATAGATATTTTATAGATATTTTGGGCTTGTATCGCTTATCAGACCACTGACAGAAAGGAGATCGCGTGAAAAATGACAGCATTACGGAAACCATCACCGAAAAGAGAAACGCGCAGGGAACGGCCTCATAAAGCAGTCACATTTTTTAACCGCTATTCTCTCGTTTTCCATTTTTTTCTGGCCTGCTTTATTACCTGCATTGTGGAAGTGATTTCAAGAAGGGATCTGCTCTCTACCATTTCCTTTCTGCATAATCACACGCTGGCCTATTTTTACAACGCATTTATCGTGTTTGCTTCTTTATCCGTTGTTTACCTGTTTAAATGCAGGGCGCAGATGCGCGTGCTGATCAGCGGCATCTGGCTGTTTTTGGGCACGATCAACGGTTTGATCCTTTCTAACCGTGTCACGCCCTTTAGCTACACCGATTTAAAGTGCATCCCCGACTTGTTCGCCATGCAGAACACAAGCTACTTCACAGCCAGGGAAGCGACCTTCGTCGTCATTGTCGTGATTTCCTTTTTCGTGCTCCTCGGCATCTTTTTCGCAAAGGGTCCGAGATATCAGGGAAAGCGCCATACGGTCATCGTTCCCCTCTCCATCGCGGGACTGTTTTTGGTGGGGCTGCCGATGACTACGCAGGCCGCGCAGGATTCCAATGTCCTAGCCTCTTATTTTTCCAATATCGCGGAGGGATACAGCGATTATGGATTTGTCTATGGATTTTCCACCAGCGTGGTGGGCAGGGGCATGGAAAAGCCCGAACACTATTCCCGGGAAAGCGTAGGCAGCATACAGGCTGCCGTAGACTCTGCCAAAAAGAGAACCTCCGCCACGGCGGGCAGCGCTCCAAATATCATCTGCGTGCTGCTGGAGTCTTTTATCGACCCTTATGAAGTGAACTTTTTAACGATGTCCGAGGATCCGATCCCGAATTTCCATGCTCTTGAACGGCAGTTCTCCTCCGGCCATCTCACAGTCCCTGTCGTCGGTGCGGGAACTGCCAATACCGAATTTGAGATTTTAACCGGCATGAGCATGCAGTATTTCGGAACCGGAGAATATCCTTATAAAACGATTTTAAAGGAGACGGATTGCGAAAGCATCGCTTCCGATCTGGCTCAGATAGGCTACAGCACCCATGTGACGCACAACAATACGGCTACGTTTTACAGCAGGAATAACGCTTTTTCCATGATGGGCTTTGACACCTTTACCAGCAAAGAACTGATGAACATTACCAGCTATACCCCGAACCAGAACTGGCCTACCGATGATGTGCTGGTCGGGGAGACCATGAAAGCAATGAACGCTACTCAGGGATCCGATTTCGTCTACACCATTACCGTGGAGGGACATGGCGATTATCCTTCGGAGAAAATCATCACCAGCCCGGAAATCCTTGTTTCCGGCGCAACGGATGAAGCCTCTGGCAATCAGTGGGAATACTATGTCAACATGATTCACGAGGTGGACGATTTTATCGGAGATCTCATCACTGCCTGCAGCCGCCGCGGCGAGGATACCATCGTCGTTATGTTTGGCGACCATCTGCCCACGATGGGGCTTGCGGACGAAGATATGAAAACCGGCGACATTTTTAAAACAAAATACATCACCTGGAATAATATGGGACTTCCAAAAAAAGACGCCGACCTGGCCGCGTATCAGCTGCTGGCCCGCATTACGGATCAGACGGGGATCCATGAGGGAACCATGTTTAACTACCATCAGACCCAGCATGCTTCCGAAACTTACCTATCCGGCCTTGAGCATCTGCAGTATGACCTGCTTTACGGCAAACGATATGCTTACGGCGGAGAAGATCGCTATCCTGCCAGTGATTTAGAAATGGATGTGGAAGACATTACCATCACTTCCGTCCGAAAAAACGCTTCGACACGGAAATTAAATGTGTACGGCAGCAATTTCTCTAAAAACACAAAAATTTTTGTTAATGGAGCTAAGGTTGCTACCAATTATGTAACCTCCGCTTTCCTGACGACCAGTTTGGAACATGTGAAAGATGGAGACGTCATCACCGTCAACACATTAGGATCAAAAAGCATTCTGCTTCGCGCCGGAGCCAATGAACTTGTCTATCTCGATCCAGATGCCGTTCATGGGCCGGACACGGCAGAACCTGCCAAAACTCCGGAAAACGCGGGGATAGCTGCCGTTTATTAGGCAGCTATCCCTTGATTGTTTCCCCCATATCAGCTTTGTCCACTTTAATGACAACATTATGGTTATCTCCGAGCCTCTTTTTCACTTCACTGCCTATCATGGCGATCAGCTCCTCATCACTGAAATGGAATTTATAGGGGATCTGTATATCAAAAATCAGGTTGTTCTGGATCGGCTCTGAGACCACCCGGAAATCATGGATATCAATCCTGTCATCAATTTCTTTAATGATGGAAATGACCGCCGCCTTTTTTTCCCTGACGCGCTCGTCTGCAGTCACAATAGGATCCATATGTATGGTAGCATCGCATCCTAATTCCGCCTGCAGTTCATGCTCAATGCGGTCAATGACATCATGTACCTCAAGAATATCGCCCTCTGCCGGAACCTCCGCATGAAGGGAGATCATCTGGCGGCCGGGGCCATAATCATGGACGATCAGATCGTGGATGCCGCAGATTTCTTCATGAGCCAATACAATCCTTTCAATCTGCTCCACGAAGTCTTTTTCCGGCGGCGGTCCCAGCAAAGGATCTAAGGTTTCCTTTGCCGCGCGTATCCCTGTGCCAAAGATGAAAAGCCCCACCAGCACGCCGCAGTACCCGTCAATGCGCATCCCGGTGTAATGTCCCGCCAGAGCGGAGGCTAAGACGACTGCCGTGGCGCACATATCGCCCAGGCTGTCCATTGCCGCCGCGCGCATCGCCGCTGAATCGATCTTTTTTCCGATGCGCTGATTGTAAAAAAACATATACAGCTTAACGAAAATAGACACTGCCAAAACGACGGCAATGAGCGCGGAAAATTCTACCGTTTCCGGGTAGATGATCTTTCCAATGGAATCCCGCACCAGCTCGTATGCCATCAGTAAAATCGCTGCGGACACCGCCAAGCCGGAAATATATTCTATCCTGCCATGTCCAAAGGGATGCTCTGGATCCGGCTTTGCCCCTGCCAGCTTAAATCCGACCAGAGTTACAACGGAAGAGCCTGCGTCCGATAGATTATTTACCGCATCCGCCGTAATAGCGATGGAATGGCTGAGCGTTCCCGCAAAAAACTTTCCCGCGGACAGAAGGAGATTCAAGGCAATCCCCACAATGCCGCAGAGCATTCCATATTCCTGCCGGAACTTCCCTTTATCTTCTTTTTCGCGAATAAAAAGCTTAGAAAGCAACGTTATCATAAGCGCCCCCTACTCTATTTTCCCAAAATGCTTTATCGGCCAATAGATAATCTCCCCTCTTCCTAAGATTTTATCCTTATAAACATAGGAATTTTCCCAGTAACGCGCATCCCAGGAATCATTGCGGTTATCTCCCATGACAAGATAGGCGCTCTCCGGTATCTCAAACCGATACGGTCCCGTCCCAACCGTCCACTCTTCCTTTAAATAATCCTCCGCGAGGGGGGTCTGCGAACCGTCGATATAAATGTTTCCATCCTCTATCTCCACGACTTCTCCGGGAAGGCCGATGATCCGTTTCACATACAGCTCTTCCTCGTCATCCGGGTAATGAAATATCACTACCTCTCCCCGTTCCGGCTCGTCTCTGTAATAGGCGAGGCGGTTTCCGATCAGCCGGTCCCCAGGCATAATGGTGTTTTCCATAGAGCCTGTCGGCACATCGGCATTGATGATCAGATAATTTTTAATGAAAAATGCCGCACCGATCGCCAGCGCAAACGTAAGTATCCATCCTAGAATTTCTTTTAACACACAGTTTAGATTTGTCATTTTTTCCTCATTTCTTCGCTGCTCATGCCTAAATCAATCTCCAAGCACGGTTCCACTAGCTGCTCTCATGTTCCTCTTTTCGCCGCTTCCTCCGCTAAGACCCCGCAGGCTCTGTTTTCTGATTTGTAGTATAACACAAACCTATGGAGATTTCGAGATATTTTCACCTTTCTTTTCATATATTCCCATGTCCCCAGCCTCTTTGCTTGTTAAATATCCGATCGGGGGCTCCCGCGAAGTTTCAAGATCATCTCATATCACTATTTTCATCGCGCCAATACTTTTAAGCATGATTGGCCCCCATGGCAGCCGATCGTCTGGCTCAGTCGCCCCCCCCACCCGTAAAACGGGCAATGTCGCTTTCCGTAGATCAGTTCTATCATCATTCCTCTCATTCTGCCGCCGTCAGGCGGTCTTTTCATAAGATTAAAAATTTCAGTTTTCAATCTTCACCCTAACCTGCATACATGGAATGGTTTTCATAAAGAGGCATGCAGAGTCCTTTCAATTATCCGTCCCGAAAGAAAATCTGGCAGGTACAGGAAACATATCCGACGGCGATATTACAATCATATGAAAAGCTGCATTGAAACAAAAATTTAATCCGGCAAATGCAGGACTGTTTCAAAAAAGCAACCGTCCTGTTCATAATGCAATCATTTAAAAATTTAAAAAAACAGAGGACTGATGTTTCAACCCTCTGTCTTTTATTCTTCTTTTTAAGATCCTGTTTTTTATTCTTCTTTTTAAGATTATGCTTTTAAGATCCTGCTTTTAAAATCTTGCTTTTTACTCGATCACAAGCTTTTTCCAGTCATCCACGGGAACAAGCCCCACATAGGTTTTCCCGGTATTGATTTTAATTTCATTTCCCTCTGCATCATAATAGCGGGTGGGAGACGTCATGCCCGTCTTGGTCCAAGTGACCGGAATCGCCCGTCCATTGGTGACATAGTAGCCGCCGCCAGTGGTGATCACATCAAAAATCATATATCCGTGTTCGTCATACTGGGTAAATCCGGCGCTCTGGATCAGCAGATTTTTAAAACACAGCTGCTGATCATCGTTTCCGGGATCCACATGGGCTTTTCCATATTCAAAGTAATTATACACCTGACCCTGTTCATCATACTCTAAATAGGAGCCGTTGTGAGGGAACGGCAGTTCTATGAGCGCCGCTTCAATGGAATCCGCCGCCTGGGATAAATCTATGGGATCCGCCTCGCTGGCAAACTGGTAATGGGGAGCCTCATAGTATTCGGTATATTCCGAAGAGACGCTGGAGTTTGAGAAATTTTTCTCTAAGTCTCCAGAAAGGATATACTCTGTATACTCTCTGGGTTTCCCATTGTCCACCCTGGAAAAGGTTCCGCTAAAATGATCGGAGCATGGCTCCGCCAAATACGGATCGGCATAAAACGGCCCGCCGTCATGGCAGATGACGGCATTCCACTCCGCCGCCAGAATAACGTTGGTAGGCCTGACGCTTCGGATGCTCCCCAACTGTTCAATCTTTTCCCAATCCTTTACCAATACCATGAAACGCGTGATCCTTCCGTTTAAGGTACTGTTCATCATCTCATAGACCACATCGGCTTCCGATAATCCGTAGTGCGGCAGGGCGATCGACTCATTGTCCACCATTGCCGCAATCGGCCTTTGGTTCTTCAGCGCTTCATCAATCAGCTCATTCGTCAGCTCACTGCGGTACTTTCCTTCTGGAAGGACTTCCTGTTCCTCTGTATCCAGCTCCGTCTCCCCCGCCTCGCTTCCCTCGGTCAGATTCTCGGCAAGTTCCGTGTCATCCGCCGCCGTCCCTTCATTGCCGCAGGCTGTCAGGACCGCCGCTGTTGCCACCATCGCTAATAATAGCATTGCTCTTCTTTTCACCTGTAAGTACCTCGCAATATCCTTTACTTGAGGGCTGTCCCTCTCTTATGCCTATGATACCACATTTGCCATCTGCTGGAAAGCACTATTTTTTCTTCCACTGGGCATAAAGCGTGACCGTCCCGCCTTTTTTCGACGTCAGGTTTTTTACCTTCTGCTTATTTCTGTAGTTTTTCCCCCTCCCATTTTTTTGAGTGTTCCATCCTGTAAAGGCATAGCCTTCCCTCTTAAACCGGTTAGGAGGCAGCGGATAAGCCTTTGCATACCTGCGGATGGCCAAAGCGTTCATCTTCCCGGAATCCGCTCCGTTCCCGTCAAATTTCACCGTATATGGATTGGCTTCCCATCTCGCATAGAATATCTTGTTTCCCGTGCTTCCTCTCTTTATCGCAGTGACTTTCTTTTGAAATTTGCGGTCGGAATACCATCCTTTAAATGTATAGCCTGTTCTGGCAGGATTCTTTAAAGTGATGCTCTTGCTGGTGCAATCATATTTCGATACATTCCTGCTGTTATTCTTTCCCCCATTCAAGTTATAAGTGATCGTATATTTTTTCACTTTCCATCTTGCGTAGAGCGTGAGGCTTCCCGTGCTTCCTTTCGGGATCCCTGTCACTTTCTTTTTATACTTACTGTCACGGTACCACCCCAAAAACTCATACCCTGTCCGGGTCGGGTTTTTTAAAGTAACCGTCGCTGTTGCTTCGGTGTATGAATCAGGATTTTTCTTATTGTTTTTTCCGCCGTTTAACTCGTAGGCGATCGCATAGCTTTTTCTGGCCCACTGGGCATAGAGCGTGACGCTGCCTCCCGCTTTCGCAGTGAGATTCCGGATGCTCTGCTTATTTTTGTATGCGGTGCCGCTTCCGTCTTTCCTGGTGTTCCAGCCGCAAAAAGTGTATTCCGGTTTTTTAAAGCTGTTTTGGGGAAGCTTGTAAGTTACGTCATACTTCAGTCCTGTCATTGCCGTCATAGTGCCGCTGCTGCCGTTGCCCTGAAAGACGATCCGATATGTGTTCGGACTCCATTTCGCATAAAACACTTTGTCTCCCGTGCTTCCCGCTGAAATGCCCTGTGCCGCATGTTTGTAATTGCTGTCTGCATACCAGCCCCGGAATGTATATCCGGTTTTCTTCGGGGCTGCGAGGGTAATGCTCTGCGTGCAATTATATTCCGCTGGATTTTTCCCATTCACGCCGCCGTCCAATCGGTAGCGCAGGGTATAAGTGATCAGCTTCCATTGGGCATAAAGGGTCATGTCGCTTGATAATCCCTTTAGCGCCGCACCGTTTTCATAGAAGGCGCCGCTTCCATCGGGCAATGTATTCCACCCAGCAAACCGGTAGCCTTCCCTCACATACCGATTTTCTGCCAGAGACTGCACGCTGCCAGAATCCAGAACCTGCGGCCGCATGCTCCCGGCGGTCGCGCCATTTCCTTTGTAGGTGATGGTATATTTCTTTTCCAGATGGATATCCCGGCTGGCCGTGCTGCTGTCCCAATAACAATCGCTGACCGCCACCGCCTGTAAAAGCGCACTCTCTGTCACTTCAAAGCTTCCGGCATATTTATAGCACTTTACCGCCCTGATCTCCGGGGGCACGCCATCCAGCGAATAATAGATATCTGCATCTGGCGTATCGCTCTTTAGCGTTACGATATAGGAGCCTGAAGCTTCTTTTATCTGGATCACCGGCGATGATGCCTGCCGGCTGATCTGCGGAAGTACCCCAGGAGAGTACATCCCCGCTCCGGAATCCAACGTACAGGCGGGAAGATAGGCTTCCCAGAAATCCTCCTCATGGTGCATGGAATCCCTGTCAAACACGGCATCGCTGCGCTCAAAATAGCTGTAATAGACGGTCTGCTTCTGATCGTCCCAAGTGCAATCCACATTATACCAGGAATCATCAATGCGGACCTTATTCCATTCATGAGAATGGCTGGTAACCGCAACAGCGTCTATGCCGGAACCGTTGCACATCAGTTCAAATGCCTGTGAGTAGCCCGCGCACACCGTCTGACCGGTGCAAAACACACTGTATGCCGACTGGGAATAAGCCTTATCTTCCCAGGCTGTCAGAGCCGCGTCGCTCCCGTTGGCGGGAAGGCTGTTGTTGTACTCCACTTTTTGTATGATAAGATCATGGATATGTTTGACCTTTTCCGCTTCCGTACCGCAAGCATCAATCTGGGTTTGCCAGCTTTCTATCTGATCCCGGACTCTCTGTGTTGCAGCGGCTCTGCCTGCTTTTTTTGCAAAAGCAGTATAGACTCCAAAGGAAAAAGAGGACTTCGTTCCAAACCACATCACGTTATTCAAAAAGTAGTACTGCGGATTGGAATAACGGAACATGCATCCGATCCGCTTCATGTCCTCCTTCCCCAGTCCCATGCTGCTCACCAGCTCTGTCCGGTATCCGGAACCTGCCGGTATTGCTTCTTTATTATTTATGAGATACTCATTGCACATCGCTTCCAGGGAATCCCAAAAAGCCCGCTCTGCCGCATTCATCTGGTTATAAAAGTAATAATTTGCATACTTATCCCAGTAAGATGCGCCCGCATCCGCATAATACATCCGTATCTTGCCCGGTTGCGCTCCGTCCTCCGCAAAGGAATCCCCTGGCGTCTCCGGCAGTTCCATCTCTACAATGGGAAGAAGCCCATCCAAGGGGATCTGATCCGCCGCCTCTTCCACCGGGAACAAATCCTCCGGCTCGGTTTCCCCTCTTTCCGCGCTGAGCGACTCCTCCATCGCCTCTTCCGGGAGTAAAGCATCCGGCTCGGTTCCCTCTCTTTCTGCAGCTGATTTTCCCCCAGCGCTTTCGAGCATGACACTTTCCTCTGGAAAATGCCTTTCCCTGCATTCTGCTGCATATGACTCTATCGGAAAGGACACTGTTCCAAACCCTAGGCATATGGATAACAGTATCGCCAAGTATTTTTTCTCCATAAGTGATTTCCTCAATCATCCAAACATCGTCTCTGCTCTTTATTATAGCAAAAAAGAGCAGATTTTACAATGTTATGTGATTTGGAAGGATTTATAAATGTAGTATGCAGCCGTTTCCCGATGCGACCCTCGGAATGGAAAAGCCCTGCGCAAGCACGGAAAGATTTTCTTCAGTCAGTGTAGCAAATGTTTGACAAAGCTACAGTTGATTTCCGTGGTCAAATATCCTATGGTATCTGCACTCCCATCTTGTATGTGCTAAACTGCTGTTATCCATTCGACTATCTCCTTTGCTAAATACATGCGGCTGACGAACCTCATTTATTCTAGCACAGGAGATTTTTGCCTGGAACTAAAGCTATCTGGGGAACGCATCTGCATAGCAGGCAGCTTATTTTTCCTGTGACCTAAAAAACTGCCACCAGATTTACCACTGATGGCAGAAATGTTTTATATTTTTTTAATTGCCTACTTGACGGGGAGCAGTTCAGACTCTCCGGCAGCTTCTTTCTTACTGTTCCATTTGTTTCCCTAAAAATCCTGCCGCGGCGCTGGCAAGCTTGCTTTCCGTCTCTCCCATTTTCTGCTTTTCTTCTTTGTCATAGAGAATGACTGCCCCGATGGCGTCCCCCTCGCAGATGATCGTGCTTACCGCCTGCTGCACAAATTCTCCGGAATCGTCTAAGGTCACTTTGATAAAATTTGCCTCGCCGGCTGCTGCCTGATAACTCTTCCGCGCTCCGATCGCCTCTTCTAGCTGTTTACTGATAGGCTTTCCCTCAAATTCTTTTTTTCCCGTGCCGGAGGCTGCCACTACATGGTCACAATCCGTCACTAATACCAAATGCCCCGTAGTCTGGGAGAGGCTCTCCGCATATTCCCCCGCAAACTGGCTTAATTCTCCGATCGGCGAATATTTTTTCAGTACGATTTTCCCTTCCCTGTCTGTAAAGATCTCCAGCGGATCTCCCTCTCTGATCCTTAACGTTCTTCTTATTTCCTTTGGCACAACAATGCGGCCAAGGTCATCTATTCTTCTAACGATACCTGTTGCTTTCATAAGATATGTTTCCTCCATTTTCTTTCTGTATTTTCCATCCCGGACGCTCCCGGGGGTTCTTTTCATGGATGTCCCGCAGGCCGGCGCACGATTGCCCGCCGCACTGCAGATTGCATTCCCATTTATGGAAATAGTATCTGTAAATGTGAGGAATTTATGTAAGTGCAGGAAAAAGATTTAAAATTTATTTCTTAACAGAGATCAAGGCGGCTTTCCTGCTCCCTTCCAATCGCCATTGGCAGGGTTATCGATGAGTCCTCCATCGGCATCAAAGCGGGATCCGTGGCAGGGACAATCCCAAGAATGCTCCGCCTGATTCCATTTTAAGGCGCAGCCTAAGTGCGGGCAGCGTTTGGCGGTGGGCGTGAGCATATGAGCCACAGCTTCCGCTCCATTAACCAAAAGCTGCGGTTTTATCATGCTTCTGGAAGGACAGAATACTTCCCCATACGGATTTTCTTTTCCGCTTATCTGGTCGGTCAGGATCATGGCCGCCGCCATGGCAGAGGTCATGCCCCATTTGTGATATCCCGTCGCTACATAACTGTCCGGCATGTTTTTGGAATAGCGGCCGATATAGGGAATCTGATCGAGCGGCATGCAATCCTGGGCTGCCCAGCATGTTTTTTCGATCGCCTGTGGATAGCATTCCCTCGCGTAAGCTCTCAGCTCCTCCCAATTGCCGCCTTTCTTTCCTGTCCGGTGGGAACCGCCGCCCACCAAAAGAATGCTTCCATAGTTTCTAAAGGACATTCCTTTCTTGTTTTCATCTACATACATCGCTTTCACCATCGGGGCATTCTCCAGGGCAATGACATAGGAGCGGTGCTGATATAATTTTAAAAAATACAAGCCATGCTTGTTGTCTATCGGAAAATGGGTGGCAAAGATGACTCTCTGAAATGAAATGCGCGCTTTTTCGGTAAGCGCAGTATGCTCTGACAGCTTTGCGACAAAGCTATGCTCATAGATATTAAGCCCACTTGCTATGGACGCTAAGAATTTCAGCGGATGGAACTGTGCCTGACGGGCAAATCCCACTGATCCCGCCGTGGGAAAAGGCAGTTCAGACGCAGCCGAAAACAGGGGGCTGCCCCCGATGCTTTCAATGGCTCTGGCTTCCTGCTCCAGCTTTTTCCTGTCATTTAAGGAATAGACAAAATTATCCTTTTCTTCAAATCCGCAGTCTATGTTCCGGCAAAGCGCGGCGTATTTGTCTAACGCCATCTGGTTGGCATCCAGATACATTTTGGCTTTTTCCGCTCCCTCAGCCCTGAGCAGGCCAGCATATAAAAGACCATGCTGGACCGTGATCTTAGCCGTTGTATTCTTTGTGGCGCCGCTGCAGATCCTTCTTCCCTCCGCCAATAGATAATCCACGCCTTTCTCTTTCAAAAAATACGCGCACAAAAGCCCGGTGATCCCGCCGCCGATGATCAGCACGTCGGTCTTTACTTCGCCCTCTAAGGCTTCAAAGCGGGGCATCTCCGCACTTTGAGTCCAAACTGAATCCATGCCTTTCTCCTTTCCATTTCCCACTTAAAACAAGCTTTCCGCTTTGTTTTATTGTGTGCCATGGAGGAATGGTTTATTCTTCAGGAGAACGGTAATCTAAAATCTCTCCCATCATTTCTTCCAGTTCATAGGCAAGCATCTCATCAATCCCTTGTTTCCAATCCATGGATCCATCCCCTCCGTTTTTCGCTGAGCATACTGTTCTTCCTTATATTGTCTTTCACTCATGTGATCTTCCAACCTCCCGCGATTTTCCAGTACTGTTTTGCCTTCATTTTTCACACGTTTCTGCTTCTTATATGGAGCATATCCCTTTCTGACAGAGGAGCGGGCAGCCGTCTTTCCATCATGACCGGGTCCTCCGTCCGATCCGCCATGCGCTCGAAATGTTCCAGACGCTCCAGCCGGAAAGCAGCAAAGGAATGGCCGGCTGTTTGCTCCTGCATCACGCTCCTTTTAAAAAAGCTCCCGGGGGAAACACCCGGAAGCTTTGATTTTACTGCATATTATTTCATTATTCAATGATAGAAGCAACCCTGCCGGATCCAACCGTTCTGCCGCCCTCACGGATAGCGAAAGTAAGACCCTGCTCCATAGCCACCGGATGGATCAGCTCGATCGTCATCTCGATGTTGTCGCCCGGCATGCACATCTCTGTGCCAGCTGGCAAGTTGCATACACCCGTTACGTCTGTTGTCCTGAAATAGAACTGCGGACGATAATTGTTAAAGAATGGCGTATGGCGGCCGCCCTCATCTTTGGTCAGCACATAAACCTGTGCCGTAAATTTGCGGTGGCAGGTTACAGTGCCTGGTTTCGCGAGAACCTGACCGCGGACAATCTGATCGCGGTTGATGCCACGAAGCAATGCACCGATGTTATCGCCCGCCTGAGCCTCGTCTAACATCTTACGGAACATCTCGATACCGGTTACGACCGTCGTCTGAACATCCTCTTTCACGCCTAAAATCTCAAGCGGATCGCTTAAGTGCAGAGTACCTCTTTCTACACGTCCTGTAGCAACCGTACCGCGTCCTGTGATGGTGAATACGTCCTCTACCGGCATTAAGAAAGGTTTATCTGTATCACGCTGAGGATTTGGAATGTACTCGTCTACCGTATTCATTAATTCCATGATCTTGTCGCCCCACTCGCTGCTCGGATCCTCAAGCGCTTTTAAAGCGGAACCTTTTACAATCGGGCATCCCTCAAATCCGTACTCCTCTAACTGCTCTGTGATCTCCATCTCTACTAACTCAAGCAGCTCCGGATCGTCAACCATGTCGCACTTGTTCATGAATACAACGATATAAGGAACGCCTACCTGGCGGGACAATAAGATGTGCTCTTTTGTCTGAGCCATAACACCGTCAGTAGCAGCTACCACAAGGATAGCGCCGTCCATCTGAGCAGCGCCGGTGATCATGTTCTTAACGTAGTCAGCATGTCCCGGGCAGTCAACGTGCGCATAATGCCTTTTCTCCGTCTCATACTCAACGTGTGCGGTAGAAATCGTAATCCCACGCTCTCTCTCTTCTGGAGCTTTGTCGATGTTTTCAAAATCAGTTGCGGTGTTTCCTGCGACTCTCTCTGCGAGAACCTTTGTGATAGCAGCTGTTAAAGTTGTTTTACCATGGTCAACGTGTCCGATGGTACCAATATTACAATGTGGTTTTGTTCTTTCAAACTTAGCTTTTGCCATTTTTGAATATCCTCCTTAAATTGATGCCCTCCCAGGCTATTGTCTTAATTTATCACTCACTACTTTTGATTATATAAAATAATCGCCCGATTTTCAAGTTATTTCTTACCGTATTTCCCAGATTTTACAGCAGTCCCTCCTCGCCGTCCGCAGTCCCCTGCTCTGTGCGCCAGACTGCCGCTGCAGATTTATTTTCCTTTTTCCGCTAATACTTTTTCCTGTACGCTCTTCGGCACCTGCTCATACTTCTCAAAAAACATAGAGTAGTTGCCGCGCCCCTGCGTCCTGGAACGCAGATCCGTAGAGTATCCGAACATCTCGGCAAGCGGTACAAACGCGCGGACGATCTTGCCTCCGCCGATATCGTCCATGCCTTCAATGCGCCCGCGGCGGGAATTGATATCACCGATGACGTCGCCCATATACTCTTCCGGCATCGTCACCTCCACCTTCATGATAGGCTCAAGCAATACCGGGTTGGCTTTCTGCATAGCCTCTTTAAATGCCATGGATCCTGCAATGTGGAATGCCATCTCGGATGAGTCAACCTCATGGTAAGAGCCGTCGTATACATTGGCATGTACGCCGAGTACCGGGAACCCTCCAAGGATGCCGGCCTGTGCCGCTTCCTCGATACCTTCGCCGACTGCCGGGATATATTCCTTCGGAATAGCGCCGCCGACAACGGTGGATTCAAATTTGAAGGTTTCTTCCGCGTTCGCGTCCATCGGCTCAAATTTCACTTTGCAATGTCCGTACTGTCCACGGCCGCCGGACTGTTTTGCATATTTGTACTCAACATCTACCGGCTTGGTAAACGTCTCTTTGTAAGCAACCTGCGGCGCGCCGACATTCGCCTCCACTTTAAACTCACGGAGCAGGCGGTCAACGATGATCTCCAGATGAAGCTCTCCCATGCCGGCAATGATGGTCTGTCCCGTCTCCTGATTGGTATGGGCGCGGAATGTGGGGTCTTCCTCCGCGAGTTTTGCGAGGGCTTCACCCATTTTCCCCTGTCCGGCCTTCGTCTTAGGCTCAATAGCAAGCTCAATGACCGGCTCTGGAAATTCCATGGACTCTAAGATAACCGGATTCTGTTCATCACAGATGGTATCGCCGGTCGTCGTGAATTTGAAGCCAACCGCAGCCGCGATATCACCGGAATAAACCTTGTCAAGCTCCTGCCTCTTGTTCGCATGCATCTGTAAAATACGTCCGACACGCTCTTTTTTATCTTTGGTTGCATTCAGTACATAAGAACCGGAGTTCATCGTACCGGAATAAACCCTAAAGAACGCCAGCTTGCCGACGAATGGGTCAGCCATAATCTTAAATGCCAGCGCTGAGAAAGGCTCTTCGTCCGAAGAATGCCTCACTGTCTCATTGCCGTCTAAATCAACGCCTTTGATAGCCGGGATATCGGTCGGAGCCGGCATATACTCGATAACGGCATCGATCAGCTTCTGCACGCCCTTGTTTCTGTAAGCAGAGCCGCAGCATACAGGTATCGCGGCGCATTCACAGGTAGCTTTCCTTAATGCCGCTTTCATCTCCTGGACAGAGGGTTCTTCCCCCTCAAGGTACAGCATCATCAAATCATCATCTAATTCACAGACTTTTTCTACCAGCTCTGCGTGATACAATTCCGCATCGTCTTTCATGTCGCCTAAATCATCAGTAACTGTGATATCATCGCCCTTGTCATCATTGTAAATGTAAGCTTTCATCTCAAACAGGTCGATGACGCCTTTAAACGCATCCTCCTTGCCGATCGGCAGCTGGAGAATGATCGCGTTTTTTCCTAATCTCGTGCGGATCTGATCGACCGCGCCGTAGAAATCTGCGCCTAAGATATCCATCTTATTGATGAATGCCATCCTAGGAACATTGTAGGTATCAGCCTGCCGCCACACATTTTCCGACTGCGGCTCGACGCCCCCCTTCGCACAAAAGACGCCGACCGCGCCGTCAAGCACGCGAAGGGAACGCTCTACCTCTACCGTAAAGTCAACGTGTCCTGGAGTATCAATAATATTGATGCGGTGTTCTAACGCACCGTCCTTTGGTTTTGCAAACTCTTCCAAAGTCCAGCGGCATGTTGTAGCGGCTGATGTAATCGTGATGCCTCTTTCCTGCTCCTGCTCCATCCAGTCCATGGTAGCAGTGCCTTCGTGAGTATCTCCGATCTTATAATTAACACCGGTATAATAAAGAATGCGCTCGGTCAATGTGGTCTTGCCCGCATCGATATGAGCCATAATACCAATGTTTCTGGTTCTCTCTAATGGATATTCTCTTCCAGCCAAGGTATTTCCTCCTTAAAAACTTAAGCAATATGCCCTATTGCAAAACTGCAGCGCATGAAAGCAAAGCCTTTGCCCCGTTCTGACAGCTTCCCGCTTAGAATCTGTAATGCGCGAAAGCTTTGTTTGCCTCTGCCATTTTGTGCATATCTTCTTTTTTCTTCACAGATGCCCCTGTGTTGTTAGCCGCATCCATGATCTCATTTGCAAGCCTTTCTTCCATGGTCTTCTCCCCTCTTTTGCGAGAGTAGGTTGTCAGCCAGCGAAGAGCCAGAGACTGGCGGCGGTCCGGCCTGACCTCGATCGGCACCTGGTAAGTTGCGCCGCCGATACGCCTTGCCTTTACCTCAAGAACAGGCATGATATTATTCATGGCCTCCTCAAACACCTCAAGAGCAGGTTTTTCTGTTTTTTGCTCCACTCTTGCGAATGCCCTGTATACAATCTTTTGTGCGACACCTTTCTTACCGTCTAACATAATGTTATTGATAAGTTTAGTAACCACTTTATTATTGTAAATCGGATCTGCTAATACATCTCTTTTCTGCGTATGTCCTTTGCGTGGCACGGTTCTTCCCTCCTTAATCATGATTTACTGTGCAGATCGACTCTGCATTTACTGAATCGCTCAGTGAACTTCATTTTGATTAATTCAACGGTACTCACATAGTGTTCGTGCGGAAATCTATCAACTGTGATAATAATCCCAACACCAAACCTTTCAATCATGCTGCCGCATGACGTGATACTATTGGTTCTTTCCTCATCTGGGCAATCTTCCTCAGATTACTTTCCAGCCTTAGGCCTCTTAGCGCCATATTTGGAACGGGCCTGTTTTCTGTTAGCAACTCCCGCTGTATCAAGCGTGCCACGGATAATGTGGTATCTTGTACCCGGCAAGTCCTTCACACGGCCGCCGCGGATAAGAACAACGCTATGCTCCTGCAAGTTATGTCCCTCGCCCGGGATATAGCTTGTCACTTCAATTCCGTTAGAAAGACGAACTCTGGCAATCTTTCTAAGGGCTGAGTTCGGCTTTTTAGGAGTCGCTGTTTTCACAGCGGTGCATACCCCTCTCTTCTGCGGGGAAGAAGCATTGGTCGGCTTCTTCTGAAGTGAGTTGTAACCTTTTTGAAGCGCAGGCGCTGTAGACTTCTTCACAGATGTCTGACGTCCTTTTCTTACTAACTGGTTAAATGTTGGCATTATTTTCACCTCCTGTTTAAATAAATCGAAATCTCTGGCATACACTTCCATGTATACGCTAAGTCATTATATAGTCACAAAGTTAAGATGTCAAGTGCTTTTTTGCAGAATCCCCCCTCAAAACGCAACTGTTCAGCCTCCGCCTTTCTGATAGCATAGTATTGGCAGCCGTCCAGCCATTTATTCACATTTTTACTATGAATTTCCATATCAAGCGCTCTGCATGGCCCGGGGAGCGGGCTGACGCAAACAGGGCGGAGGGCAACGCAAAACGAGGACGGCATTCCGATCCATCCCCGTTTCTTCCTATTTTATTATTTTTTATTATTCCTGGTCTACTGCTCGATCGGTTCCTCTTCGGAATAATCCCCATCCATCATGAAATCATCCTCGAAACCGTCATCATAATCGTCAAAGTAGAACTCCTCTTCATTTATCTCAGAATCCAGCCGGATATTGCGGTAACGCTTCATGCCAGTGCCGGCCGGGATCAGCTTGCCAATGATCACGTTTTCTTTCATGCCGATCAGCGGATCGACTTTTCCTTTGATAGCCGCCTCGGTCAGGACCTTTGTCGTCTCCTGGAAGGAAGCCGCAGACAAGAAAGAGTTCGTTGCCAGTGAGGCTTTGGTAATGCCGAGCAATATCTGCTTTCCTTCTGCCAATTCCATTCCTTCTTTTTCCAGCTTTTCATTGGCATCCTCGAAATCCAATGTATCGACCAGCGTTCCCGGAAGCATCTCAGAATCGCCGTTTGTCTCCACGCGGACTTTCTGGAGCATCTGGCGCACGATCACCTCGATATGCTTGTCATTGATCTCGACACCCTGCAGGCGGTATACGCGCTGAACCTCCCGGAGCATATAATCCTGAACGGCACGGACCCCTTTGATCTTTAAGATGTCATGCGGGTTTACAGATCCTTCGGTCAGCGCATCTCCCGCCTCTAACACTGCCCCATCCACGATCTTGATCCTGGAGCCGTATGGGATAAGATATGCTTTGCTCTCTCCGGTTTCATCGTTAGTAACCACGATCTCCCGTTTTTTCTTGGTGTCTTTGATCGTGGCTACTCCGCCGAACTCCGTGATGATAGCAAGGCCCTTAGGCTTTCTCGCCTCAAAAATCTCCTCCACGCGGGGAAGACCCTGCGTGATATCGTTGCCGGCAACACCGCCGGTATGGAAAGTACGCATCGTAAGCTGCGTACCCGGCTCACCGATGGACTGTGCCGCAATAATGCCGATCGCTTCACCCACCTGCACCGCCTGGCCGGTCGCCATATTCGCGCCATAGCATTTTGAACAGACGCCCATGTGGGAACGGCAGGATAATACGGTACGGATTTTCACTCTCGACAGCGGCTCGCCTTTCTCATTCACGCCTCTGCTCATGACAAGGGCTGCACGCTTTGGCGTGATCATATGATTCGCTCCGACCAGCACGTTCCCCTCGGCATCATAAATCGTGTTGCAGGAAAATCGTCCGGTAATGCGCTCCTTAAGACTCTCGATCTCTTCCCTTCCATCCATGAATGCGGTCACCCACATGCCGGGGATTTCTCTGTCCCTTCCCTCGCAGCAGTCGGATTCCCGTACAATCATGTGCTGCGAAACGTCTACCAGACGTCTTGTCAGATAACCGGAGTCAGCGGTACGCAGCGCCGTGTCGGAAAGCCCCTTGCGCGCTCCGTGGGCAGACATGAAGTACTCGAGTACGTCAAGGCCTTCTCGGAAATTTGATTTTATGGGCATCTCAATCGTCCTTCCGGTGGTATCCGCCATCAGGCCGCGCATGCCTGCCAGCTGCTTGATCTGCTTATCAGAACCGCGCGCTCCGGAATCGGCCATCATAAAGATATTGTTATATTTATCCAGCCCGGAAAGCAGCGCATGGGTCAGCTCCTCATCGGTCTCTTTCCAGGTTTCCACTACCTCTTTGTAACGCTCTTCCTCTGTGATAAGACCGCGCTTATACTGTTTCGTGATGCGGTCTACCGTATCCTGAGCCTCCTGGATCATCTGCGGTTTCTGCGGGGGCACGGTCATGTCGGAAATGGATACGGTCATAGCGGCTCTGGTAGAATACCTATACCCCATTTCCTTTACGGCATCCAGCACTTCTGCGGTCTTCGTCGCTCCGTGGATGTTAATGACCTTTTCTAAAATCTGCTTGTTCTGTTTCTTCGCAACCAGGAAATCCACTTCCAGCTTCAGCTCGTTTCCCGGAATGCTTCTATCCACAAATCCCAAGTCCTGGGGAATGATCTCATTAAACAGGAAACGTCCTAGGGTGGATTCCACATTTTCCTCTAATACGCTCCCATCCGGCATGGTTTTGCTCATGCGGACCTTGATTTTGGAATGGAGCGTTACCACTCCGTTTTCATAGGCGAGAATGGCTTCATTTACATTCTTAAAGAACTTTCCTTCCCCTTTGGCTCCGGGTCTTTCCTGTGTCAGATAATAAATGCCAAGCACCATATCCTGAGACGGAACAGCGACAAGACCGCCATCGGAGGGCTTTAACAGGTTGTTCGGGGATAACAGCATAAACCGGCACTCCGCCTGCGCCTCCACAGAAAGCGGCAGATGGACTGCCATCTGGTCGCCGTCAAAGTCTGCGTTGAACGCCGTACATACCAGCGGGTGGAGCTTGATCGCCTTGCCCTCCACTAAGATCGGCTCAAATGCCTGGATGCCGAGACGATGAAGCGTCGGGGCGCGGTTCAGCATAACCGGATGCTCTCTGATGATGTCTTCTAAAACATCCCAGACCTCCGTCTGGAGCCTTTCCACCATTTTTTTCGCGCTCTTGATGTTATGAGCGGTTCCGTTTGCAACCAGCTCTTTCATGACAAACGGCTTAAACAGCTCAATCGCCATCTCTTTCGGCAGGCCGCACTGGTAAATCTTTAACTTCGGTTCCACGCAGATAACGGAACGTCCAGAGTAGTCAACGCGCTTGCCGAGCAGGTTCTGGCGGAAACGCCCGGATTTCCCCTTTAACATGTCAGACAAAGATTTCAGCGCTCTGTTGCCCGGCCCTGTCACAGGACGTCCGCGGCGTCCGTTATCGATCAGCGCATCCACCGCCTCCTGCAGCATGCGCTTTTCGTTGCGGACAATGATATCCGGCGCGCCCAGCTCCAGCAGCCTTCTCAGACGGTTATTTCTGTTAATAATTCTTCTATATAAATCATTTAAGTCAGATGTTGCAAAACGTCCGCCGTCCAGCTGAACCATGGGGCGCAGATCCGGCGGAATGACCGGTATCACATCCATGATCATCCACTCCGGCTTATTTCCGGACTCCCGGAACGCTTCCACCACTTCCAAACGCTTCACGATCCTCGCGCGCTTCTGCCCTGAGGCATCCACAAGCTCCGCTTTCAACGCAGCCGAATCTTTTTCCAGGTCGATCGCCCGCAGCAGCTCTTGGATCGCCTCAGCACCCATTCCCGTGCGGAACGCGTTTCCATACTGCTCCCTCGCATCCTGGTATTCATTCTCAGAAAGAACCTGTTTGTACTGCAGCGGAGTGCTGCCCGCGTCTAATACGATGTAGGACGCAAAGTACAGCACCTTTTCCAAGGTTCTCGGAGATAGATCCAGCATCAGTCCCATACGGGACGGGATCCCTTTGAAATACCAGATGTGGGACACCGGTGCCGCCAGCTCGATATGCCCCATGCGCTCCCGGCGGACGCTTGCCTTTGTGATCTCAACGCCGCAGCGGTCACAGACAACGCCTTTGTAGCGTATCTTCTTATATTTACCGCAATGGCATTCCCAGTCCTTGCTCGGTCCGAAGATCTTTTCGCAGAACAGGCCGTCCTTTTCCGGTTTCAGGGTTCTATAGTTAATGGTTTCCGGTTTCTTTACTTCGCCCCTTGACCATTCCCGAATCTTTTCCGGCGACGCCAATCCGATTTTAATGGCATCAAATGAGATAGATTGACCTGGGGTTTCTTTACTCATTATTTCTGGCATTATGACACTCCCTTTCCTTTTTTCTTTCTTTCAGAATCGCTTATCGCGGACCACACGCCCTGAAACGGTTGCTGGACACCGAGTGTCCAGCAACTTTGAATCATGTCCCCCGGCAGCCCCGCGGCGATCGCACGGCTCTGTGCCTGAACAGAGAACGGAAACGCTCGCATTTCATGCTGCCCGGAGGCTATCCGGCAGTGATGCGTCCCTATTCGTCAAAAACAGCATCCTCTTCTGCGTCACTGAAAAAGTCAGAAGCATCCTCCTCGTCTTCTTCGTCCTCTTCCTCTTCTTCCACATCAACCAGCTCTTCGTTTTCCGTATCAAATTCCTTCTGGGAGAAGCCCATTTTAGCAAAGGAGTCACTGTCTTCAAATGCAAAATCCTTGTCGCCGGAAATGATAGAGTTCAGATCCGTATTTCCATACTCGCTCGTCTCCATCAGCTCCACTTCATTTCTCTCCTCGTCTAAGACTTTGACGTCCAGACCCAGAGACTGCAATTCTTTCAGCAGCACCTTAAAGGATTCCGGAATGCCCGGCTCTGGGATATTGTCTCCCTTGATGATCGCCTCATAGGTCTTTACACGTCCCACTACATCGTCTGATTTTACCGTCAGGATTTCCTGCAGGGTGTAGGATGCGCCATATGCCTCCAGCGCCCAGACCTCCATCTCTCCGAAACGCTGGCCGCCAAACTGTGCCTTACCCCCTAACGGCTGCTGCGTCACAAGAGAGTACGGGCCGGTAGAACGGGCATGGATCTTGTCGTCTACTAGGTGGTGCAGTTTCAGATAGTGCATGTGTCCTATAGTAACCGGCGCATCGAAGGCTTCTCCGGTACGTCCGTCCCGCAGCTGCACTTTTCCGTCCCTGGAAATCGGAACGCCCTTCCATACAGACCTGTGCGCCCGGTTATCATATAAGTACTTCATAACGTCTTCTCTAAGGTTCTCCTTGTGCTTTGCCTCAAAGTCTTCCCATTCGAGATTCACATAATCATCCGCAAGCTCCAGAGTGTCCTGGATATCAATCTCCTTTGCGCCGTCAAACACCGGAGTTTCGATGTTAAAGCCCAATGCCTTTGCAGCAAGGCTTAAATGGATTTCAAGAACCTGACCGATATTCATACGGGACGGCACGCCCAGAGGATTCAGTACAATGTCCAGCGGACGGCCATTTGGCAGAAACGGCATATCTTCCACCGGCAGCACCCGGGAAACAACGCCCTTGTTGCCATGGCGCCCTGCCATCTTGTCACCCACAGAAATTTTTCTCTTCTGGGCAATATAGATGCGGACCGCCTGATTGACTCCCGGTGACAGTTCATCGCCGTTTTCCCTGGTAAATACTTTTGCATCCACCACGATGCCATACTCACCGTGAGGCACTTTTAGGGAAGTATCGCGCACTTCCCTTGCTTTCTCGCCGAAAATCGCGCGCAACAGGCGCTCCTCCGCCGTAAGCTCCGTCTCTCCTTTCGGAGTCACTTTGCCAACCAGGATATCTCCGGCAAGCACCTCCGCGCCGATGCGGATGATGCCCCGCTCGTCTAAGTCTTTCAGAGCCTCGTCACCGACGCCCGGAACGTCTCTTGTGATCTCTTCCGGACCTAATTTCGTGTCACGGGCTTCCGCCTCGTATTCCTCAATATGGATCGATGTATACACATCATCCTGCACCAATCTCTCGCTGAGAAGCACCGCATCCTCATAGTTGTAGCCTTCCCATGTCATAAATCCGATCAGCGGGTTTTTGCCGAGGGCAAGCTCCCCGTTGGAAGTAGACGGTCCGTCCGCAATGACTTCCCCCTCTTCCACGCGGTCCCCTTTCAGCACGATAGGTTTCTGGTTATAACAGTTTGACTGGTTGCTTCTGGTGAATTTGGTCAATTTATAGATATCCCTGGTTCCTTCGTCGCTCTTGATCACGATCCTGCTGGATTCAGCAATTTCTACCACGCCGGCCTTCTTTGCCACGACGCACACGCCGGAGTCTACCGCCGCTTTCGTTTCCATGCCGGTTCCCACCACCGGCGCATCTGTCGTCAACAGCGGGACTGCCTGCCGCTGCATGTTAGAACCCATCAGCGCCCTGTTCGCGTCGTCGTTCTGCAGGAACGGGATCAGTGCGGTTGCCACAGAAAATACCATTTTCGGGGACACATCCATGTAATCAAACATGGTCTTCTCATACTCCTGCGTCTCCTCCCTGTAACGTCCAGATACGCTATTGCGGACAAAATGCCCGTCTTCGTCTAATGCCTCGTTCGCCTGGGCAACGTGGTAATTATCCTCTTCATCTGCGGTCATATAGACAACCTCATCTGTCACGCGCGGATTTTGCGGGTCTGATTTGTCAATTTTGCGGTATGGCGCCTCCACAAATCCATACTCATTGATCCTTGCATAACTCGCAAGGGAGTTGATCAGGCCGATATTGGGACCCTCAGGAGTCTCGATCGGACACATCCTGCCATAATGGGAATAGTGGACGTCACGCACCTCGAATCCGGCGCGGTCCCTGGACAAGCCGCCCGGACCCAGGGCTGACAGACGCCTCTTATGGGTCAGCTCGCCTAACGGATTGTTCTGATCCATGAACTGTGACAGCTGGGAAGAACCGAAAAATTCTTTGACCGCCGCCGTCACCGGTTTGATATTGATAAGACTCTGGGGAGAAATGCTCTCCAGATCCAGAGTCGTCATTCTCTCGCGGACCACTCTTTCCAAGCGGGAAAGACCGATGCGGTACTGATTCTGCAGCAGCTCGCCGACCGCGCGGATGCGCCTGTTCCCCAAATGATCAATATCATCATCGTGGCCGATCTCATACTCTAGGTGCATATTGTAATTGATGGACGCAAAGATATCATCCTTGGTGATATGCTTTGGGATCAAGTCGCCTACGTTTTTACGGATTGCTTCTTTCAGATCTTCCACATTGGGATTTTCTTCCATCAGCTGAGCCAGGATCGGATAATATACGAGTTCTGTAATCCCAAGCTCTCTCGGATTGCAGTCCACATAATGCCTCAGATCCACCATCATGGAAGACAGCACCTTGACATTTCTTGTTTCGCCCTGGATCCACACATAGGGAACAGCCGCATTCTGGATGTCGTCCGCCAGAGAGCGCGTCACTTCCGTGCCCGCCTCGGCGATAATCTCACCCGTGGACACATCCACGACATCCTCCGCCAAAACCTGTCCGTTAATGCGGTTTTTCAAAGCCAGCTTCTTATTGAATTTATAGCGCCCGACCTTGGCAAGATCATATCTACGCGGATCAAAAAACATAGCGGAAATAAGGCTTTCCGCGCTCTCTACCGTCAGCGGCTCGCCCGGCCTGATTTTCTTATATAATTCAAGAAGCCCCTCTTCATAGCTGGATGCAACGTCTTTTCCGAAACTTGCTAAAATCTTCGGCTCCTCGCCGAACATATCGATGATCTCCTGATTGCTCCCGATGCCAAGGGCGCGGATCAATACCGTGATCGGAACCTTTCTGGTTCTATCCACACGAACATAGAAAACGTCATTGGAGTCTGTTTCATACTCTAGCCAGGCGCCGCGGTTTGGGATCACGGTGCAGGAATACAATGTCTTGCCCACTTTATCATGGGCAACTCCGTAATAAATGCCGGGAGAACGCACCAGCTGGCTGACAATGACCCGCTCTGCGCCGTTGATCACGAAGGTGCCTGTCTCGGTCATCAAAGGAAGGTCGCCCATGAAGATCTCATGCTCGTTAATCTCATCCGTTTCCTTATTGTGAAGCCTGACTCTTACCTTTAAAGGCGCCGCGTATGTCGCATCACGTTCTTTGCACTCGGGGATCGTGTATTTTACATCTGCCTCGCACAATGTAAAATCAACAAAATCCAGACTCAGATGACCGCTGTAATCAGCGATCGGAGAGATATCGGCAAAAACTTCTTTTAAGCCCTCTTTCAAGAACCACTGATAGGAGTCTTTTTGAACCTCTATCAGATTGGGCATCTCTAATACCTCTTTCTGTCTTGAGTAACTCATACGTATGCCTTTTCCGGCTTTCGCCGGACGTATTCTGTTTTTCTCCATCGACGTTTCACCTCTCGTTTTTATAGTCAACAGGCAGCTGCCTGTTGTAAAATCCTCTACACCAGATTTCCCTCAAAAAAGCCATAATAAGTCCACTGCACCACAATAGTGCAATTTACACAATAGCACAAAAGCCAAGCACACGTCAAGTCTTTTCCAGACTTTTTTCAAAAATATTTTTAAGAGGACAGGATCCTGTTTTCCGCTCCATTCCCGCGCTCAGGGGGCTTTGACGGTTCCCTTGCGGACGCGCGGTATATTGCTTGCCGCCTTGTTTGAATGTTTTGCTGGAATTCCGGCGCATGCGCATCCTATCCGATCGTTATCGTTCCAGGCTCTGCATTATTTTCATATCATTCCGTTTCTGTTCCATTGGGACGGATGCGTGTATCATGCCTTCATCTTTTCCTTAAAGCAAGCCTTGTACTGCTGCAATGTCATCTCGCCTCTTGGCTTAATTGCGCTGCAACCGCGCCTTGTCCCATGCTTTTCTGGCTTTCGGCACCGTCCGTCTAAGCAGTGTTAACAGTGATAAGCCATCTTGAACATATTTCATTCTAATTGTTTTACTTCCATCTCATTTATACGTTCAAATAAAAGTGAATTATTTACCAAAAACTTCCTAATAGCAGCAAAAGCCTTCCTAATATTTATATTTACTTGTATAGCTACATCACTTCTTAAAACTGCTGAAAGCATAGCTATGCCTTGTTCAGTAAAAACATATGGCATATATCTTCTTCCGCCCTTACTTGTTTTACCATCAGATGTTTCTATTTGAAGTTTCTATTTGAAGTTTCTATTTGAAGTTGCGATTTGCGGCCTCAATAGCCTTATGCCTTAGTCCCAAAAACTTATTTGCTGGTCCCTCAATGATTTTACCTTTCTCTCTGTCACCTTATCATCCGAATGTAAAATTCCGCATAACAGCGGTGAATTCGCATCATATAATTCCATACTGCCCTTTACCTTTTCATTGTTAAAATTAGCATAACAATATTTGCACCCGTTTTTGCATGTGTTGTATGTTCCAACCTCCATGCTCTCATAGCATCCGCATTCTTCCCTTTGATTTTTATCTTTTTCCATTACTGATCTGCAGCCTGATATTTTTTCTATCAATTTTTTATCAATGCAGCTTCCATGCTTAATTCCAATACCGGTCAAGTCTATTTGCTCCGCACACGTTTCAATGACTAAGCGATTTCTTTTGGCAATTTTTTCTAACTCTTTGGCAATACCAACCATTTGTTCCTTACTCGGATTTTGAATGTTTAATCCCTTTGTATTCCTCTGTGTCTTTGCGTATAAATCCACAAAGCTAATAATTACTTTTTCTGTATGATCCCTTAAGCGATTGGCAATTTCATCAAATGCTTTAAGATGATATTCCGCGCCATATCTCTCATTAATTAAAATGGGGTCATAACGCCATATCACTCTCTCTTTTCCTATTTTTTCGGATAATTTTTTAAATGTGCCAATCAATTCATTCCTTTTATCAGGAAGGTTAGGTTCTATATCCCGCCCATATCCTGTAAGAGTGAACTGAAAATAATATTGGTATTCATATAATTCTTCAAGACGCTCCAGCATATTCGCTGGATTTTTAGTCCAAAATACAATACAGTCCACCACTTCCGGCGATAGGTCAATCCTGCTTACTTGATGGATGTTCATGGGATTTCTTACATACAAAAATCCTGCTTTAATGCGATTGTAAAACCACTCTGAATAATAATTTGGTATATCTGTTCTTCTGCTAACGCTCAATATCATAAGAAATCTCTTTCTTTAATTAGTCCCTGTGGACTTTGGCAATATTCAAATGGCTGATTGAAAGAATTTTCAATCTTCCTCGTATTATAAAGTAGTAGTCGAGTTTCTCGCAGATCGGTGGAAGAAGATTGTATATATCCGGCATCTGCTTATCACTCAGACGGATTGCAGAAGAAAGAAATGTATACTTTGCCGCGCGTTCATCGTAGTTTGCAATATATGCTTCCCGCAGCTTTATAATGTTAGGGAAATTATTCAGAGCATCGAAAGCCCTCTTATCCAAATCATGGATGAATAATTCTGAGTTGTATGTCATCTATTATGACCACCTTTCTTGCAGAATGTATTATCAAACGAAGACCTACTTCTTTTTCTTCGGAGGATCCGGAATAATATCGACAATATCGTCAAGCTTACAGTCTAAGGAGAGACACAGCTTTTCCAATACATTAAGCCGCACCTCTTCACCCTTTCCGAGTTTAGCCATTGCATTCGTGCTGATTTTTGCCATATTCGTAAGTTCAGTTTTGTTCAGTTTTCTATCTATCATCAGCTTCCACAGCTTGTCATAGCTAACACCCATATTTCCTCTCATTCTGCCGCCGTCAGGCGGTCTTTTCATAAAAGGGACTTTGTGCGGCAGCACAAATCTTTCGCCTCCGACTATAAAAGATCTCCATTGAATTACCCTATTAAAAATATTGCATCAGACTTTCTTGCAAAATGCAAGATTTTCTGCTGATTTGCAAAATTATGTTTCCCTTGTTACACACCCCGAAAAACCAGCGGCGGCAACTGTTGTGAGAGGGCATAAAATAGGCATAAAGAAGGGAGTCCGGCAACGCTGCCGCCTGTGGCAATATTCCCGGAATCCCTTGATTTCCGGGCATTTTATGTACTTTTAACCCCTGACCCGTGGCATCAAAACAACCGTCTCCACATGGCTTGATATCTGCTAATTGATGTCAGATAGGCTTCCTGTTCTCGGAAACATATCATATCAATTCGGAAACAAATCCACGCTTGCCGAAAGTCCTAATTCACATCTCACTTTCCACAGTAAAATAGAGGTCTTAACTATTTAAGTATTCGGGAAACAGTCGATACACACCCTTTTGCTACTATATAATTCAAGCAATTTTCTGTAACTACGATTTACCACTGTCTCCACAGTTGAGACAGTAAAGACCGACTTATTTCCACATAGTGAAGTAGCGTTGGCTCCTGATGAGCCAATACACTCCACAAGGTTGAGTTGCCAGATTTCACCGTCTCGACCTTAATTCATTCCGTGGCAGCGTTTGTATTTTTTTCCGCTTCCACACGGACACGGGTCATTACGTCCTATTTTCTTTGGCCAGTTAGCTCTTTCTTGAACCATCACCGGCACCTTTCCTTCAAACATAAGTCCAAGTTCTCTTAAGCGGTATAGATACTCCGAAATTCCTAAAACGCCCTGAAACATATGCATAGCTTCATTTTCAAACTCAAGGAGATACTCAGTTTTTTTCTTCGTTCTATCCTTCGGATTTGGAATATAGGTAATCAACTGACTAACTGCGTCATATTCTACATCATTGTGACCTATAGCATTTCTTAGCTTTGCATTTACAATAACATCTAAAAAGTCCGTATAAACTTCCGCATTAATGCAATAATGAAATCTTGAAGCTTTCGTCAGCTTAATAAAATCTTCCAATGAAGACACATTCTTTTCGATTGGATTCATCGAGTTAACATCAGCCCTATATTTTATGTTGTTAAGAGCAACCGGTATAATAAGTAAATTACCTAAAGCTTCATAAACATCCAAATAAAACTGTTTAACGCTATAAAAATCACTTGTAGTGGAACCCTCATACTCAAAATCAAAAGAACCATCTTTGCAATATTGAAGAGCGAGCGCCGGTATTAACCTCTGATAAACTGTCATGTATTCATCGTAAAGTTTATAAATCAGCTCTTGTAATTCATTAAGATGAAACCCATCATGTGAATTAAGGAAATCAATCAAGCCTTTTGTCTGAACCGAATCAAGTTTCAAAATTCCAGCGCTAAAAGAAATATTATCTAAGATATCTTTCTTTAGTGACGAATATAGGCCATGCACTTCAACCATATGAACTGCTCTTAATATTTCCGATTCATCTCTGCACTGGAAGTATTGTCCTGAAAACACCTTCTGAATCTCTTGAACTAAATACTCACTATTATTTTTAAACAGATTAATAATTCTCTGATAATCTTTCCATTTCCTTTTTGTAGCGTTGAGCTGCGATACTGCTTTACTAAATTGCTCGTAGGAATCATCTGATTTCATACAATCCATGTATCGAATAAATGGGGTGATTACTAAACCTTCCTGTTCTTCTGCCAAGCTCTGTTTTACAGTAGGAAATTCGCCAGAACATTCAACCATAAAATCCGCTGATTCATCTGATACCTCATCGGCATTATCAAACGAGAATTTTAATCCCGGTTTATCTTGTCCAATTTCAACATTTCCTAATAAGGAGGTTCCACATTTGCCACAGACTACAACAATTGGATGTTCTTCCTGCCATCCAACCTGTAAACGAATTCTGGTGATACTTCCACAAACTTGACATTTTATAAAAGTATTAAAAACCATGCATTATCCTCCTTTCGCAAGATTTATTTAAACATCTCATCATTCCAGACAAGTTTCACCAAATCAACGAGCGCGGCGGTTCTTTCAGTTATCTCATTTTTTCCAAAAGAAGCATAGGCCTTAAATCCGAGTCCATTGTCTGCAATAAACTTTTTGAACTTCGGATTATTCTGATATGCCAAATCGCCAAGTGACTCAGTATAGATGTTGCCTTCGTTAGAACAATACTTCTTTAACTTATAATCATACTTTTCGTCATTCAAACTTGCATTAATACTCTTATGTAACAACAATAATGCTCCGACGCTGTTTCTCCAACGTCTAAAATCATCTTGGTCAGTATACTCTGATGTAAACCATTCATAATGGTCTGTAATTATATGCTCGATTTCAAACGGATTCTTAGTTTGCGTATTCATGTAATTACAATAGTTTGATGCAACATCTGTCTGCTCCTCAATAAAGCCGGTAACACGAGCCAGAATGTTTTTAATATATTTCTTTGTAAAACTGTTTAATCTTAAATCTACCAATGCTGCTGCCGGGTCAAATTCAAGATTAATATATTGCTGTTCAAGTTTTTGCTTTAATGTAGGAATATCCGTCATACGAATATCCTTTGTAACATTGAATACAAAATTCTTTATTGTACTGTAATCAACTGACCTGTAATTCGTAACTCTGGAAACAATCAAAACATCTATAAACCTTGCAACAAGATTAATCTTTTCAATAATCACTGGCCATGTATCTTCATAGCATACCGGTGCTAACAACAGCTGTGGCTGAAGAGTAAAATTTACCTGAGCATTGTAATACACATACTTCGTTTCTTCTGCAAATGTAGCTTCTGCCTGACGGATTCGTTCATATACATCAGCAAACTTAGCAAATTTTTTAATGAACAGTTCAAAGTCGTCAGAATCATTCAGACTCAACTTATCTCTCTCATCGCGAACCCACTTGTGGAACGAACCACCAATAATATCAAAATCCTTATTTACAGCACCGGCTTTGGTCTCACGAATAGTTTCTGCATAATGAGCTCTAAGCCACGCTTTGATAAATGTTTCATCGCCCTTATCATCATCCTTCTTTAGCGAGAGAACCTTATTCTTCCAGATGTCATTCATCTTCTCACGAGTTGTATCGGATTTAATTTCAGAAAGAAGATATCCCTTTAACATCTCAGTAGATGTAAGGCTTAATCCTCTATCATTCATGGTAACAAACACTTTATGAGCATCCTGCTCTGTGGTTGCAACTATTTCAATAAAGAACACTTTCTCCGCAATCCAGTCACAGAAATGCAAAAGCATATCATCTGTAATATCAGCAGGGAATACTTCTTGAATATCCCAATAGCGACCATACAGATTTTTTACTGACTCACCGGTACCAGTGGTATCGAAATCAGAATCATTAAAGATAGCATCCATACATTCTTGACGGTCATCAACATTAATATTGAAAGACTTTGTTCCAAATGACTCTGAAAATATCATGGTTTCAATCATATTGTAGCTTTGGCCGATTGCCTTTAATCTGTTATTCAAATACATCAACAAAAGTGTTAATGACGAGAATCTTTGCTGTCCATCAATAATAGCGTTTTCTCGTCCGGCTAATACAATGGAACCCATAAAATATGCTCCATAATCAGCGACTGCTGGTCTTGCATCCCCCGGCTTGTAATACTCTAAGAACTCCGATGTAAGGTCATCAATTAGTTCTTCAATATGCTTACGCTGCCACATATATTCGCGCTGGTAATAGTGAATAGAATACTTTGTATTCTGTAATAATTGTTTCAAGTTCTTTGGTGAACCTTCTATCTTTTTCATTAAACATCCTCCTCCAGAAACAGTCCCGGAACATCAAATTTAATGCTGTCCGCCTCTGTCATCACGCTCGTATTACCACATTCCAGCAATGAGCTCTTTAACTTCAAATCTTCTCCGTCACCCTCATGTACAACATATTCATCTTTGTGATTACGGATGTATGTTGCAGACTCACGCGAGAAACCATTCCTCTGAAGTAATATCGTAAGGGGATTCGTAGTTCCAAATTCCACATACTCATACCAGTTGTTATCAAATTCTGTTACGTTATGAACATTCTTGTATTCGTTTGAAAAGCGTAAAAAGTAATTTGATATACTGAATAAAATCGTATTCTCTATTACTTCCAGAGTATCTGCAAAAACAACGTTTCTGTGCTCCTTCGAATTATCATTATATATCGTAGGAGGTTGGTATAAAGATACTCGGAAATTTGCTGGATGATTTTTATGATGTTCCAGAGCTTTCTTCATAATATAACTAAGGCCACAGCCATCCATCCATTGACACAATATAACTGCATACCATTTTCTAAGCGAGGAATTGCCTAATGATGATTTCTCATATGTAGGCCAGTCAAAGATGATGGACAACTTGTCTAAGAAATCAATTACATCATCATACTTAGTGTATGCTCAACAAAAAGGTTTTTAAATCGCAACGCGCCACGTTGTTTTTTGGAGCTGATTTTTCCGCCATATGT
>CAZAMD010000018.1:36870-39656 GCA_964486485.1 uncultured Roseburia sp. | reverse complement strand
TTATGTGTTCAGAAAGCTCTGATTTCTTTCGCTAAACTATAGGGAATAATCTCTCCCGCGCGTGTCTCCATATATGCCTTCTCCTGATGCATATAAGTGATAATATCCTTCGCTTTATAGTCCTTAAATTTTGCGATCACTTGATCCAGTACCGCTTTTTCTCTATCACTTAACACAGAATAATCCATGTCAGCAGTTGGATAAATGTGAAGCATCACGTCACAGCTATAGCTCATTTCTTCTTGCACGTTCAGATTTTCAAGATTCATCAAGCTATAATGTCCAATAGGCAATGCCCCCATTGGCTCATGTCTGTAAACCATGCCGGTCATTGCAGATCCATTCTCGATAAATGACAAAACATCCGAATACCACAACATTTTCATCAGCTTTACTTTGAACAAATTCGGTACTTTCTCAGCGATATAGGAAATCATTGCTTCTATCTTATCAATATTCAAAACAGTAAAACCATTGGAATCAGAGGGTTCTTCAAAATCAGCATACTCACCTTCAAAGGTTTGGCGTGTCAGAAATTCTTTTCCATAGGAATCAAGCTTTTCAACGATCTTTGATTTTATCTCCAATCTCTTCATTACAGTGAATTTGTCCGCATTCTTTTTAAGAGCTTCTAATGCCCAAAGAGGATTGTCCTTCACCAGACGAAGCATGGTATCATAAGCTTCATCCTGAATAGATTTGCTCTCATAGCGGGAAATGGTTGATTCTCCCCATCCTAAGAGCCTGGCGAAATCAACCTGAGACAACCCATAGTTTTCTCTTATCTTAACAATCTCATGGGAGGTAAGTAATCCTTTTTTCACACGATATGCGTTTCTTGCATGTAAGAGATTTTCATTCGTCATTGCCCCCGTTTCAAACTCATTTTCATCTTCGTCTGCATTGGCGCAAAAATAAAACCTTTCCTCGTAGGCTACCTCTTCTCCTTTTAATATCATTGATGTCATGCGTTTTCTCTCTTCCACTTCATGTGTCTTGCCGCACAAAGGACAATTCATATGAATCTTTCTTAATAATGTTTCAGACTCCATTTGCCTTACCTCCTTTGCAATTCCATTATGCATAGGGGAATGTCATTTTCTCTTTCGCATAATGGAAAGACACGCATAACACATGTCTCTGCTGTTCCCCTTTCATCTTTAACTTTATATATACAAGCTGCTATTTATATCTTTTCCAAAAACAAATAATAACGGCGGATTCAAATCGTCTTTATCTATTTTTGTCTCCGAATATTCTGCCACTGTAAGCTCTTTCAGCCGTTCCACGAGATCTTCCGTATCATAATCAAGATCCAATAATGTATATGGCGTTGAATACTTTTGATCTTCTCCTTGCTTCTTCTTGCTAATCAGGGTAAGATCTGTATCTATATGAAAGTCTGCATTCCCAAGCAACGACTTTAGATCATCTAAGAATGCGGTAACTTCTCTTTTTTTCGATTGTATCGTAAGGAAAATCGTATTCACCTCCAAATTATATCTTCTATCAATTGATAGCATATCAATTTATCGATAGTTTGTCAAGCAGATTCTTTCAAACGAAACAATTCCAGCACGCGCCAGACGCACCGGTCAAAATCGATCTCCCCAATCTTCCTGTCTGCCCGGACGGCGCATTCTTTGATCCGCTTTTTCAGAAGTTTTCAGTCAATCGCGCATGATCCCCGCCGGATCCGCCGCCGTGGCATGGTGAAAGCCGGCGGCATCCTTTGCGTCGAGGCCGTTTGGCGTGATAAGTTCACACACATAAAAAAATTTTTTTGCTCCTGCTCCTTGAAAGATGAAAAGAACAAAGAGGAGAAGCCCGTATCACAGAAAACGTTCCGGGCAATCTGATATGGAAAGGAAGGGCTTGCGCCCTGCTTTGGGAGGGCATTTTTTTCTTTGAATACAAAACTACCTAAACGAATTTGCACAGATAAAGGTAATTGCCTTAAAAATATATCGAGCAGATATATATCTACATGTAATTGCATCTCAGGCGTCAAAATTTGTTGCTTATGAAGAAAATACCAATAAAATGATTAGGGAAATTGCGGATTTCAATAAAGAAGCTCTATTTGTGAATAAAATTTTAGAGGAGATTAGGGATGAATGTCTTTTTTCACAATATAGTTATAATACTTTAGAAAAATATAGAACTGGCGTAAAGGCGGCATTTATAAATATTATTGATGATATAGAAACATGTAATGTTGATGAAATAGAAAATCTTGCAAGTCGGACTTCGGAGCTATATGATGAATACAAAAAAATAGATAAAAGAAAAATAAATGATATTTTGAAAATAATTTTCAAAGATATCACAATTTGGATTTTTTCGATTGGTGTTTTGCTTGTTTCTTTAATATTGATTGGGTGAAGCCAAATCCACTCCTTCCAATGTGAGCAGATACGCTTTTTTACGGATCCCGCCCGCATAACCGGTCAGGCTGCCGTTCGCGCCGATCACACGATGGCAGGGGATCATCAGAGAAATGGGGTTGTGTCCCACCGCGCCTCCCACAGCCCGCGCCGACATTTTTTTGAGTCCGTTTTGCTCAGCCAGCTTCTCCGCAATTTCTCCATAAGTCATGGTTTTTCCAAAAGGAATCGTAAGCATGATCTCCCACACGGCTTTTCTGAATGGCGTTGTCTGCATCAAAATCGGCGGGGTAAAGCCGGGCGCCTGGCCGCAAAAATAAGTATCCAGCCAACGCACAGCCTGTCCGAATACCGGAAGCTCCTCTTCCTCATAATTTTGAGGGAGCGTATCTCCAAAAT
>CAZAMD010000018.1:0-36770 GCA_964486485.1 uncultured Roseburia sp. | reverse complement strand
ATCTTTTCCTCCCGTCTTTCTTTTACTTGCTTTGCTTTTTACGAAGGAATAAGACGGCATAGCAGCCAATCATAGCAGCAAAACCTATGATAAGATACACACATGCATATAATACAAAGGAATCTGCTCCAGATTCAAAAGACAGCCATGTTCCAATCACAAACAGAACTGCTAAAATAATCGGAAAAAACCAACGATTCCGAATATCGGTTCCCGCAAAAACACCTGAATAAATTGTATACAAAGGATTCACGATATAGAACAGCAGTAAAGTAATCGACATTCCGCCGTCAGGCTTTACAAAGGTTACTGCCAACCACGGAAATCCCACCATCACGATTGCCGAAACAATGAACCATGCAGATAAGGTCTTTTTCATTAAAATATCCTCCCAAATTCCCGATTTATTCTATTGCTGTTTTTTAAGAAAATCGCTAATATCTTTCTGTCTTTTTATCTATATCTTCCTGCGTTACACCGTAATACTGCCAGAGCGCCTTTTCCCATTTCCTAAATTTTCTCATTTTCTTTTTTGAACCGCTGGCAGACGCCCCTATATATTCATACCTGCTTTCTAAAACCAACTTTACCTTTAAGTCTTTCTCTTCTTTCACGAAAACACGCAGAGCAATGTCAAAAGATTCTTTTGGCACATTTTCTGCCGCTTTCTGCCTAAGCTCTATCTGCTCTTGAAATTTTCTGACAGCCTCTGCATCTCTCCCTTTCAGCTTGGGATATTCTGACAGATCGCCCAATCTTTCAGCTCATATTCACAAAGGAACTCTTTCAAAGCATTTACATCCGGGAGAAAATATTCTGCCATAAAACAAATCCGCTATCCGTACTTAATGTGAAGTCTTTCGGACTGCAATTTGCGTCTATGGAAGACTGTTCCATGGCAATCCTTAAAATCATTTCATTTGCCATTTCTATTCTAACTCCTATTGTGTGAATAAGGACAAGCCGTACATTCGATCAATAGCGCAGTGCGGTAACTTTCAAATATGTATATTGAGAATTTTGTCATTTATACGATTCAGCAGTTGCTTATCTTCACATTCAAACTTACATTCTCTTCCGAACTTGTTCTCATACCCTGTAAACTCAATCATTGTTCCATACGTTATCTTACCACATACAGGCATACTATTCTATGAAAGTTTGCCGATAAACATATTTCAACACTTTAAAAAAGTTCAAACAATTCCAGCACGCGCCAGACGCACCAGTCAAAATCGATCTCCTCGATCTCCCTGTCTGCCCGGACGGCGCATTCTTTTAAGATCTCTTCGCCTAACCGATATGTAATCTTTCCGATATAAGCGCCTTTCTCCACAGGTGCTTTCAGCTTTTTTGCCAGCTGGTACTGTATGGTGATGTCCTGACCTTTTGACACTAAAAGTTCTTCTATTCCCGATTTTTCCTCCACCAAAGGACGGATATATACCGATTCATCAATAGAGGCTCCCTGCCCTTCTTCCACGGGCACAGGTTTTAACTTCGTCTGGTCAACGGGAAGGTCGCTGAGATATTTTTTTTCAAAATTTTCCAGCCCGTAATTCATTAGTTTTTTGGTATCGGACCATTTATACGTCTTATTATTGGGCCAGCCGCAGGCAAGCAGCGCTACGATATAAGTCTTCCCTTCCCTCTCTAACGCTCCCACATAGCAATATCCCGCATTTCCCGTAAATCCTGTCTTGCCCGAGAGTGCTCCATCCATCATGTCTAAAAACGCGTTGCGGTTATAGCAGCTGTAGGATCTTTTTCCCTCTAAGTCCGTGAAGCTGTACTGCTTTGTTCTGGTGATCGCCAGAAAATCTTCCGCTTTCTCCGACTCCTTAAGGCAATAGCGCATGATCCCCGCCAGATCCGCCGCCGTGGTATGGTGGAAGCCGGCGGCATCCTTTGCGTCGAGGCCGTTCGGCGTGATGAAATAGGTGTCCTTGCAGCCGATCTCTTTCGCCTTGCGGTTCATCACATCCGCAAAGCCCTCTTTCGTCCCGCCGATATGCTCTGCGATTGCCATGGCGCAGTCATTGAAGGATTCTAACATCAGCCCGTAGAGCAGATCCCGCATATAGAATTTCTGCCCGGCGTGCATCCCTAAGTGGACTTTCGGCTGGGACGCCGCCAAGGAACTGACCTCCACCTCACTGGCAAGATCACAGTTTTCCAGGGCGAGAATGCAGGTCAGTATTTTAGTGGTGCTGGCGTTTGCCATTGCCGCGTACCCGTCTTTTTCATATAGCACCCTGCCGGAATCCCCGTCCATCAGAACGGCGGATTTCGCGTATAACTCCGCCGGCTTTAAATCCTCCTCCGCGGAATTTATGAGCCGGAAGCGCTCCGCGGCGGACATCTCTGTTCCTGCCTGTAAGCATACCATGCCGGCAAGGAAGAATATCAGAATTTTTTTATACATATTTCCTCTCATTCTGCCGCCGTCAGGCGGCCTTTCCATAAAAGGGACTTTCTGCGGCAGCACAAATCCCGGATTGAAAATTTCAATTTTCAATCTTTTCCTCAGAAAATGATTTCATAGATTCATATGCCGCAAAACAAGCTTCAAGAACAAAAAGGTTACACAAAAAGCCGGACTAAATGTCCAGCTTCATGTTCATCTCGGCTTCCGCCTCCTGTTTAAATTCTTCCATCTGCACCGGGTTTACCGTCGGCAGCTCTTCGATCGACTGCACGCCGAAACTCCGCAGGAATTCCTCGGTCGTTCCGAAAAGCAGGGGCCTGCCCGGCGCGTCCAACCGTCCCAGCTCGCAGACGAGATTGTATTCCACGAGCTTGCTGACAGCATGGTCGCAGGAAACCCCGCGGATCTTTTCGACTTCCATTTTCGTGACAGGCTGTTTGTAGGCGATGATGGATAAGGTTTCTAACAGCACTTCTGTCAGGGCATGGCGCTTCGGCTGCTTTGCGATCTTGATGAGGTACTCATACATCTCGCTCTTGGTACACATCTGGTAGGAGCCATCTAACTCCACGATCTGGATCCCCCTGGAGGACGCTTCGTAACGCCGCATCATGCCCTTTATGATCTCTCTCGTTTCTTCCGTCCCCAGCTCCAGGGCAGAAGCTATTTTCTCTAATTCCACAGACCTTCCCATAGCAAATAAAATCGCCTCAATGACTGCCTCATGATTTTTGATTTCCATATAAACACTCCATTCCAAGGACGTATGCGCCCGATGGACGCGGAGGAAGCATAAGCTGCCGCGCTTATGCCGCGCGGCGGCTCCGCGGCCTCAGGCGGCAATCCTTGACTCAATCTTAATATCGTCAAAGAGTTCCTCCTGCGAGATAAAAATGGCGCCCCGCTTCATCAGCTCTAAGATGGCAAGGAACGTCACGATCATCTCCATTTTGCCGGACTGCGCGAAAAGCAGGCTGCGGAAGCTGAAAGAACGGTGGTTTTTGCAATATTCCTCTACATATGCCATCTTTTGCGAAAGGGAGACTTCCTCTTTTTCGATCCTGCCGAACCTGGAACGGACGGGATCCATCTTGTCCTCCTGCTTTTTTACGATCGCTTTAAAGATGACGCTGAGCTTTGCAAGGGTCAGGCCGGAGACCAATTCCCCTAAATCCACCGGCTCCTCATATTCCGCCACTTCCGGCGGAATGGTAGGCTCTTTGAACAGCACCCGGGCGGCATCGATCTGGCGGTCGCGCAGTTCAAGCGCCATGCATTTATACATCTTATATTCCAGCAGCTGCCGCACCAGCTCCGCCCTGGGATCCTGCGCCTCTTCCTCCTCTTTCTCCGGAGCCGGCAGCAGCATCCTCGATTTGATGTCGATCAGCGTCGCCGCCATCACTAAGAATTCACTCATGACATTTAAGTCCTGCCGCTTCATCTCGTCTATGTATTCCAGATACTGGCTGGTGATTTCCGCAATGGGGATATCGTATATGTTTACTTTATTTTTTTCCAATAAGTGCAATAATAAATCCAATGGGCCTTCAAACACTTGAAGCTTGACTGTCATTTCCATTTCTTCCCCGTTTCCGCGCAAAGGCTCTCTGTGCTTCTGACCTGTTTATTCTACCCTGCTTTTCCGTAAAATTCAAGCTGTTTTCCCGCATTCCGTCCTTTTTCAGCAGCCGGACGGACGCAATCCCTTCATCCCGCCGCGCCAGACGCCATTTTTTCCATCGTGCCGCAGTTCCTTCATCCCACTCCCGCAAAATCCCGAAAATTTTTCTCATAAAGTACAGGCAATGATTCTAAAATGAATTATACCTACTACCAAAGGAGGCATTTCCTTGAAGTTTTTTATTTCCCTGCTGTTAAGCGTCTGCCTGTTCCTGTCTCCGTGCCAGGGGCTTACCGTCTTTGCGGAAAGCAATCCCGCCGATGCTGTTGCTCTGGACATTTCCGCTCCCAGCGCCCTATTGATGGAGGCATCGACCGGCGCTGTCATCTACGAAAAAAATTCCCATGAGATACGCCACCCTGCCAGCATTACCAAAATCATGACCCTGATCCTGATTTTTGACGCCATAGAAAAGAAACAGATTGCCCTGACCGATACCGTCACGGTATCGGAACACGCCGCCAGCATGGGCGGCTCGCAGGTGTATCTGGAGCCGGGGGAAACGCAGAGCGTAGAGACGATGATCAAATGCATCAGCATCGCCAGCGCCAACGACGCCTGCGTCGCCATGGCAGAACTTATCTCCGGTTCCGAAGAAGAATTTGTCCGGCAGATGAACGAGCGGGCAAAGGGACTTGGCATGAAAGAGACGAACTTTGTCAACTGCTGCGGCCTTGATGCAGACGGCCATATGACAAGCGCCTATGATATCGCGCTGATGTCGAGGGAGCTTATCATGAAGTATCCCCAGATACATGATTACTGCACCATCTGGATGGAAAACATCACACATACCACCGCCAAAGGCTCTTCGGAGTTCGGACTGACAAACACCAATAAATTGATCAAACAGTATGAATATGCCACCGGACTGAAAACCGGCTCCACCGGGCTTGCAAAATATTGCGTTTCCGCCACAGCGGAAAAAGACGGCATGAAGCTGATCGCTGTCGTCATGGCGGCTCCCGATTACAAGATCCGTTTCGCCGATGCCGCCGCTTTATTAAACTATGGCTTCAGCAAATGCCGGGTCTATGAAGACAAAAACGAAGAGCCGCTTCCCGTCCTGCCCGTCCGCAAAGGAGTGCAGGAATCGGTAAGCGTCCGGTACGGCGCGCCTTTTCAGTACATGAGTACCGACGGCACTGACCTCTCCGGCATCCAAAAACGGATCGAACTGCCGGAGGAAGCGGAGGCTCCGGTCGTTAAGGACAGCGCTGCCGGAAAAGCCGTCTATACCTTAAACGGAACGGAGATCGGATCCGTCCCTATCCTCTATGACAGCAGCGTAGATGCCGCTGGTTATAAAGATTATCTGAAAAAGGCCCTCTTATTCTTTGTCCCATAAGATCCCAGGGTTTGCCGCATTAAGCGTAAAGCATCTCTGATATTGTGTTTCAGCATCATTTCCCGCACTGCTATCCTGCGTATGCTTTCCTTAATGCGGCATCCCATAAATCCGCTACATCAGCGGGGCAAACAGGCGCATGATGCCCTGAGTGACGCGCACCGCCAGATTGCGCTTTCTGCAGAATTCCATCGTGATTTCTTCCGAGCAGGCAAACGTATCGAGGCAGTCCTCCTTCAGCTGGAGCACCGCATCTGTGCCATACATCCACACACCGCACTCAAAATGCAGAAAAAGGCTGCGGAAATCCAGGTTCACGGTCCCCACCGTGGCAATCTCGTCGTCACAGACAAAGCACTTGGAATGGATAAAGCCCGGCGTATACTGATAGATTTTCACTCCGCACTGAATCAAAGGCTCATAATAGGACTGAGACAGCAAATACACCATCTTCTTGTCCGGTATGCCGGGCGTCACCAGCCGCACATCCACCCCTCTCTTCGCCGCGTTGGAAAGAGTGAGCAGCATGACATCGTCAATGATCAGATAAGGCGTATAGATGTAGACATAGTTTTTCGCCGCGCCGATAATGTTCAAATAGACATTCTCCCCCACATTTTCATAGTCAAGGGGACTGTCCCCGTAGGGCTGCACAAATCCCTTTTCCTCCAGCGTTTCGCCCTGGTGCGCGGAAGGCTTATACAGCTCGTAATCCTCTGAAGATTTCCGGATGAAATTCCACATCTCAAGGAACATGGAGGTTAAGCTCCAGACGCCATCTCCCGCGATCCGGATCCCGCAGTCTTTCCAATAGCCGAAACGGCTCGCCTGATTGATATACTCATCGGCAAGATTGATGCCGCCGGTGAAGCCCACTTTCCCATCCACGACAAGGATCTTCCTGTGATCCCTGTTGTTCATGATCACAGAAACCAGGGGAAGGAAAGGATTAAACGCCACGCACTCGATCCCCTTCTCCTGCAGCTTCTGATAATATTTGGAAGGGATCTTGCTGACGCATCCCACATCGTCATAAATAAAGCGCACGTCCACCCCTGCCTTTGCCTTTTCTTCCAGAATGGCAACGATCTGATCAAACATGACGCCCTCTTCTATGATAAAATATTCCATGAAGATGAAATGTTCCGCGCTCCGCAGCGCCTCGAGCATATCCGGAAACATGTCTTCCCCGCATCTGTAATATCTGGATGCCGTGTGCTGATACAATGGGAATTGGGCGCATTCATCGATGTATTGGGACTGGCGGTAAGCGGAGAGACTCGTCTTTTTCAAGGCCTCCTTCACCGCCTCGTCCCTGTCCATGTGCTTAAAAATCTCTGTATCGACAGCTTCAAATCTCTTTCTGGTTTTCTTGGTAAGCCCCACCCTGCCAAACAAAAAATAGACCACAAGGCCGAAAATAGGCGCAACCAGGATCAGAAATGTCCAGGACAGCTTATTCGCCGGGTTCGTCCACTTATTTAAGATCACCAGGACTACGATGATCGCGAGTACCCTCACGAGCAGATTCGCATAAGCAAACTGATAGCTAAACTGCCACATCACAGTAAAGATCCATACCACCTGCAAAACAATAGAAATCCCCACAAGAAATGATCTGCTCAGTAACAAATGTAATACTTTTTTCATGTGTACTCCTTTCCCCTTCTCTTTCTCTTTTTATGTTCTTATTCTAATGGGATTTTCAGGAATTGTCAATTGTGCCTTATCAGATGCTCCGCACTGATCATGCCCCAGCATTTTTTCCCGATCTGCTCTCCCCTCGGGAAAGCCCTCTCGTAAAGCCTCAGCTTCATCTCTCCCGGCAGGAAGCCCGGAAACCGCTCAAAGGCGAGCGCCAGCGTCCCCGTCACCACCGGAGCCGCCATGGAAGTGCCGCTTTTGGCCTGATATCCCTTTCCGTCCCGGCTGCAGCTTCTGATATTCGTGCCGGGCGCCAGGATTTCCGGCTTCACAATGCAGCACTCTGTGGGGCCTTTCCCGCTGTAGCCCTTCGCGAGGCTCCTGCGGCTCCCTTCATAGGTTTCATCATCACAGCTTCCTACGGTCACGATTTTCCGGGAAATCCCCGGTATGGTAACCGAATTTTCCCCCGGCCCGTTATTTCCCGCGGCGGCCACCACCATGATCCCCTCATCCCAGAGCCGGTCAACCGCGGCTAACAGCTCCCTCTGCTCCGCTTTCCCGGCGTTTGGCAGCATGCCGACAGATATATTCAAAAGCCGGATGTTATACTGCTTCCGCTCCCTGCGGATCCATTCCACCGCCTCTAACACGTTTCCGGTGCTTCCGTTCCCTCTCTCGTCAAGTACCTTTAACATGATCACATCCGCTCCCGGGGCAATGCCGCCGTATCTGCGGACCGGTCCGTCCCGCTCCGACATTTTCCCGCTCCCCGCGATGATCCCCGCCACATGGGTCCCATGTCCGTTATCATCATACATCTCACTTTTCCCGCGGCAGAAGTCTTTAAAGCAGAGGATCCGGCTGTCAAAATCCGGATGGGCCACGATCCCCGTATCCATCACTGCTATGGTAACATCTTTCCCGCTTAGTCCTGTTTTATATGCATAATCCGTGCGGATAAGCCTTTTCACCCGATCCATAAAAATACCTTTTCTTTCAGTGTATGCACCGCCAAAAGAAAAGGCATCCGTTTTTAGATCTGTTCTATGATATCCAGCACATCGGAAAACGCGAGGTTCCCTACGGCCAGTTTCAGCTCCTGCCACTTTTCCGCATAGGCTTCTTCCACTTCCATATGCTCCATCTGCTTTTCCCAGCCTAAAAATGCCTCCACGTCGAACGCTTCCGCCGATTCCCGCAGTCCCCGCAGGATTTCCCGCATTTCTTCTTCCGATACGTTCACAGCCGCAGCCGTTTTCTCTTCCGAAAAGCATTCCCTTATGGCGTTCTCCATATTCCGGCACAGCTCGAGCAGATGAGGCGTCTCTTCCCATGCCTCTTTGAACTTTCCCGCCTGAGCCATCTCCTCTAGCCGCCTTGCCGCCTCGGAAATCTCCATCGCTCCGATCACCTTGGAAGCGCTCTTTAGCCCATGCACGGCAATCGTGTAGTTCTCCTGATCCTGCTCTGCGGAAAAGGCTTTGATCCTTTCTCTTGTGGCGGGGCTTGCGCTCAGGTAGGAATGCAGCATGTCCAGAAACATTTCCCGTCCGGAGGCATATTTTTTCGCCTCCGCCATGTCCAATCCCTCTATCGGGATCTCCCAGTCCTCCTCCGTCTCCGCCGCTTCCGTCTCCTTTTCGTTTCCCGGAATGATCTTCTCTTTCGGCAGCCACTGGTAGAGTACGCGCTCTAATTCCTTCCCCTCCACCGGTTTGCTGATGAAATCCTGCATCCCCTCTTCCAGGAATTTTTCTTTCATGCCGGACAGGGCGTTCGCCGTGAGGGCTAAGACCGGAATCTCCGCATAATACGGGTCACCGGAGGTTGCCGCGAGCTTCCTGATCCTCTTCGTGGCCTCGATCCCGTCCATCTCCGGCATCATATGATCCATCAGGATAAGGTCATAGCGGTTTCCCTTTACCATCTCTATGGCCTGCTGTCCGGATTCGGCGGTATCGATCTGCATCTTCAGGCCTGCCAGAAGCCCGCAGGTCACCTGCAGGTTCAAGGGCACGTCATCTACGATCAGTATCCTCGCGGAGGGCGCCGTATAATACTCCCTGCCCTGCTCGAGCAGGCGCGTGCTTCTGCCCATCTCGTAATTCCCGACTTTTTCTTCCCCCGCCGCTTTCTGCCTGAGGACGAAGAAAAACTCAGAGCCTATCCCATAGGTGCTTTTCAGCTGTATTTTGCTCTGCATCGCGTCGAGAAGTATCACCACGATGCTCATTCCCAGACCGGTTCCTTCAATGATATGTTTCCCCTCATAGTGCAGGCGTTCAAATTTGTCGAAAATCCGCGCCTGATCTTCCTCGCGGATCCCGATCCCCGTGTCTTTGACGGAAAATAAGATATCGCAGTCTTTCGTCTCTTTTATTTCCTGCGTGACCCGCACCTGAAACGTCACCTGGCCCTTGTCGGTGTATTTGACGGCATTCGTCAAAAGGTTTACCAGAATCTGACGGATATGCACTTCATCGCCTTTTAACGTTTTCGGGAGGTTCTCATCAACCTCAAGCACGATGGAAAGCCCCTTTTTCTCCGCCAGTGCCGTCACCATGCTGCTCACATCATCCAAAAGCTGCACCACAGAATATTCGGCTTCGATGATTTCTATTTTCCCCGACTCGATCTTGGATAAGTCCAGGACGGTGTTTACCGTATCCCGCAGGGACGCGCCGGCATTTTTTATGCTGGATGCGTACTGCAGGATATTTTCATCCTTTGCCTCGCGCAGTATCATCTCGTTAAATCCCAGGACAGCATTTAACGGCGTGCGGATCTCATGGCTCATATTGGCAAGAAACTGGGTCTTCGCCTGATTCGCCTCCGTCACCTGCTGATTCTCCGACACCAGCCTCATGACGGAATCAAAGGCCAGGGAGATGATGTAAGCGATCACGCCAAAGCTCATCAGGCTGGCGTCGTCTAAGAAGCTGTGGGATTGAAACATATACCGCATGAGTTCCATCAGCATCAGCGGCACAAAGATGGCAATGCCCGCCAGAGGAAGCCACCAGTATTTGGCCCTGCCGCCGGTCCGCCCCTCCTTCGCCTCATAGATGATGTCGCCGACCTGTATGTAGCCTATCAATAGCACCTCAAAGACATCCATGATCTGAGTGACGATCAGCGTCTGGGAAATGTCGGCGATATGGAGGAAATGCAGGGCATTGTTCACAAACCAGACAGAAAGCGCGGCTGCCGCCGCCACTTTAGAGAGGGCTACCGTCTTTTTCCGCTCCCGGTAGCCATAGTACATGGCGATGGGAACAGGCGCCAGCGCCAGGATCTCATAAGCCAGCAACCCCAGCATCCTCATGTTCGGAAAGACAAACTGCAGGCATCTTGTCTCCGTAAACTCCCACAATGAGAGCGAAAAGGTAAAGAGCGCCAGGCAGAGGCAGTCACGGTACGCAGTGGCACGGGTGGTGATGACAAGGATCAGCCATAGCACAAAGAGTACAATGGACAAAAGCAGGAGCAGCAAGGCCCTGGCAATCGTCCCCATCCTCTCCTGGAGCAGCCGCAGCACAAATGTGCCCCGCTCTCCCAGATAAACCGTCCCCGGCTGCTTTAAATATTTCTGGGAGAAACCGCTGTTCTCGATCCGGATCTCTTTTCCGGAATCCTCTTCGGACAGGGGAACCTCCACCCAGACGTTGCCCGGCAGCGGAAACCAGGTATCCTTTACCGCGCTCCCGTCCGCAGTCTGCACAAGCTGGTCATACTTCATTTTCCCGTCGATATAGATCTTGGTATCGGCATGCCGCGAGCGGTAAATGAATACCGTGCCCTCCCGCAGTTCGGGCAATCGGTTTGTCAGAACCAGAGAATCCACCTTTCCCGCCTTAAGATTCGCCGGAAGCTCTGTTTTCCCCGAAGCGCCGTCGGAAAAGACGTAATCCCAGGAGTCCTTGAACAGAATTTCGTCATATTGGGTAAAATGATAATTCTCCCCGCTGCTTCCCGCCTGCAGAAAAAAGACGAATGTAAGGATTAAAAAAGCAACATATAGCAGCGGCAGCCACCTTTTCTCCAGATAAGCCCTCATGTCCTCACTCCAATGTCAGTTGTTGTTATTTGAGAAAAACTCCCCTATGATTTCCAGAAGCTCCTTTTTGCCGATGGGCTTCATCAGATATCCCTGGGGATAAAGCCTCAGGCATTCCGCCCTCGTCCTGTTATCCGCAACGCCCGTGATAAAAAACACCGGCGTGGACGCGCACTTGGAATCGGAGGAATTTCTGATTTTTTCTAAGAGCTGTCCGCCGTTCATCTTCGGCATGAGGTAATCTAAGAGGATCAGATCCGGCTGTTTTTTCCTCAAAAACACCAGCGCATCATGGGCAGAGCTTACCGCCACCACTTTATAGTCCTCGCACAGATAGGTATACTCCGTCTTTAATAATACAGGGTCGTCGTCCACAAGCAGGATCAGATACTTTCCGCCCTTGGCATTTTCCCGCTGCTCCTCTAACCGTTTTCTCCGCAGGTACCCTAACTCCTTCGTCTCGATCCCCCCATCCATATAGATGAGTTCCCCTGATGTCATTACGACATTCTCTATGAATCTCCCCTGGAGTTCCACGCTCGTGCCGGGACATACCCTGTCCCGTATGATGATCGCGCTGTCATTCCTCGGATCTGCCGAGTTTACGGATAACTGTGTCCTCGTTCCATTGTTGTGGCCGATGGTGTAGGCTTCGATGTAATTTTCCGCCTCTACCCTGCCGCCCATGATCAGTCCCTTTTTGCCCGCGGCGCAGATCTTGCCCCCGGCATGGGCGTTGGTATTGGCCATGTAGTCCACTAAAATATCATTGCCCACTCTGATCTCTTTCGCCGCCTCGATGAATTTGGAAGTCAGATTCTCCCCTACCTGTATGACGGCGACCCCTTTTCCGTGGATGCCGCGCCGCACGATGAGGTTTCTGCCCGCCACGATCTTCGCTCCCTCCACCACGCCGTCAATCTCAACGCTGCCTCCGGCATGGATCTCCACATCGTTCATGACGTCCCCCATGATATGGACGTCTCCGTTGAAATGAATGTTTCCTGACGAAAATCCCGCGTCCCCCTTGATCACAAGGCATTCTTTTACTTCCAGCCGCTTCTCTTTGAGCGTGATCCGTCCGTCCGTCTGCGCGAAAAATTCATTTCCCCTCCGCTCGACGTTCAGGCATCTTAAGCGTTCCGCCTCTTTTGCGGGGGCCGGGGCGACGGCGGCGCCGAAAACCGTGTAGCCCACCTTCCCCTGCTGGGCGGGATGGTACTCCGCTAACTTATCTCCTTTTTTGACCATATGAAGCACCGGAGAATAATCGACAGAACCATCTGGCTGAATGGTAGGCGCGTTTTCTGACTTGGAATTATCAAAATACAATTTATAAAAACCGTCTCTTCCTTTGACCGGCTGCTGGCCGGAAGCCGCGATATAGACTTTATCCGTCTCACCCCCGGCAACTATGGCGCTCAGCGCTTCCTCCCGGATCCCCGAAATGACCCCCCGTTTTGTCAGCTCTTCCCGCAGCGCGTCCATGGTGATCTCCGTATCCCCTTGGGCAAGCACCCACATACGGGCCTCCATGGCGTCTTTTCCGATGTCTACCCTAATCGTCCCTTTCATAACTTCTGCCTCCTTCCTTACAAGAAAAGCTATCCCCTCCAAAGGAGAGAACAGCTTTCCCGATCACGATACTTCTGTTGGAACGTCTTTCATAGAAAAGCTAACTCTTCCCATTTTATCTTTTCCAAGACATACAACTTTCACTTTATCGCCCAGCGTCAGCACATCTTCCACGCGGCGGAGCCGCTCTTTGGAAATCTTAGAGATATGCACCATTCCTTCTTTTCCCGGTGCGAACTCAAGAAATGCCCCAAATTCTTTGATGCTTACCACGGTTCCAGTCAGGATCTGCCCCGCTTCAAAATCCGTGGTGATGATCTTGACCATCTCCACAGCTTTCTCCATCATGGCAGCATCCGTTCCGCAGACAGACACGGCGCCGTCGTCCGTAATATCAATCTTTACGCCTGTACGCTCAATAATCTCGTTGATGGTCTTTCCTCTCTGGCCCACCACTTCACCGATTTTCGCAGGGTCGATCTGCACCTGTATGATCTTAGGCGCATACTTCCCGACTTCTTTTCTTGGTTCCGCGATAGCTTTGGACATAACCTCATCCATGATGTAAATTCTTGCTTCCCTCGTTCTCGCGATCGCTTCCTCTACGATGGACCTTGTCAGGCCATGGATCTTGATATCCATCTGGATGGCAGTGATCCCCTTATGGGTACCTGTCACCTTAAAGTCCATGTCCCCGAAAAAGTCCTCCAATCCCTGGATATCTGTCAGCACAATGTAATCGTCATCTGTCTCTCCTGTGACAAGGCCGCAGGAAATGCCGGCCACCATCGCCTTGATCGGCACTCCGGCAGCCATCAGCGCCATGCAGGAGGCACAGGTGGAAGCCATGGAAGTTGACCCGTTTGATTCAAAGGTTTCGGAGACCGCGCGGATGGCATAGGGAAACTCCTCCTCGGAGGGAAGCACTGCCACAAGGGCTTTTTCCGCCAGCGCGCCGTGTCCGATCTCGCGCCGTCCGGGACCCCGGGAAACCTTTGTTTCTCCCACAGAATATGCCGGGAAATTATAATGGTGCAGATACCGTTTGGTGGTAATATTTTCATCTAAGCCGTCTATCCGCTGCACCTCAGAGAGAGGCGCTAAGGTCACTACATCGCAGATCTGAGTCTGTCCGCGGGTGAACATCGCAGAGCCATGCACTCTCGGGATCAGATCCACCTCTGCCGCTAACGGACGGATCTGGTCGATCGCCCGCCCATCCGGACGCTTATGATCCTTTAAGATCATCTTGCGGACGGTCTTTTTCTGATACTGGTACACCGCTTCCCCAAGAAGCGCTGACCACTCCTCATTTTCTGCGAAGGCTTCCTCTAGCTGCTCTGTGATCCGGCGGATGTTTTCTTCGCGTGTCTGCTTCTCATCGGTGAATACCGCTTCCTCCATCTGCTCCGGCGGCACGATCTCCCGGATCGCCGCAAACATCTCCTCGGGAACCGCGCAGCTGGTATACGCGTGCTTGGGTTTTCCGACCTCCCTTGCAATCTCATTTATGAACGCAATGATGGTCTGGTTGATGTCATGGCACTGATAAATGGCCTCGATCATTTTGTCTTCGGGAATCTCATTGGCGCCAGCCTCGATCATAATGACCTTTTCTCCGGTAGACGCCACGGTAAGCTGCAGATCGCCATAATCCCACTCTTTCTGGGAGGGATTTACAATCCATTTCCCGTTTACCATGCCCATCTGGGTGGCGGCGCAGGGACCCGCGAAAGGAATGTCAGAAATCACAGTGACCAGAGCAGAGCCTATCATCGCCAGAATCTCCGGGCGGCATTCCGGATCTACGGACATTACCATGTTGCTGATGGTGACATCGTTGCGGTAATCTTTCGGAAACAGGGGGCGCATCGGGCGGTCTATCACCCTGGAAGTGAGGATGGCGTTTTCCGATGCTTTTCCCTCTCTTTTATTGAATCCTCCCGGGACCTTGCCCGCGGCGTACATCTTCTCCTCATATTCTACGCTCAAGGGGAAGAAATCAATGCCATCCCTGGGCTTATCAGAGGCTGTGATGGTGGAGAGCACCGTCGTCTCTCCATATTTCAGGAAAGCCGCTCCGTTTGCCTGGGCGCATACCCTGCCGATATCAGCAGTCAGCGTCCTGCCTGCCAGTTCCATTGAAAAACTTCTATACATGTCTATTCTCCTTTTCGTCTCGGGCATCTGCCCTTTTTATTTGAGCAAAAGCGCCGAAACTACTGAAAAATCCATGAGACTCATGCATTTTTCAGTGGTCCCGGGTGCATGCTTTTGCAAAAACGCTTAAGAAATTCAAAAATAGAGCGGGAGATGTCCCGCTCTATATAACCAGAGGAACGCCCGTCTGGTTTTTACCGTCTTATTTTCTAAGACCTAAACGTCCGATCAGGGAACGATATCTCTCGATATCTATCTTCTTCAAGTATGCCAGCAGGCTTCTTCTCTGTCCTACCATTTTTAAAAGGCCGCGCCTGGAATGATGATCGTTTTTGTTCTCCGCAAGATGCGCGTTCAGCTCTTCGATGCGAGCTGTCAAGATAGCGATCTGCACCTCTGGTGAACCTGTATCATTCGGGGTTCTCCCATACTCTTTGATGATTTCCTGTTTCTTTTCCTTTGCGATCATGACTGATCCTCCTTTTTCTTTCTCTGAGCCGGCAATAGGATCCCTGCCGGAAGCAATCACCGCCAGAATACTCAGCAAAAGGTTGGAGTATCCATTTACCGAATATCGGCTCACTTGCACATATCTATTGTATCACAGTTATTTTCATATGTAAATCTCTATTTTCTTGACTTTCCGCAGCGATTTAAAACCCATTTTCAAATGCGGCATCCACACCGTTCTCCGTCAGAGCATACCAGCCAACATCCGGCTTTGCCTCCTGTCGGCTCATGGCAGTACGGAACTCTTCTTCCGAACAGGCTTCTTCATGCGCAAAATATTGCACTATGAGTTCATTGGCAACGTTGTACTCAGAATCACTGTACACCAAATCCTCAGTCCTATACCCCTCCTCTGAAAACTGCAGTTTCCCGATTCCCGTATCTGCGGTTCCGCCGGCAAATTCAAAGGTTCCGTCTGTTTTTAAGTTCATAAACGCCCTGTACTGCAATGTATATCCATAAATATTCTCATCTTTATAACGCAGGATCTCAAACCCATCATCTGAAACGCCATTTGACCGAAGCCAGAGTACAATCTCATTTTCACCATCAGCGTCCAGATCAATGATTGTAAATTTGACCGCGTTTACCGTGATACTGTCATCATCCGTAATAGCTTTTCTAATATCTGCAAGGCTTAATTCCCTGTCATTCAAATCAGCGCTTAAGAATTTTCCATTGTTTAAAAGGATTTCCTCATATCTTTCTCTGATTGACAATGATGGACTTTCTCCATTCTCATCGGAAATGCTGCCTGGCTGTTTTCCGTTTACATCTGCGGGATCTTGCGGTTGTCCGTTACCTGCTTCAGAATACTGGCTTTCACTATCCACATCGCCAGCAATCGGACTCTCCAATGGAACTGCCGTACTTTCGGCCTCAACCTTTGCCGCATCTTCACTGTCAGCTGCGCAGGCGCCTAAGAGGCACAGCATTGCTATGAATAACAGAATGAGCGGAACGCGTTTACATAAACCACGGAATTTCCGATACATCATCTCACTCCTCCCATCCGAATCTCTTTATTTCTTAAATTTTCAAAAAAACTTTCTTAAAATGATAAAAACAGCATTGTTTCCGGGAAATGACTATGCTATAATCACAAACATAGGAAAAATCTAGTGCTATATTCCCAGAAAACGGAAAGGAAGCGATCTTGTGAAACGGCTCTCAAAAGAAAAGTGTTTCGATTTTATCAGGAAAAACAGGCACGCGCTTTTGCTGCTTTATTTTCTGTTTTACATGCCCTGGTTTGACTATCTGGAAAAAACAGTTACCACCCACTTTCATGTGATACATACCGCGTTGGATGACGTCATTCCTTTTTGCGAATATTTCATCATCCCCTATTTCCTGTGGTTTGCCTATGTCGCCTGGGGAGTGGCGTATTTCTTGCTCAAAGACAGGGACGGATATTTCCAGCTGTGCAAAATGCTGTTTACGGGAATGACGGTTTTCCTGATCGTGTCCACCCTCTATCCGAACGGGCATTATCTGCGGCCGGAAACATTCGAGCGCGACAATCTCTTTGTATATCTGGTAAGATGGCTGTACGCAACCGATACCGCCACCAATCTCTTCCCGAGCATCCATGTATACAACTCCCTTGCCGTCACCATCGCTGTATGGCACTGCAGGAATTTCAGAGACCGCAGGGCCGTCCGCTGGGGGACCGCCGCGTTAGCGGCAAGCATTATCCTGTCCACCATGTTTTTGAAGCAGCACTCTGTCTTTGACGTGGCGACAGCCTTCCTTCTTTCGGGCTTCCTGTACCCCTTGGTATACAGCTCTAACGCGATACCGTTTTCTTCAAAACAGAACAAATACGAACGCAACCTGCACCGCGTATGATGCGCGGTGCTGATTTTATGATGCATCACCACAGCTTCCATAACCGGATGGCTGACTTCACCACCTTGTAGCCAGCCGTTTCCAGTTCCCTGGAGGCATTTTTCAATTCTCTGCGGATGGGCAGATTCTGGGGGCAGTGCCTCTCGCATTTTCCGCATCCGATGCACTGGGAAGCGCTGCTGGCATCCTTGCGGAAAGCCGTGCATTGCAGGTAATCCCTGCGGCCGGATCTTTTTCCCTCCGAGTACATGGCATTGTAGCAGCGGAATGTTCCCGGTATATCCACGCCTTTGGGGCAGGGCATGCAATAGCCGCAGCCTGTGCACCCTACCTTGACATGCTTCTCGATCTCTGCCTTTATCCGCTCTACCAGGGCGAAATCCTCCTCCGTCATGCAGCCCGCCGGGGAATTTTCCGCCGTTTTGACATTCTGCTCCACCATTTCCATAGAGTTCATGCCGGATAAGACGCAGGTCACTTCCGGCTGATTATAAAGCCATTTGAAAGCCAGCTGTGCCGGAGTGATGTGCGTATCCTCTCTCAGGAGCAGCTCCTTTGCGCTCTCCGGCAGCAGATTGACCAGGCGCCCGCCCCTGAGCGGTTCCATGATGATCACGGGAATGCCTTTCTTATGGGCGTACCTTAAGCCCTCCACGCCCGCCTGGGAATATTCATCCATATAATTGTATTGTATCTGGCAGAAATCCCAGTCATAGGCATCTACGAGCTGCTGGAACATATCCGTTTTCCCATGGTAGGAAAACCCGATGTTCCGAATCTGCCCACTGGCCATTTTTTCTTCGATCCATTCCGTCATTCCCATCTCTTTTAATTTTTCCCAGGTAGGAATATCGGTCAGCATATGCATCAGGTAATAATCGATATGATCTGTTTTCAGGCGCCTTAATTCCTCCTGAAACATCTTTTCTGCGCCCTCCACGGACTTGATCAGATAATGGGGCAGCTTCGTGGCAAGATACACGCTCTCCCTGCAGCGGTTCCGGGAGAGGATCTCTCCCACCGCAGCCTCGCTCCCGGGATAGACATACGCGGTGTCCAGATAATTGACACCGGCTTTTATCGCCGCCATCACTTCTTTTTCCGCCTTTGCAAGGTCGATGCCTCCGCCTTTTTTCGTAAAACGCATACATCCGTACCCTAATACGGAAATATCCCTTCCTTTCCTGTCTTTCCGATACTGCATAACGCTTCTCCCGCCTTCATTCTAATTTTTCCAGTTCCTCCAGCCAGACGGCTGCGCACGCGTCTGACGGCATGCGCAGATCCCCCCGGGGCGATACCGCGGCGCTCCCCACCTTCGGCCCGTCCGGCAGGCAGGAACGCTTAAACTGCTGCGCAAAAAATCTCCGGTAAAATGTCTTTAGCCACTTTAAGATCTCTTTCTCCCCATATGCGCCGCAAAAGGCCATCTTAGCCAGCCGGTAGATTTTTCCCGGAGGAAAGCCCTGCCGCAGCATATGGTACAGATAAAAATCATGCAGTTCATAAGGTCCCACCAGATCCTCTGTCTTCTGGGAAATCTCTCCCTGCTCCGGCGGCAGCAGCTCCGGAGAGACAGGGGTATCCAGCACGTCCTCCAGCACCCGCTTAAGCTCTGCATCTCCGCAGGTATCCGCATAGTAGCCCACCAGGTGGCGCACTAAGGTTTTCGGCACAGAGGCATTCACGGCATACATCGACATATGGTCGCCGTTATAGGTCGCCCAGCCCAGCGCCAGCTCGGAGAGATCGCCCGTTCCGATCACCATGCCGCCTGCCTTATTGGCAATGTCCATCAGTATCTGCGTCCGCTCCCTAGCCTGTCCATTCTCATAAGTCACATCATGCTCCGCAGGATCCTGCCCGATATCGCGGAAATGGACACTTACCGCTTCTTTGATGTCCACCTCGATAAAATCCGCCTTAAGGCTTTTGATGAGCTTCACGGCGTTGTCGTAGGTCCTGTCCGTCGTGCCGAATCCCGGCATGGTCACCGCCTTAATCTGCCTGTGGTCCATGGCGAGCAGATCAAAGGCCCGCACCGCCACAAGCAGCGCAAGCGTGGAATCCAGCCCGCCGGAAACCCCCAACACCGCGGCGTTTGCGCCGGTATGCTCGATGCGTTTTTTCAGACCGTGCGCCTGAATGGAAAGGATCTCCTCGCAGCGCATGGCCCGGTCGCTCTTTCCGGAAGGCACAAAGGGCAGGGGCGCGATATGCCTTGTCAGCTCTGTTTCTTCCATGCGCAGGGAAAAGGATGTTTCCCGGTAATTTTCCCGCTCCGGTTCAAAGGTAGTCATACGCCGCCTCTCGCTCTCCGTGTAGCGCACGTCAATCTCGGAGCAGGCGGCCTCATTGGCAAATGGCTTGGCTTCCTTTAATATATGCCCGTTCTCCGCAATGAGGTTGTGGCCGCTGTATACCACGTCCTGGGTGGATTCCCCCTCTCCGGCGCTGGCATAAAGATAGCTGCACAGCAGCCTCGCAGACTGGCTCTTTACCAATTCCCTGCGGTAAGCCGCCTTTCCGGTGATTTCGTTGGAGGCAGACAGATTCACGATCACATTCGCCCCGTTTCTGGCATGGCGGATGCTCGGAGGCTCCGGGCTCCACAGGTCTTCGCAGATCTCTATGGCAATCCTCAGCTCCGGCATCGTCTGGCAGACGAACATCTGGCTCGTGCCAAAGGGAACCCGCGCTTCTCTGGCAAGCTGTACCTCCTCCACCTCCCGCATGCCTCTCGCAAAATGGCGCGCCTCATAAAATTCATTGTAATTCGGCAGATGCGTTTTGGGGACGATCCCTAAGAGTCTTCCTCCGCTTATGGCTGCCGCCGCATTGTATAGTTTTCCCCGGTGGGCAAAAGGCAGGCCAACAAAGACAATGGCATCGATTTCCGCGGTGAATGCCGCAATGCGGAAAAGCTCCTCCCTTGCCGCCCCGATCAGTTCTTCCTGCAGGAACAAGTCCCCGCAGGTATATCCGGTGATGCACAGTTCCGGAAAGAGCATGATTTTCGTCCCCTGCTCCGCGGCATTCCCGATCGAATCGCATATCTGCTTTCCATTGTATTCCGTATCGGCAACCCTGATCTTTGGCGTCAATGCCGCAGCTTTTACAAATCCCTGTCTCATCTCTCCCTCCATTCCAAAGTGATTCTCATTCCAAAGCCGTTCCCGTCCCATGGCCGGGCGTCATCCTCTTGCGTCTCTGATATCCTTTAGCTCTTCCACGGTAAATTCATATGCCCTGTTACAGAACTGGCATTTTATCTCGATGGACTCACCTTCCCCGATCATGTCATTTAATTCCTTTCTGCCAAGGGCGGCGATGGCCCTGGAAACCCTCTCTTTGGAGCAGTCGCACCGGAACGCTGCGGGGATCTTATCTGTGATCTCCAATCCAAAGTCCCCTAAGATCTCTTCCAGGATCCGCTCCGGCGTCTTGCCTGCCTCAAGCATATCTGTCACGGAGGGGATTTCCGTGATCTTCTTTTCTAATTTTTCCACCACCTCGTCACTGGTAAAGGGCATGAGCTGGATAATGAATCCTCCCGCCTGCCTCACCGAAAGATCCGTGTCCACCAGCACGCCTAATCCCACGGCAGATGGTATCTGCTCGGAGACGGCAAAATAGTAGGTCAGATCCTCCGCGATCTCTCCGGTCTGCAGGGCTATCTGCCCCACATACGGCTCTTTTAACCCCATGTCCTTGATGACGCTCATCACGCCCGCTCCTAAGGCTCCGCCCACGTCTAATTTTCCTTGGGCATTCAAAGGCAGGTCAACATCGGCAGCCATCGGAAAGCCCTTTACCTCTCCCCTGGAATTGGCAGTCACCATCAGCCCCTTTGCCAAACCGCTGCACTGTATCCGCACGGTCAGAAGATCCTGTTCCCCTTTCATCATCACGCCCATCATGGCTCCCGCAGAAAGCAGCCTCCCTAGCGCCGCCGTCATCACCGGACTGGTATGATGGTCTTTCCTTGCCTCCTCAGCCATTTCCCTCGACGTGATGGCAAACGCCCTGATCTGGCTGTCCGCCGCTGTCGCCCTTACAATATAATCACTCATCGTATCCTCTTTTCCCCCTGATCGGTTTTTCCGCGCTCTCTTGCGATCACAGATATCCGCTCGCTCTCTTTTCCCGCCGGTTCCCTTGTAAACGCGTTATAAGCGGCGATAAATTCCATGCCGGCTTTTTCTAACAATTCTTTTACCGTTTCCAGCTCATAGGCGCGCTGGTAATGCGTCTCCTGGTATCTGCGGTAGAGATCTCCCCTCTCCCGGACAAAGAACGTCAGATCGTATTCGTTGATGCAGTTCTCCTCATCAAAGTAGTTTTCCCAGATAAAGGCGCCCTCTTCCCGAATCTCGCTGATGGTATTTTCTCCCAGCAGTTCCCGGTATTTATATAGGGTGTTCAGATCAAAAATGAAAATCCCCCCGGGATCCAGATAAGTATTCACCAGGCGGAATACCCGCAGCAATTCCTCTTCCCGCAGAATGTAATTGACGGAATCGCAGATGCTCACCACCGCCCGCACCGTGCCGTAGAGTTCAAACGCTCTCATGTCCTGAAGCAGATATAAAACAGGGGGTTCTTTTTCTGCCGGTTCCCTTTGCCCCGGCAGGGATCCCTCCCCCTCCGCGCAAAAGTCCCCGCCTTCCGCCTCTCTTGCGATTTCCAGCATTTCCAGGGAGTTATCCACGCCTATCATGTCAAATCCGGCTTTTTTGAGCAGCCGGGTGAGCTTTCCCGTGCCGCAGCCTAAATCCAGCAGCAGACCGCCATCGATCCCGTATTCTGTCAAAAGGCCTGTGAGATAAGCGCACCACTCCTCATAGGGGACATTGTCCATAAACAGGTCATACACCTGTGCAAAACTGCCGTATGCTTCCACTTTTTCCCGCTCTCCCGCTCTCTAAACAATTTCCACCATGGATTTTCCAGTTACATACTATCAATTTTCGGAAAGAAAATCAAGGCATTGATGCGGCGGACCACGGAAATCAATTCAACGGCTGTTTTTGCAGCATTGCAGAGGCGATCACGACCGTCATGCCCGGAAGCATCCGCGGCCTGGAAAATGTCAGCCAGATACACCCGTGGGCAGAAAGCGGCAAGGTAAATCTGAAAATCGATTTCCGTGGGAATGCCAACGAATACCTGACGCAAACCACTTTCAATGTAGTCCGATGCGCTTATTGTATTATGGCCGCTGCGGTGGTAAAATAAGAGTGCAGATGGAATGCTCCATCAGTATGATGCAGGGAGGGATGGAGTATGGGTTCATCCAATAAGGAGAAGGCGGCAGCCGTATCTGTGCCGAGCGAGATCGCACAGAACTTAAAAGTGGCTGACGAAAATGCCACGTTTCAGTATGATGAGTCGGCGAGGAACATTGTGTCCCAGAAGTCGGTTCTGGCATATATATTAAAGAGTGCGCTTGATGAATATGCGGAGTATACGGTGCAGGAGATTGCGGAAAGGTTTATCGAGGGTGAGCCGGAACTGAAAAAGACTGCGGTATATCAGGATCATCCGGACAGGGAAGACGCTCCCGCCATGATGAGCGGGGACGACAAGATAGAAGGAGATCCTACTGCTGACAAGTCGCAGAGGGACGGCACGGTCTATTTTGATATCCGTTTCATCGCAGTCCTTCCGTCTGACGGCAGCCGGATTGAAATTTTAGTAAACTGCGAAATTCAAAACAGGGACACTCCGGGTTATCCGATCCCAAAGAGGGGCGTCTATTATACGGCGAGAATGATTTCTTCCCAGCGGGGTACAATATTTAAGAATCAGGAGTACGGGAAGATCAAGAAATGTGTGAGCATATGGCTGTGTGAGGACACGGCAGATATCCGTTCCGATACCATCAACCGATATTCTTTCACGGAAGAGTGCCTGAGAGGAAATTTCCACGAGAAGAAAACGGATTACGACCTGATGACGGTCGTGGTACTGCGGCTGGGCAGCAAGGGAGAAAAAAGCGGGGATGATGCGATCCGGCTGTTAAGCAAGATGTTCTCCACAGATCTCAGCTATGAGGATAAGCTGGATGCGCTGCAGAACGAGTTTAAGATCAGCGTGAGTAAGGAAATGAGCGAGGAGGTTCAGAGTATGTGCAACTTAAGTGTGGGTGTATTGAATAAGGGTAAGATGGAGCAGGCTAAATCAACGGCGTATAAGCTTCATGATAAGGGAATGCCTTGTGAGGAAATTGCGGATATGGTTGAAGTTGATACAGATACAGTCCGTGAGTGGCTTGCGGAGCGTGAGGAGGTGCTTGTAAAGTAGCAGGCAGTGGTTCGTTCAGAAACAGAATATGACAATCTGATGGATGGGAGCGTCGGGAACCGCACACCTCAAAAACCGGTTGCGCCGCCTGCCAGATCGCGAACGATTATCTGAATAACAAATCGGCTATTAGGCAGGAAATCTTTGAAGCGGCCCTCAAATGGATTACTGACAGTGAAGGGATTGATTACGAAGTTTCCCGTGACCAAGGCGTTTATGGATTTGTTTTTGACGGTGATCCCAGACATTTGAATCTCCGCACTTTTGATGAACGAACAAAGAAGACAGCATACAAGAAGCAAGGGGGTATCTGTCCAATATGCAAACAGCATTTTGAATACAGTGAAATGCAAGGCGGCCACTGGAAGCCGTGGAGCAAAGGCGGTACCACGATGCCGGAGAACTGCAAAATGCTTTGTGTTTCCTGCAATATACAGAAAGTCTGACAGACAGGCTGCCGAAATACGGCAAAAATCTTATGCGGATGTTATTTTAACTGCTTGAAGTGTTTTGCCAAAACAATTTTTCTCAATAACGGTATGTGGAATGGAACTGGGGCGTGGCTTGCGCCAGCTGCCCCATTGTGGGATTGCCATCCGGCAAGTGTTACAGAAACCGTCTTCCCTTTTATGGTGAAAAAGAGCATCATAACTTCAACGGGGATTTGAATGGAGGACCATATGAAAAAGAAACCATTTATCTTAATCGCGATTGTCGTGTTGCTTGTTTTTGCAGTTTTGTTTGTGTATCGCTTCCAGAAGGCGCATACTTTCAAACTCTCCAATGATTTAAACGATCATACACTCAAAATCGAGCAGATACAGCCTATCTACGGTTCCGTGCGGGTGCGCGGCGATGCGGACACGGACGTGGAATTTACCGATATTGAAACCGGGAAGACATATACGATCGGGTATATCACACATGGCATATCAGAGAAAATGAAGCTTGAAAAGGGGAAATGGTACACCGTGAAGGGCGGCGGAAATATCACGGTGAAGCCTGTTAACGTACGAATCGTCGATTAAATTCCAGTTTACCGCGCTGTGATATTAAGAAAAATTGAAAGTCTGCCGCTGCCGGCGGCGCACCAGGCAGGGAATCTCAAAAAGGTTTCCTGCTTTTTTGTTGTCTAAAATCAAGAGGGAGGTTTTGAAAAATGCCAAATCCACACTTTGATATTTCTGTCACCCAGCGCAGTAAAGGCCAGTCGGCAGTCGCCGGTGCCGCCTATCAGAGCGGAAGCCGTCTGTTCTCCGAGTACGACCAGAACTGCTTCCATCACATTATCTTCTGCTTTATCGTCTGTCCTGCCTGCCTCTTCCATCTCCAATAAATACACGGCACCTTCAAACCGCTCTGGAGCTGTAACTGAAACCGTCTCCCGGATTGACAGGAGCAGAAAGAGGCATGCTTTGAATTCATCAAAACCTACAAGTCTAATATGCCAACCGACAGTTGCACTACAAAAAACTCCCTTTTGCAAGCGCTATGCAACCGCCTCTCTTTGTGCTAAACTGTTTTCAGACGCGGATAGGCAGGCATCTTATCACAGACGCTTATCCCGGAATCAAAAAGAAAGTGAGGATACCCATGGAACATTTGATTGCTTTTCATTTCAATGATACGGAGCTTTTGAAGCTTAAGCAGCTTGCCGCCATTTTAAAGATTCCTTTCAAGACAGTAGAAACCACAGACTATTACCAGACATTGGGCGCTCTCGCCTCCGGCAAGACGAACCCTCTCGTAAAGCCATTTACGGGAGAAGCCCCGGCGGAAAGCCTGCTTTTGCTCTGCGGCTTTTCTGAGAAGCGCATGGACAAGCTGCTGCTTTCCCTGCGGAAGCGCCAAATTCAGGCAGATTATAAGGCGGTTCTGACTCCGACAAACAGCCAGTGGAATGTGCTGCGCCTGATGCTTGAGATGCGGGCGGAGAAGGCTGCTTATGAGCATAACTCTCCATAAAACAGTTTGACGAAAGCATTCCTGCCTTTAATCCCTTCCAAATTCGGACAATACCAGCCCCTGATTCCGGTCAAGCACCATGCCGACGCTCCACGCGTTGATAAACAGCAGCAGCGGTTTTCCCTTTAAATTCTGTATTTTTTTCATGTCGGAGGTGCCCACGAGCCTGTCCATATCAATGTCTTCGTTTTCAATCCAGCGGATATGCCCGTAGGGCAGCTTCTCCATGCGGATTTCCACGTTGTACTCGTTTTCTAAGCGGTACTTTAACACGTCAAACTGCAGGACGCCCACTACGCCTACAATGACTTCCTCCATGCCCATATTGTATTCCTGGAAGATCTGAATAGCGCCCTCCTGGGCGATCTGCTCCATTCCTTTCATGAACTGTTTCCGCTTCATGGTATCCACCTGGCGCACTCTCGCAAAATGTTCCGGCGCAAAAGTAGGAATCCCCTCGAAGCGGAAGGGTTTCGCCGTGGTGATGGTGTCCCCGATGGAAAAAATCCCCGGATCAAAAACGCCGATAATATCTCCCGCGTAGGCTTCTTCCACGATATGGCGCTCCTGCGCCATCATCTGCTGGGTCTGGGAAAGCTTGATTTTTTTATTGCCGCCCTGCACATGGGTGACTTCCATGCCCGCCTCAAATCTGCCGGAGCAGATGCGCATAAAGGCGATGCGGTCGCGGTGCGCTTTATTCATATTTGCCTGGATTTTAAATACAAAGGCGGAAAAGTCCTCTCCGAACGGATCGATCTCTCCGACGTCCGCTTTTCTCGGCAACGGGGAATAGGTCATTTTTAAAAAGTGCTGTAAGAAGGTTTCCACACCGAAATTGGTGAGGGCGGAGCCGAAAAACACCGGAGAAAGCTCTCCCCGCGTCACCATCTCCTGGTCAAATTCCGCGCTTGCCCCGTCAAGCAGTTCGATTTCCTCCAGCAGCTTCTCCATGGCGTCCTGACCGATTTCGTCCCGCAAAGCGCTATCGTCAATGGAGATATGCTTCTCTGTCCCTTCTCTGGTTCCCTTTAAGGTATCCGCAAAGGTCGTGACTTCTCTGGCATTGCGGTCATAAACCCCTTTAAAACTTTTCCCGGATCCAATCGGCCAGTTCATGGGACAGGTTGCAATGCCCAGCTCTTTTTCAATTTCATCTAACAAATCAAAGGTATCGTTGGCATCCCGGTCCATTTTATTGATAAATGTAAAAATGGGGATATGGCGCATGACACAGACTTTAAATAATTTTCTCGTCTGCGCTTCTACACCTTTAGACCCGTCAATGACCATGACCGCGGAATCCGCCGCCATCAGGGTACGGTAGGTATCTTCCGAGAAGTCCTGATGCCCCGGCGTGTCTAAGAGATTGATGCAGTACCCGCCATAATGAAACTGCAGGACCGAGGAGGTCACAGAGATCCCTCTCGCTTTCTCGATCTCCATCCAGTCGGAGACAGCGTGGCGCGCCGTCGCCTTTCCCTTTACGGATCCCGCTAAATTGATCGCCCCTCCGTAGAGCAGGAATTTTTCTGTCAGGGTAGTCTTTCCCGCATCCGGGTGGGAAATGATCGCAAAGGTGCGTCTTTTTTCTATTTCTTTTCTTAAATCAGCCAAAACAATTTCATCCTCCAAATCCATACTCTGTGAGAAACAGGAAAGATTCTCCCTGCAATCCGTGACGCTCCAAAAAAATCTTTCTTTTCTGCACACGTTGGCACTATAACATATTTTTCCATAAAAAGCAAAATATTATGGCTGAAAGTTACGATGGATTTTGGAAAATGTCCATCGGAGTCCCCTCGCATTCCTGTTTGATGCCAAAATAGGACAGGATCGTGGCGGCGATGTCCGCAAAGCTCTCCCTCGTGCCGTGGTTGATTCCCGTCCGAACGGGATCTCCATAGAGGACTAAGGGGGTATATTCCCTGGAATGGTCCGTGGAGGGCGTACTCGGGTCGCAGCCGTGGTCGGCAGTGATCATTAAAATATCTTCTCTGCCCATGGCAGCTAACAATTCCGGCAGGCGGCTGTCAAAATATGTCAGCGCTCTGGCGTATCCGTCCACATCATTACGGTGTCCGTAGAGCATGTCATAGTCTACTAAATTAGTAAAGCAGAGTCCGTGAAATTCCTTTTTCATATAATCTAAAGTCTTATCGATGCCGTCCTCGTTTCCCGTGGTGCGCACATAGTCTGTGATTCCCCTCTCCGCGAAGATGTCGATGATTTTTCCCACGGAAAGCACGTCAAAGCCATTGGCGCAAAGCTGGTCTAGCATGGTGGTCTTCGGCGGCTCGAGGGAGAAATCGTGGCGTCTTACGGTTCGGACAAAATTGCCCGGCTCTCCCGTAAAGGGCCTTGCAATCACGCGCCCTACCCCGTGCTCTCCCTGAAGCATTTCCCTGGCAATCCGGCAGTATCCGTATAAAGTTTCCACCGGAACCAGATCCTCATGGGCGGCAATCTGAAACACAGAGTCCGCCGAGGTGTAGACAATCAAATCGCCGGTTCTTAAGTGTTCTTCCCCGTAATCCCGGATGACCTCTGTGCCGGAGTAAGGCTTGTTGCACAGTACCCCCCTGTTCGTCCTGCGGGAAAATTCTTTTAAGATATCCTCAGGGAAGCCATCCGGGTAAGTCGGCAGCGGATTGGGAGAGATCACTCCGGCAATCTCCCAGTGCCCGATGGTGGTGTCCTTTCCCTTAGAAGCCTCCCGCATCCGCGCCCAGGCCCCTATGGGGGCTGCTTCTTTCTCCCCGACGTCTACGCCGTCAATCTGAAATAAGCCTAATTTTTTCATATTTAGCATGGAAAAATAGGGACTTTTGGATGCCGCCAGCAGAGTGTTGCTCCCCGCGTCCCCGTAGTCCGCCGCATCCGGCATTTCTCCAATCCCTACGCTATCTAAAACAATTAAAAAGATTCGTTTCATGTGAGCCTCGTTTCTGCACGCTCCCTGGGATTATCCGCCAAGGATGCTGTGCTTTCTGTGATTGTTTTTTGCAGCTTGCACTATTAGCATATACGCAAACACAGAGAAAATCAAGAGAACTTTGCTCCATGATCTGCCGGCTCCCGTTCCATTGCCAATATAACCCATCACTTACTTTCCCATATATTTCTCTCACAGTATCTGTGCGGCAGTAACAGACGCCTATTCGGCGTCTGTTACTGCAATCGGCGTTATGATGATATTTTCCGCAGATACATTCGTTTTCCTCTTTACGATGTCCTCCACCTGCGCCCGTTTGGAATCGGTCACCTCGCCCATATTTAACACTACGTCGCAGCTGTCATCGGTGATGCTCACTACCACATCGGTAAATCCTTTTGCTTCTAACAGCATTTCCGCCGCCGCTTCCCGCTCCGCGATGTCCGTCATTGCCACCATTTTATTCACCGCGTCCTGTTTGAGGTTATCGGCCAGGGAGGCATTGTTTACGATTTCGACCAGAGACTCTTTGTTTTTGGAGCGTACCTGTTCCCTGTTTAATTTCATTTCCGCGGCATAGTCTAAACCTACAACGGTTGAGCTGGTAAGGATCGTCTCGCCCGGATTCTCCACTTCTTCCGCATCCGCGGAAGCCACTTCCTCTGTGCCCGTTTCTCCCTCCTCGGCCACTTCCTCCGCCGCGCTCTCTCCTATGGCAGCGCTCTCTGTTCCCTCCGCGATGGCAGCGGTCTCTGTCCCCTCCGCTTCGGCAAGCTCTTCCCCTGTCCCCTCATCTGTAAAAATCTCTCCCATGATGGCGGAATCTTCATCTGAAATCTCATATTCTTCCTCTAGCAGGCCCGCATCCGCGCTCGCCTCCGCAGCCGCCCCGGCGTCATCGATATTATTATTCATGTAACTGAAATATCCAGCTACCGCAATCATAAGTGCAAGCGCTGTAATGACCAGCTGGTTCTTCCGAAATATTTTCTTCACGCTTATCCCTCCTTAGAACTCATCTTTACTACCTTAATTCTATGTGCCTCGATCGGAAATAATGCCTGGATCGCCTCTGATATATCAGAAACTGTTTTCCCATCTCCCCCTCCCTCCGCCACTACCACGATCCCCTCGATGGCGGGCAGGGTTTCCCTCTGTATGTACGGCGTCTTTTCCTGCCCGTTTTCCACATATACCGTGGTTTCCTCCCTCTGCTGCTCCGCCACGCTCCGGCTCCCTCCGCCGCTGTCATGTTCCGTCGTCGCAACGCTGTGCTCTGCCGTGTCTTTCTCCACCACGCTCCTTCCCCGGTCCGCCGCTGTGATCATGACCGAGGCCTTTCCCACGCCCTCCATCTGTGACAGCACCGTTTCCAGCCGCTTCTCCAGCAAGCCGATATAGTCGTCTTTTTCTTTGGCCTCTGTTTTTTCCTTTTCCGCCTCTTCTTTTGATCCCGCCACGGGAAACAGCTCATTTCTCTGCTTTTTCTCCCCCGTTGGCATGGCCAGTATCATCAGGAGGACTCCCGTCAGAGCAAGCACCGCCCAGTCCGTCTTTTTCCATTTCTTCCAGGGTTTTCCCTCAAGCATCCGGCTGATCTTCCCTCTCCAATGTTCCATACGCTCACCCTCCCGCATACCATACATACGCCTCTGTCCCCTCTAGCTGATAGTAATCCTCAAGCTCCGCTTTCAATTTTTCACAGACCTCCTCTCTCCCCTCTTTTTTCCGCTCCCCGACCGCTATGCGGAACGTTTCCATTCCCTCTCCCTCTTCCTCTTTTTCCTGCAGCGCCACGCTCATCTTTTCCACCTTGTACGCTCCGCTCAGCCCGACCTCCACTTCCCTGACGCAAAGCCCGTAAGGCTCCGCATAGGCCTGCGCTATGCGGTACACATCATGGGCGACTGCCTCCTCATATTTTTCCAGATAGTACTCCTGCTGCACATCTTCCAGTTTTGCCGCATCCCTTGAAATCTCCGCCGTATTTTCAGCGAATGCCTCGTACTGCACCTTTTCCAAAAACGCCTCGCTGTCCGTGAAAAGAGACAGCACCGGATATAGAAATCCCAGCGTCAGGAGCAGCTGTGAGAAAAAACGGATGTATTTTTTCAGCTCTTTTCCAGGCACAAGCTGCAGCAATAGCATCAGGAGGATGGAAAGCACAAAAAAATTCCGCACATATAAAATAAGTTCTGTCATACTCCCCCTTTTTTTCCAAGCCCGCTTTTTTCCGATCCACTTTTTTCCAGCCCACTTTTTCCGCCCTCCCTTTTTAACGCACGAACCCGGAAGCCGCCGTGGTAAGGGCAACAGTGAGGAAAAACAGCACCGTGCAGTAGCCCATCAGCTTGACATACAAGATCCCGCCCTCAGACATTCCTTTGAGGCAGCCCGCAATGCGCTTGTCTGTCACCGGCTCCGCTGCCGCTGCCGCAAGCTTGTAGCATACGCAGATGCAGATGATTTTCGCCATCGGGATCAGGCTGATGCACACTAATACCAAAAGCGCCGCCGCCCCGACACAGTTTTTTATCATGATACCGGAGCCGAGCAGCAGCTCCGTCATCCCGTTGATCACATTTCCCACGCCCGGTATCATAGAAGCTGCCTTTCCCACCGTGCCGTTGAGCAGGCGGTCTTTCGCAGGATTTAAAAGCCCCTGCACTACATTCAAGCCGAGGACGAGGATCCCCGCGAGTTTCATTCCCCAGACGACAGTGCCTTTTATCAGTTCTGTCAGGTTTGCCAGCTTTTCATCCTCAAAGAAATGGTTGAACAGTTGCAGCAGCACATAGATATGTATCATAGGGATCAGCAGGTTTAAAAACAGCCATTGTATCAGGTAGATGACCAAAAACGCGGTCTGATAAAATCCCGCGGAGCTGTTTGCTCCCGCAGAGAACACCATCGTGACGCAGAACGTGGGAATGAGGATCTTCATAAATTCCACGCTGTCCGTCAATGCGCTGACCGCGATTTCCTGCAGGGGCAGAAAGGATCGCATCAGCATCACCGCCAGCACGCAGTAAACCAGCAGGAAGCATAGGTCTGAAATGTAGGAAGAGGCAAACGCGCCCGCGAAGTTTTTCAGGATGGAAAATGCCGCCGCCAAGAGCACTACCTCCACTAAGAGGCGGCGGTTTTGATCCACCTCATAAAACAGGGCATCTCTCCCCCACCGCAGTATCTGGCTGTAATCAAACTCCGCGATCCCCTGCTCTAGCATCTGCCCTGCCAGATCCGAAAAGGTCAGTTTTTCTTCCCATCCTATATGCTCCTCCTCCAAAAAGGCATCCAGCTCTGAAAAATCAAGGCTTTCCATGAGTTCCCCCAAAAAGTCGTCCCCCTGCTCCCCTTGCTGGTAGGCGGACAGGGTCTGCGCGCGGCAGAGGCAAACGAGGCACAGGATTGCCGCCACGATCCATTTTTCCTTTTTCATATAAAGCTCCCTATCGTTTCCAGAAAAGCCGTCAGCACGGGAATGCTCACCACCAGAATGGATAGTTTCGCGAATATTTCAATCTGGTTTCCGATGGCTCCATACCCCGCATCTTTGCATACGTTTATGGCGAACTCCGCCACATAGGTAATCCCTACCATTTTTATCACCAGGGCGATGTAGGCGCTGTCTACCGCCGCGAACGCTTCCAGGCGTTTCACAAAGGCAAGCACCGTCTCGACCTTTGTGATGACAAAGAGGAAAATGCAGATGCAGACCGCCATGCTGATGAAAATGCTGTACTCTGCCTTTTCCCTGCGCAGGGGGAGCGCCATCAAAACTCCCGCAATCCCGAGGATCGCAATCCGTAAGATATCCATGTTCCCGCTCCTTCCGCGCCTTTTTACAAGGCAAATAAGGTCTGCACCGTCTCAAAGAGTTCATAAATATAGGGTACAATCCAGAACAGAACTATGATCAATCCCGCAAGGCTCGTCAGGAAGGCATGTTCCTCCCTGCCGCTGTGCTTTAGCACCTGGCTTATCACTGTGACTAAGATTCCCACCGCCGCAATTTTAAAAATCAGATTTACGCTCATTTCTGCCTACCCTTTCTATGGCACTTTCTATGGCACAGACTATATCAGCAGGAGAATCAGCAGGAAACCGCCCAATATGCTCACGGTCTGAAGCACCCGCTGTTTTTCTTTCTGCTCGCTTCTGGCATGCTCTATGACATAATCTAACCGTTCTAAATACAGTGACAAATTTCTGCCGTTTTCTTCCGTGTTTTTTCCGAAAAAGGCTTTTCCAGCGTTCTCGATGATCTCCGCTTCCGCCTCTTTCAACCCTAATGCTTTCCGGGAATCACGGAATACCTGTTTCCAGAGAGCGGCCCCTCCCTCCCCGTTTTTCTCCGCCAGAAGGCTGGCAAGCCTCGCGCAGGCCTCCGCCAGGACAGCGTCCCGCGGGATGATTTTGGACGTCAGGATTTTTTCCATGGGCAAAAGGCTGTACTGGGCTTCCTGGAAAATGTCCGCGAACATCTGCCGTATCTCATAGAGGAGGCGCAGATGCTCCTTAATCTCCCGCCCAAAGCATATGGCAAGTCCCACGCTCGCCGCCTCGATCAGCAGCCCGCCCGCCAGCTTTAACATAGCTTCCTCATCCCGGCATCGAAAATATGGATTTCCCTGGATCCGTTTTCCTGCCGCCTGATCTGCACGAACCTCTGGAAGAGCTGGCGTTCCATCCAATGCCTTAAATGGGGTTTTTCCTGCAGTTCCTGCACCTCGCCCGCATGGATCGTCCCCAGCACTCTGCTGCCGGAGCAGACAGCCTGCTCCACCGCGAGAAAATCTTCCTCTGTGCCCAATTCATCCACCGCGATCACCTGGGGCGACATGGATCGCAGCAAAAGAAGCATTCCTTCCGCCTTCCCGCAGCCGTCCAGCACGTCGGTGCGCGGCCCTACCTGAGTCTGCGGCATCCCCATGCGGCACGCCCCGATCTCGGAACGCTCGTCTACCACGCAGACCTTTAACCCTGCCCTGCCCTCCTCCCCCTCCGAGAGGAGCCTTATGCAGTCTCTCAAGTAAGTGGTCTTGCCAGCGCCGGGCGCGGATAGGAAGAGGGTGTTGTAAATACTGTCCCGCAGCCGCAGATAGGGGAGCAGCCCTCTGGCGCACCCTATTTTTTCCCGGGCGATGCGGAAATTCAAAAAGGAGATATGGTGCATCCCCGTTATCTTTCCCTTCTCCGTGACTGCCTGTCCGATCAGCCCGATCCGATGGCCTCCCTCTACGGTAAGGTAGCCCTGCCTTACTTCCTCCTGGTAGGCATAAAGGGAATAGCTGCTGATATAATCGAGGATTTCCGCTACATCTTCCCCCGTGGCGCGGCAAAGCTCTTTTTCCCCGTTTTCCTTTTCTTCCAGAAGGAAGCGGTATCCTTCCCCGTAATAAAATTCGATCGGCTGCCCGATGCGGACGCGGATCTCCTCTAATCCCTGAAAGGGCATTTCCTTGATGCTCTGGCGCATATGCACGGGAAAGAGCTGACTGATTTCATGCATTTCTATTACCTCCTTTTCCCCATGCTCTATTCTATGAGACCTGTCCGCTTTTATGACAAAAAAAGAACAGGTTATTTTCTTTCCGAAAATATTCCTGTTCCTTTTCCATGAGAAGATCACATGCGCTCTGGAGCGGAAAAGCCTAACACGCCGATGCAGGCTTCCAATACGGATTTTGCCAGCTCCAGCAGGCGGATATAGGATTTCTGGATCCGCTCATCTTCCTCCGCGATGATCTTATTGGCATGATAAAAACTGTTAAAGGCGTTGGCAAGCTCATAAATGTAAGAACATACTTTGTGGGGGGCTGTCTCCTCAAAGGCGTTTTCCATCACGGCATTGAATCTTGACAGCCCCAACATCAATTTCTTTTCGCTCTCACTGACGGGCGCCTCAATGGAAGCGCCGCCCGCGTCCTTGCCCATGCCATGGTATTTCTTCAAGATGGATTTGATGCGGACGATGGTATAGAGGATATAGGGGCCTGTATTTCCCTCAAAGGAAGTAAACCTGTCCACATCAAAGATATAATCCTTGCCTGCCTGATTGGAGAGATCGCCGTATTTGATGGCTGCAAGCGCCACTGTCTTTGCGGTTTCTTCCGCTTCTTGAGGGCTTATGCCCAGATTTTCCTTGGCGCTCTGGTTCTCCGTGATTTTCTTTCGCATTTCAGCGTTGATCTCATCGAGCAGGTATTCCAGCCGCATCACGCCGCCATCCCGTGTTTTAAAGGGCTTCCCGTCCTTTCCGTTCATGGTGCCGAAACCCAGAAACTTCAATTCCGTCTCCGGCTTTACCAGCCCGGTCTTTCTCGCGCAGCGGAACACCTGGGTGAAATGCAGCTCCTGCCGCTTATCCACCACATAGATGATCTCATCGGGCTGATAGTCCTCCATGCGCCACACGATGGTGGCAAGATCCGTGGTACTGTAAAGGGACGCGCCGTCGGATTTGAGGATCATGCAGGGCGGTATCTCCTTGGTGTCCGTCTCCTCCCGCACATCCACTACCAGCGTTCCCTCGCTGACATAGGCGTACCCCTCCTCTTTCATCTTCCGCACCATCGCGGGGATATATGGCTGGGCGTCCGATTCTCCCTTCCAAAGATCGAAGGATACCTCCAGATTCTCATAATTCCGTTTCAGGTCTGTGACAGACACCTGAAGAATATGGGACAGCAATGCCTGATATCCTTTTCTCCCCTGCTGCAGTTCAAAGGTCGCCTGCATCGCCGCTTCCTTGTATGACTCATCCTCTTTGGATCTCGCGCTGGCGGCAGGATAGATCTCTTCTAATTCAGAGATGGTAAAGGGCGGCTCTTTCGGGTACTCCCCCTCGTAATCCTCATCAAAATAAGGCAGGGAGGGTTCCCGCCGCTTTAGCTCCGTGATAATGAGTCCCATCTGCAGTCCCCAGTCTCCTAAATGCACGTCGCCGATCATGCGATGCCCCATAAACCTGCCGATGCGCTTGATGCTCTCCCCGATGATCGCGGAGCGGAGATGTCCCACATGCAGCGGCTTTGCCACATTCGGTCCGCCGTAGTCGATGATGATCACCTTTGGATCTTTTACTTTCTCACAGCCAAACCGTCCGGCATCCTCCCGCATGGCTTCCACATACTTTGCCAAATATGCACCTTCCATTTTCAGATTGATAAATCCGGGTTTTACGGACTCTGCCATGGAAAACATGGGATTGCCCGACAGCTTTTCCGCCACTTTTTCCGCGATGATAAACGGTGCGGTCCTGTACGCTTTTGCCGCCGCCAGCGCGCCGTTGCACTGGTACTCGCACAGATCCGGCCGGTCAGACGGCACGGCTTTCCCATATCCCGCGTCATAGCCGCAGGCCGCAAAGGCCGCCGCCACTTCCCCGCTGATCAGATCTAATATTTTTTTCATATCCAGCTTTTCCTTTCCTAACACCCTGCTGCTCTGCAGCCGTTCCGCATCCATGCCGATGCGCTGCTTTTCCTATTTTATCCGCACAGCTGGAAAATGTCAAAGGTTTTCAAGGCTCTTTGATCCCGCTAGTGCTGGTTTTCATCGATCAGATGGCGAAGGCTTTCTGATTTTTCCTGCAGGATCTTGTCAATCTGCCCTTTGGTCACCTCATCTTGTATTTCCTGCCTGCCATAGTCGCCGGAGGGAGAGCCTGTCGCCTCGTTAAACTTTCTGCTCCCTATTTCTTCCGCCGCCTCCGGCTCCCGGTGCGTATCGCCCTCCGGCCAGACCTCCTGCTGCTTCGGAATATAGTTGACATTCCAGCGCTTGATGACGCTTTTACTGATTTTCTCCCATTCATTCCTCTCATCGATCAAATCCCTCATGGGAGATGATTCCGTATTTTTTATCACTTTCTCCTCCACCTTTCCTTTCCACTATTTTACCATCATTTTCTTGCAAAAAAAAGCTTCTTTCTGAATAAAACAAAGCCATTTGAAGCATCCTTTTATCAATCACCGATATGCGAAATAACAAAACCCGGAGGAACGATATCATGGCTTCATACAAAGTTGAAATCTGCGGCGTGAATACCGCAAAGCTTCCCATTCTGAAAGAAGAAGAAAAGGATGCTCTTTTTGCCCGCATCAAGCAGGGCGACCTAGAAGCCAGGGAAACTTATATCAAGGGCAATCTGCGCCTCGTGCTGAGCGTGATCAAGCGTTTCTCCGGAAATCACGAAAACGTGGACGACCTGTTTCAGATCGGCTGCATCGGCCTGATCAAGTCCATCGACAATTTTGATCCCACCATGGGAGTGAAGTTCTCAACTTATGCCGTTCC
>CAZAMD010000017.1:34451-40034 GCA_964486485.1 uncultured Roseburia sp. | reverse complement strand
TTCTTAATTTCTTATTTTTAATTTCTTAATTTCTTATTTCTTAATTTTCTTTTTTATTTTTCTTTGAAAATAATTTTGATAACAATGATCCTTTGTTTTCTCTTGTTTCCCGCACGGATTCTTCCTTCTCCTCACAATACCCTGCCAGCTTTTCCTTGCAGACGCGGTAATCCTCCACGTCGGTCCTGCCGTTGATCTTCCGGCACATCTCTTTGACGACTTCCATCATGGCATCCAGCATTTTTTCCGCGTTCTGCGCCATCCTGTCCTCATAGCGCATTCCCCGGTCCGGCCCGTCCATTCCCATAAGGCAGTCGTCCCCTATGACACGAAGCTTATTGAGCCTGTCCCTCTGCTCCTTTCTGACGCTGCTTAAAAAGCGGCTGACCATGACATTCTGGCTGTCCTCTCCCGTGTAGCACAAAAATCCCTCCAGCGTCGCTTCCGCCGGAAAGCCGATGGAATAATAGTCATTATAAAACCGGCAGATATGCTCTGAAATATTTCGGAGCATGATGCCGCACTCTCTCGGATGATTCCAGTACAGCCGTTCCGCCTCCTCCAGTTCTCCCGCAATCTGCGCGTAAGAATCCCGAACTGTTTCATCCGGAAATTCCCCCTCCATCATAAATGCATAATTCATGCTCCTGTTCCTCTCTGCTCATCAAATAGGTTTCAAACGGTTTCCAGCGCCTTAAGCAGTTCCCGGCAGATCTCTTCCGGGGACTTATCGTCCACATCGATCGCGATGTCTGCCACAGCCTCATAGCGTTCCCTCCGCTCTTCCATCAGTTCCCGTATAAATCCCAGATTCATATTTCCGTTTAAAATCGGCCGTTCATCACTGTCTTTCACCCGCTCATAAATGGTCTCCGGCCTCGCTTTCAGCAGCACAATGCACCCGTTTTCTTTCATCAGGCGGGCATTCTCCGGGCGCAGGACGCTTCCGCCCCCGCAGGACGCCACGATATGTTTTTCACCGGCAAGGGAACGGAGCAGCTCTGTTTCCAGATCCCGGAAATACTCCTCCCCACGCCTGTCAAAGATGTCCGCGATCGCCATTCCCTGCCGCTCTACGATCAGGCGGTCCATTTCAACGAGCTTCGCGCCGGTGCTGCGCCTTATTTCTTCCGCGACGGTGCTTTTTCCGGTTCCCATAAACCCTATCAGATAAATATTTTTCATGGCGCGCCCCCTAGCTAAAAAATCTCGCTTTCACTTCTTCCACCGGCATATCCTGACCCGTATACAGTTTAAACGCAGCCGCTCCCTGCCACAGCAGCATGCCTTTTCCGCCGATACAGACGCATCCCGCTTCCTTTGCCTCCTTAAGCAGCCTCGTTTCCACCGGGTCATACACAGCGTCTGCCACCACAAGTCCCGGGCGGAACGCATCGGCATCCTTTACCACGCTCTCCCGCTCCATCGGCTTCATTCCCACAATGGTCGCATTGGCAAAAATGTCACTGGATCGCATCTCTTCCGTCATTTTGGGACTGTCGGCGATATCATACACATTCACGGCGCATCCCGGCGCTTCCCGCCTGATGTTTTCCGCAGTCGCTAAAGTCCGTTCAAAAAACGCGTCCTTCCGGTTGAAAACCGAAATCTCCCTCGCGCCATCTAAGGCGCACTGCACCTGTATGGCAGCCGCCGCGCCGCCGCCGCCCGCCACGGTGATCTTTTTCCCCCTCACAGCAATGCCGTGGTCTTTTAGGTTTGCCACAAATCCCTCGCCGTCCGTTATATGCCCGGTGAGCTTTCCGCCTTCGTTGACAATGGTATTCACCGCCCCGATGATGCGGGCCGCGGGCGAAAGCTCGTCCATATACTTTAGCGCTTCCGTTTTGCAGGGCATGGTCACATTGCAGCCGCGCATTTTCAGCGTTTTTATGGCAGCGATAGCATCCTTTGCCTCCTCCGCTTTAATATCAAACGCCACATAGACATAGTCTAACCCCAAACGCTCAAAACTATAATTATACATGGCGGGAGAACCGGAATGCCCCACCGGGGAACCGATCAATGCCAGAAGTCCTGTGCGTCCTGAAATTCTGTTTTCCATAAGCCGTCTCCTTATCCTTTCGGTATCTCATGATTTTATCATACCCGGTTTTGCGCTGCTTTTCAATCCATTTTTACGCGGAACGGGCGCTCCCGCTCCCCCGCAGAACCGTCTCCCCCGCTCCGGCCGGAGCAGCGTTTTCACAAAAAATCCACCATTGCGGAATGGTGGATTTAAAAAGGGGGAAATTTATGAAAAAAAAGCTTCATCACTTATGTGATGTAACTACTATAACCCCCATATATGAAATCAGATTGTCTATTTTTTGAATACTCTTTGAAGAAAATGTAACATTTTTATCCGCTTACCAGCACAGCACTTCGCTGCCTTCCTCTGTCACAAGCACCATGATTTCCCACTGAGCCGAAGGCAGCCCGTCCGCAGTATAGGCTTCCCATTTGTTTTTCGGGTCGATATAGATGTCCGCCTTGCCCATATTCACCATCGGCTCGATCGTAAATATCATGCCGGGGACCAGCAGCATCTCCTGCCCCCGCCTGCTGTTGTAGCTGACCCAGGGATCCTCATGGAACTCTAGCCCCACGCCGTGGCCGCCGATCTCCCGTACCACTGTATAGCCGTTGGCAAACGCATGGTCGTGGACTGCCTGCCCCATGTCCCCTAAAAATCCCCAGGGCTTCACTTCCTTTAATCCCATCTCCATGCACTCTTTCGTGACTTCCACAAGCCGCCTCTTCTCCGGGCTTACCTCGCCGATGCAGAACATGCGGGAGGAATCCGAAAAATATCCGTTGAAAACGGTCGATACATCCACATTGAGGATATCACCGGATTTCAATACCACCTCCTTAGAGGGGAATCCATGGCACACCTGATCATTGACGGAGGTACACACGCTGTAGGGATATCCTTGGTAGTGCAAGGGCGCAGGGATCCCGCCCATCTGTGTCGTCAGGTCATAGACCATCCGGTCGATTTCGGCCGTGTCCATGCCTTCGCGGATATGCTCCTGCAGATAGTCTAAGACCGCGATGTTAATTTTACAGCTCTCTTTAATGCCCGCAATCTGAGCCGGGTTTTTAATGATCTTGCGGGTCGGGACCGTGTGCCCCTGAGAGGCGATCCGGGAAATCCGCTCGTCAAATGCCTGATGGCAGATCTTATATTTCTTCCCGCTCCCGCACCAGCATAAATCGTTCCTGCCAATTTTTATCAACATAATGCTCCGCTCTCTCTGCTTTACTCTTTTTTATGATGTACTGTGATATGACCAAAATGCACGCCGTCCCAGACGTCCTCCAGGACAGTCACCTCATGACGCTCCAGCAGCTTTTTGTAGGCCTCCCCCTCAAAGGAGTAATCCTCCATGCTGCCGTCGTGCATCTGGGCATAGATCGACTGGTACTTTTCCGCTAAGGCAAGTTTTCTTAAGCTTTCGTTTAGCGCCTCCTGGCTGACTCCCAGCCACGCCCGCTGTTCTTCCTCTAAGTCATGCCAGAAATCGTATTGCGCGTTATGCAGGCGCTTCTCTTCTTCTTCGTCCAGTTCCAATCCCTGCCCGCAAGCCATGTCATAAAAAATCTTATCGTGGACCGCCATGTCCATTGCCGCCTTCTTTGCGGCATTTCGGATGAAAACGCCGTTAGAATAAAGATCCCAATATTCCTTGGTATTTTCCGGGTTATAGACATAGGCATCCTTTTCCACCTGCATTTCCTCAAACGCGATGTAGAACGCCAGATCCTGAAGCGTCAGGTTCTCCCCGTCCACCGCCACGGCATTCCGATCCAGCGATTCGGCAAAATCCAGATACTGCTTTCTGTCTCCGAGCCTTAGGAAAATAAACGCCGCCAGCACCGCGATCAATAAAAACTCTGTCGTAATCTGGACTTCCACACCCTTAAAAACCCGAAAGGTCTTTATGACCGACATAAACGCTCCCGTCCTCCTGCCCTCCGCGCGGCCTCCATCCCTTGCTGCAACTGCTCCACCCGCATCCTGATGCTTCCTCCTAACCTCTTTCTTCTGCTATCATACCACGCTCATTCCTAAAATACAAAGCGTTTCTCCGCCGGATGGTTACAGCACCCTCCGCACGGACGTGATCGTGCGGTAAGTGGCGCTGCCGTGGCAAATTCCGGTACTTGGGGTAGAGGCATGTATGATCCGCCCCCCGCCCGCGTAAATCGCCACATGCCCCGGATAACAGATAATGTCGCCCGGCTGGGCATTTTCATAACTGACAGCCTGTCCGCTGGACTGAAGCGCGTAAGAACTCCTGGGCAGAGAGACGCCAAAATGCTGGTAGACTAAGGATACAAATCCAGAGCAATCCGTCCCCTCAGTCAGGCTGTTTCCCCCATAGACATAGGGATTTCCGACAAACCCGCTGGCATAGGATACCACGCTGCTTCCGTCCACTCCCGTGGAAAAGGGGGGATTCAACCCGCCGGTAAGCCCTGTTGTGCCGCCGGAAGAAGCCTCTGTCCCGCCGCTGGAGGAGCTGGAAGAGCCGCCGCCCTCAGGTTCCGGCCTGGCTGCGGCCGCGCCGCCGTCACTGCCGCTCTGGTTATGTTTGTCGCCTTTGTTTTTCTTTGCGGCTTCCTCTTCCGCTTTCTTCCTGGCTTCCTCTTCCGCTTTCTTCCTGGCTTCCGCCTCCGCTTTCGCCTTGGCTATCCGCTGCTGCTCTTTGCTGATCACATCATTCTGCTGGCGGATGGTCTGTGCGTACTCACTTGCCAGAGTCCTAGCATCCGAAAGCTGCCTGTCAAATTCAGAAATTTTCGCGCTCTTCTCCGTTATGACCTGGTTTAACGTTCGTTCCTGCTCCCCATAGCTTAATTGCAGCTCTTCCATGTCAAACATTTCCTGCTGCAGCCTGGCAGTCTGCTCTTCCACCTGTCTGACAGCCTCCTGATAGGCATCGAGAAGATTCCTGTCATACTCATACACGTCAGAGACATATTCCACCCTGTTCAGCAGCTCTGTGATATCCTCGGACTCTACCAGCACGGTAAGGACAGAGGCGTCGCCGTTCTCATACATATACTGTATCCGCTGTTTCATCGCCTCATACTGCTGCTGCTCATTCCTCTGGGCAAGCTCTAAATCCGCCTCCGCCTGTTCGATCTCCACTTCCTTGTCGGCGATATCGTCCTGCAGAAGCTCCATGTCCGTCAGAAGCGCCATCAGCTGGTTGTCATACTCCTGCATCTCACTCTGCAGACGGCTCTGCGTATTTTGAATATCCTTAATCTGCTGATTTACCTTATCCAAGTCTTCCTGCGCCTCCGCTTTCTTCCTCTGCGCATCCTTGATGACGGAAGCGCTGGCCTCGCTGAACGTTGCCGCCGCCAGCAATCCCGCCAGGCACACTGCCGCCGCTTTTCTCCTGCAATAGTTTTTCCGCATGTTATCTGTCCCCGCTCTTCAAATTCATTTCTTCCACTTCATCTTCTTCAAATCTGCCTTTTTAAGTTTGCCTTTTCATTTTTCGCTTTTCAAATCTGCCTTTTTAAGTTTGCCTTTTCAGCTTTCGCTTTTCAAATCTGCCTTTT
>CAZAMD010000017.1:0-34351 GCA_964486485.1 uncultured Roseburia sp. | reverse complement strand
AGCTTTCGCTTTTCAAATCTGCCTTTTTAAGTTTGCCTTTTCAGCTTTCGCTTTTTAAATTTGCCTTTCCATTTTTGCCTTCTCAAACTTATCTTTTCAGCTTTTTCATCGGCAGAGAGACAAAATCGCCTGCCGGCAGCCGATCTGCCTCTCCCTTTCAAGCAATTTCCTGTGCCTGTCTGTACATTATAGCACATTTCAGGCAAAAATTGTTCCCGTTTCCCCGATTATTTCCGAAATATTTAAGAATTTCAAGCGCTACACCTGCTTTACGATAAGGATTTTGTCTCCCGGAGCGAGCGTATCTTCCTTTAAATGATTTGTTTCCATGATATCACGGATCGTCGTATGGTTTTCTCTGGCGATCATCCACAGGCTGTCTCCCGCTTTCGCGATGTACCCGATCAGTCCCGGGCTGTTTTGGAGTTTTTCCATGTCAAGCGGTTCTTCCTCCACTTCCTGGATATTGGCGATCTGCTCCTCCTCAAACGCCATCAGATCCAGGTGCACGAGCGCTTTGATCTCAATGTGTTCCTGATCCAGCATCACTGCCGAGAGCTGCTCTAAACCGGAGGACAGCTCTATCCGTATCTGCCCTTTGGGCTGCGGCACTTCCACAAGCTGCGAAAACGGATAGATTTCTTTCATTGCGCCGATGGGCATATGGTCGTCTGTGGTGATGTAGAGCAGTTCCACGATAACGATCCCCTCCACCCAGACGCCGTCCGCCGCCAGCTCCGTTTTCTCAAGTATGACGCTTCCCTCACAGGCGCAGATCTGCAGGACCTTTTCCTGCCCTCCGATAAATTCCATCTGTTCCGCCAGCCTGCATTTCGCGCTGTTTTTTATCAGCAGCTTTTCCAGCGTGCATCTGTTTCTGACAGGCGTCACATTCTTTTTTAAAGAATATAAATCCTCTAATAGTTCCAGCGTCTCTTCTTTCCAGACAGCGATATCCATCTCGAGAGCCAGCTCTAAGACTAAGATCCGCTCCTCTCCGTCATAGTCCGGTTTTACCTCTAATTCCATGGAGGCCGGGCGGGTTTTTATCCTGCAGATAGGATCCCCATCCGCAATCTCGCAGTCTGCGCCGCAGTCCAGGGGTACCGTGGTTTCATACCATTGCAGACGTTCCCCCTCCTCCTCGCCGCTGTAAAGCACCGACACTAAGATCTCGCCGCTTACGGCAGCCTTTCCCTCTTTCATTCTTCCCTCTACGTTCCGAAGCTCCATGCTTTTCCAGAGGATTTCCCTCACATTGGGTTTGCTCGAGGGCAGCACCATCTCACTTTTCTGGCGGCATACGTCTCTCTTGGAAAGCAGCAGGCGCAGGGCTTCTTTCCTCACGATGTTCTGCTCATAGGCTTCCGCATCTTCCGCCCCGCAGGTCAGCTCCTCATCTACCTCTTCCTCTGCGGACGCTTTTAACAGAACGACGGCGCGGACGCTCAATTTCCTGGAATTGATCACGCCAATGGTGATATCCTCGATGGTCCCCTGCGCTTTCACTGTCTCAAATTCCATCAATCCGTCCAGGTTCAGTTTTTCCTGGAAGGGAATTTCCCCCCGCAGGCAGCTGATCTTCCCGTTTTCCTGATCGCTGCGGTAAAGGATCCTGAAAATAAGGCTTCCTTTCATCCACACAGCGCCGTTTCCCGCTTTTACCTCGTCAAAGCGGATTTCCCCTTTTTCCTTTAAGACTTTCACGATATCTGGACGGTAATCCGGCACGTTGTAATCGTCATCTAAGGTGATCTGGCTGACTGCCGTTCCTTTTTCCTGCTTTCTATGTAATTTTACCTTTCTGAGTTCCAAAAAAAGTCCCCCATGTTCCGAATCTTTGTAACCATCTTATTCGTCCATGGGGGATTTTATGCCTATATGCTGTTCCTGCACAACGATCCGGCGTTTTCACAGTCACGATGCAGCGTCCGTCAACACAGCTTCATGCGGATCTCTCTCGTAATTATGTCAGAATAACTAAATGATAACAACTGAGGCGGATTTTCATCACGCGCATCTTTTACTAAAATGGTGAATACACTCGGATAAGCATTCTGGATAACACCTTCTTGAATATCAACTTTATTGCGCCCTCGATCCAGCTGAATCAATACTTTTCTGCCGCGCTGCTGATGCACAGAAGCCCGAACCTTGCTGATATCTGCCTGCTCCATTTGGTCTACCTCCTCCATGCGTATTGTGATTATTCTGAATTTCATACGCTTTAGTATAGCACTGCATGAAATTTCTGTCAAATGAATTTTTAAAATTTTGCATATTTATTCAAAAATAACATGTTCTTCACGGTAGTCTGTCTTTACTGCGATATACGGATAACTCGGACTCTGTCTGGCAGACTCCCCTTTTCTCGGACCGATCAATTCTGTGCGGAAGAGAATGGCATTGGAAGTCAGATACAATTCTCTGACGCAAATGCTGTATCCTCCGGTCGCCTGTTCTCCATAACCGCGCACTATGTAAAGCTCCCCGCCGGATTCGTAGGTCATCTTAAAATCCGCCGCCTTTTTCTCCTCTATCTGCGCTTTCAGCTCTTCCGGCAGATCCGCTTCTTCCACGATCGCATATTCGAGGTCACTGAGTTTCGTTCCATTCGTTTCCTCAATGCTGCATCCGCATAGGGCAAGCCCCCATACCGCCGTCAAAATGAGCGCTTTGATTTTCTTCTCCATGCAAACCCCCAGTTCTGGCTTCTATCCTATTCTATGCAGCTATCCTCAAAAATATTCAAACATATTCCGGGATATTTCCTGTTGTTTTTCTCCCCCTTTCCCTATATAATGATAAGTAATGAACTGGCAGAGAAAAAACTGTCAGGCTTTTTTTAGAAAGGAATTTGTATGTTACGGTTAATTTTTGCCCTGCTCTTTGTTTTTTTATTTCTCATTCTCAGCGTTCCCATACTCCTGATCGCATCCATTTTTGCCAGGTTCCGCAAACAGGCGGCGGAGCTTTTCATGCTGCGCACCGTGCAGTGGGCGTTCCGGGTGATCTTATTCATCTGCGGCACGAAGCTCACAGTCATCGGGGAAGAAAACATCCCGAAAGAGGAAGCGGTCCTCTACATCGGAAACCACAAAAGCTATTTTGACATTATCATCACTTACGCAAGATGCCCCGGACTTACCGGCTACATCGCCAAGGACCGCCTGAAGAACATCCCGCTCCTTTCCAGCTGGATGAGAGGCCTGCACTGCCTCTTCCTCAACCGCAGCGATATCAAGGAAGCGCTCAAAACCATCCTGGAGGGCATCGATAATATCAAAAACGGGATCTCCATGTGCATTTTCCCAGAGGGGACCAGGAACACCACCGATTCTCTGATGCTGCCGTTTAAAGAGGGCAGCTTTAAAATGGCGGAAAAAACCGGATGCGCCATCATTCCCATGGCCATCTCCGGGTCTGCCGACATTTTAGAAAACCATTTTCCATGCATCAAATCTGCCCATGTGATATTAGAATACGGAACTCCTGTCTATCCAGATCAGCTGGACAAGGAGACAAGAAAGAAGATCGGAAGCTACTGCCAGAATCTCATCGCAGAGATGTTAAAAAAGAACGAGGCAGCCTTACAGAAAAAGCCCGGATGACGGCATCTGCCTGTTTCCACGCGCCCCCGCGGCAAGCCCTAAGGAACTGTGGATTGCCGGATGATGGATTGCCGGAAAAGATGGGGCAGAAAGCGCGCGATAAGAGCATCCCGCGGTTAACTGGCCGCCAAAATCCCGGTCAGAGAACCCCGGATGGTCTTTGAGATATACTCGATCACCGTTTTCCGATCTCTTTTTTCCCTCTCCCGTATCCAATCGATCAGCATCCCCACCAGCGCTTCCATGTAAAACCGCGCCAAAAACTCTTTATAGGCAGGATCCAGGATCGCCCCCGCCCTCTGCTCTTCTACTTCGATCACAGAAACGATGATATCGTAGAAATCCGCGCGGAACACCCTCTTTAACTCCTCTCTCCCGATGGCGTCACAGGCGCAGTTGATGATATGCTCGTTTTCTTCCGCGTAATCCATGACAAAAGAGATCGCCCCCTCATAGTCTTCCAGCAGATCAAAGCTCTTTATCACATTTATGGCTTCTTCTTCCAATATCCACTTAAGCAGGGCATAGATATCTTCAAAGTGATAGTAAAAGGTCTTTCTGTTCATATCTGCCGCCTGCACCAGTTCACTGACCGAGATTTTCTGAAAGGGCTTTTTTCTCATTGCCGTTTTGAGCGCATCCGCAAGCGCTTTTTTTGTGTTCATTGAAATTTCCTCATGCTTCACGAGAACTGTCCCTCCATGGTATTTTTCTCTTCTCCATTATACATCTGTTCCGCAAATAATTCCATAGCCAAGTGTGGACAAATGAAAAAATATAGGAAATTTGACCTACATTTTTACCTGATTTGTCCGTCTATTACACAAAAAACTCCTTTTGACCGTTTTATTCAAGAGATAACCGCTTTATCCTTACCTATAACATCTGGAAAAGAACCGGCACTATGGCGCAACGGAACTATCGGCTTTCTTTCCCGCGCCGCCTGGCAAAAGATACGCTGCAGCTGCGGCAGAAAGGAGCGATATGAGACAGTTTTACACAAAGACGGTGGCACACCGGAAATTGATTTTTATCTTGTTTTTGGCAGTCAGCCTTGTATGCCTGGCCGCACAGCATTTTGTAGACGTCGATTATGACATTGACGATTATCTGCCGGAGGACAGCCCGTCCACCGTTTCCCTAAATGTGATGCGGGAAGAGTTTGACGGCGGCATCCCCAATGCCCGCGTGATGATCCGTGACGTCACCATTCCCGAGGCGCTGGAATACAAAGAACAGATCCAGGCGGTAGATGGCGTTACAGAGGTCACCTGGCTGGATGATGCGGCAGATCTTTCCATACCGCTTTCCATGCTTGATGAGGATACGGCAGAGACTTACTACAAGGACAGCACCGCCCTGTTTTCCGTCACCATTGAGGAAGAGAGCAGGATAACCGCTGTCCCCTCGATCCGGGAGATCATAGGCGATGCGGGTGCCATGACCGGAAGCGCGGTTTCCACCGCAGTGGCCACAACCGAGACGATCTCTGAGGTATCCGTCATTTCCATTGTCGCTGTGATTTTCGTGTTTTTTGTGCTGCTGCTCACCACCAATTCGTGGCTTGAGCCTCTGCTGATTTTAGTCGGGCTTGGCGTGGCTGTCGTGATAAACGCCGGCAGCAACCTTATTTTCGGAGAGATTTCCTTTGTCACCAACGCGGCCGGCAACATCTTGCAGCTTGCGGTTTCGCTGGATTATTCGGTATTCCTGATTCACCGTTTTGAAGAATGCCGGGCAGATTGCTCCACGCCGGAGGAGGCAATGATCGACGCGCTCTGCAAATCCACAGCCTCCATCTTATCCAGCGGACTGACGACCGTCATCGGCTTTCTGGCGCTTGTGCTGATGCAATTCCGCATCGGGCCGGACCTTGGACTTGCCCTGGCAAAGGGCGTGGCGATCAGCCTGATCACGGTATTTCTTTTTATGCCGTCCCTGATACTGATGACTTATCGGAAGCTCGAGAGTACGAGGCACCGCTCCTTTGTTCCGGGATTCACAAGATTCGGCGTTTTCGTCCGCCGCATCACGCTCCCTCTGGTATGCGTCTTTGCGGCGCTGATCGTTCCGGCGTACCTGGCAGCGAATGCAAACGATTACTATTATGGTTCTTCCCACATCTTTGGTCCGGATACGCAGTTCGGCGCGGACACACAAGCCATACAGGATGTGTTCGGAGAAACCGATACTTATGTGCTTCTCGTTCCCCGCGGCGATACGGCCACGCAGACGGCGCTCTCCGATGAGCTGCACGGCCTTTCCCATATAACAGGCATTATTTCCTATGTGGATACGGCAGGTGCGGAGATCCCGCCGGAATATCTGGATGACGATACCCTGTCCCAGCTGGAATCGGAGCATTACAGCCGGATGGTGCTGTCCGTAGATGTACCTTTTGAAGGAGAAGAAACCTTTTCTCTGGTGGAACAGATCCGCAGCATCGCAGACAGCTATTACCCGGATGCGTACTATCTCGCCGGAGAGGGAGTCAGCACCTATGATCTGATGGATACCGTCACGGCGGATATGGCAAAGGTCAATTTTGTGGCAATCGGCGCAGTATTCCTCGTTCTGCTGGTTATGCTAAAATCGTTTGCCCTGCCGCTCATCCTGGTGCTGTGCATTGAAACGGCCGGCTGGATCAACCTTTCTGTCACTTACTTTATGGGGTCAAGCTGTTTTTATATCGCTTATCTGATCATCAGCTCCATTCAGCTCGGTGCAACCGTTGACTATGCGATCCTGATGACCGACCGCTACAGAGAAAACCAGAGGAGGCTCGCGCAAAAGGACACCGTCGCGCAGACCATTTCCGATGTGACGGTATCTATCCTGACCTCAGGCAGCGTACTGACTGCCGTCGGACTGCTGATGGGGTATATTTCAAGCAACCAGCTGCTGTCGCAGCTTGGCATTTTTATCGGGCGCGGCGCTATCTGCTCCCTGCTCGTTGTGATTTTCGTCCTGCCCGGCCAGCTTTTGCTCTTTGACCGCCTTGTGAGCGTCTTTAAAAAAGAAAAACCTGACAACATCCAGAATCAGCCGCTTCATTTGATGGAGGAAAAATAAGATGAAACACGCAAAAAACCTTTTTTCAAAAACCCTGGCGCCGCTCATGGCAGGAATGACAGCCATTTGCATAACGCTGCCCGCATCGGCATCCGCAGCGGCTTCTGACGCGCCAAAGGAAGAAGTTATTTACGTCAATCTCAATACCGATGGTTCTGTAAAGGAAGTGAATGCCGTCAATATTTTTGAACTGCCGGAAGACGGGCAGATCGTGGATTTCGGACGCTACCAGAGCCTGCGGAATATGACGACCACAGATCCGATCCATTACTCCGGCGAAACCGTTACGATTGACGCCAAAGCGGGAAAGCTCTACTATGAGGGAAAGCTGGAGGAAAACGAGATCCCATGGGAAATCCGCATCCGCTATTACATAGACGGCACGGAATATCCCGCCGAGGAGATCGCCGGAATGAGCGGCGCGCTCAAGATCCATCTGGAAGTGAGCGAAAACAAGGATTGCGGAGGCAGCTTTTTTGACAGCTACGCGCTGCAGGCATCCCTGTCGCTGGATACCGCCAAATGCAGAAATATCACGGCAGAGAGCGCAACTGTCGCCAATGTCGGAAACGATAAGCAGATAACCTACACCATTCTGCCCGGCAAAGGAATCGACGCGGAAATCACTGCCGATGTATCCGGCTTTGAAATGGACGGCATCTCCCTCAACGGCATTCCGCTGAATTTGGATGTCGAGGTCGATGACGCCGCTCTGATGGATCAGGTCACGAATCTTTTAGGCGCAATCGGGGAACTCGACGACGGAGCGGGAGAGCTAAAGGACGGTGTATCCGCTCTGCAGAGCGGCGCGCAGGACGGACTGAAAAACGGCGTATCTGCTCTGCAGGGCGGCGCCTCTGATCTGCAGAACGGAGCCGGAGAACTGCAAGACGGCGGAACGGCACTGCAGAGTGGCGCGGCAAAGGTGCAGAACGGAGCGGCATCTCTCGATGAGGGCATCCGCTCCCTCAATCACGGGATCGAAAACATCCAGGCGGCCCTCGACACGCTCAACGGGCAATCCCCCGCCCTGCGGGACGGGTCGTCAGCCTTTAAGGAGGCGCTTTCACAGCTGCAGTCCGCCCTCAGCGGACTGTCCCTGACAGAAAAAAATTTATCCGCGCTCGCGAACGCCTCCGCGCAGATCAAGGACGGGATTGACCAGATTGTAAGCGGCGCGGCATCTCTGCAGGGGGGCGTGAGCTTTGAGGCATACAAAGCGGTGATGTCACAGAATGGACTCAACATAGATGACTTAAAGCAAAAAAACACCGCGTCCATTGACGCCATTCAAAACATGGCATTGTCTTTGAACGAACAGCTTGCGGCCTTGCAGGCATCCGGCATGGACACCACATACTTTTCCGAGCAGGTCGAGCAGATACAGGGCATCGCCGCTTTGTTAGGGGCGAACAATGCCGCCATTGACGGAACGGGCGCTTACTTAGGCGCAGTCAATGAGAACATCAGCACTCTGGTGGAGGGCGCATCCGCGCTTCAGACCAACTACGCTTCCTTTGACGGCACGATCCAGACGCTGGTGGATACCCTGAGCGGGCTTACCTATCAAATGTCAGAGCTTTCTTCCGCCATCAACACGCTCGTATCTGAATACGAAAAGCTCGACAGCGGCATCCTCTCCTATACAGACGGGGTCGCGCAGATTGTCGCCGGATATTCCCAGCTTTCCGACGGCGCGGCGCAGCTCGTGACAGGCAGCGGCGCGCTCAAGACGGGTACGGACAGCCTCTACAGCGGTACGGGCGAGCTGCTTTCCGGCATCTCAGAGATCTATGCCGGCGCCGGTACCCTCAAAGACGGCACAGGCGCATTGGACGAGGGCGTTGCCGAACTGCTTGCGGGCATCGCGCAGCTGTATGACGGGACGGGGGAATTGAAAGACGGCACTTCTGCCATGCGCGAGGAAACCGCCGGCATGGATACGGAGATCACAGATAAGATTGACGAACTGCTGGATACCATCACGGGCGGAGATATGGAGATAGCCTCTTTTGTATCGGATAAAAATACCAATGTAGCAAGCGTCCAGTTCGTGATCTTGAGCGGAGGGATTTCCATCGCCGAAGAAAAAAGCCCTGCTCCCGCAGATAAAGCGGAGCGGACTGTCTGGCAAAAGTTTTTAGATCTGTTTGACTGACTTTCCTTCGCGGGCAATCGGGAATCCGCCAAAAAGCGGCGCGGCAAAAGCCGCGCTGAATTTTTTCTGAATTTTCTGAACACATGAAATTCTCGGAGAACGAGGGCGTCCCCAAAGCCATTCCATGGCTTTTGGAACGCCCTCGTCCTGCCGGAAATCTCAGGAAGCCAGCTGCTTAACGATCTCAGAAAAACCCATAAAATGAGAGGCTTTCACTAAGATGCTGTCCCCCTCTCGGACATATGGCGCTAACGCCCGGCTGAGGTCTTCCCTTGTCTCAAAATAATGTACGTTTGTCTCAGGGCTGCACGCCTCCACCGCCTCCGCAAGGCTGCGGGAAAGCGTTCCGGCACAGAACAATTCGTCAATGCCCTTTCCGGCGAAATGCTCTCCCACGGAAGAATGCAGCTGTTTCTCATCGGCTCCCAATTCTCCCATATCGCCCAAAACCGCGATCTTCCTGCCCTCCGCTTTTGACAATATGTCAATGGCGGCTTTCACCGACGCCGGATTGGCATTATAGCAATCGTCAAGGATGATCATTCCGTTTTTCCGGATGAGATTGCTCCTTCCGCCGATCGGCTGAACCGTTTCGATGCCCCGCTTCATTTCTTCCTCTGTAAGCCCGAGTTCTTCCGCCACCGCCGCCGCCGCAAGGGCATTGTAGACATTGTGTTCCCCCGCGATCGGGATTGTCACCGCAAACTGCACCTCTTTCCCGTCCGGCTTTCGGATATGGATGAGCGCTCTCGTCTTCTCCAGTCCCAGCACTTCCACCTGGTCGGCATAAATCCGTTTCGGAGCTAATGTTTTTATTCCCTCCGGGGTTTCTTCCCGCTTTGGCGCTGCCCCTAAGCCGTAAAATACCGCCGGCCTTCCATTCACGATTTTCTTCTCACACAGTTTATCATCATCCCCGTTTAAGACCGCAATCCCCTCCGGGGACAGATGCTCAAAGCTCTCTGTTTTCGCCTTTAAAACGCCATCCCTTGTGCCAAGATTTTCCAAATGGCAGAACCCGATGTTGGTAATGACGCAGATATCCGGATTCGCCATTTTAGAAAGGCGGCGCATCTCGCCAAATTCAGACATTCCCATCTCAAGCACGGCGACCTCATGCTCTTCCCGCAGCCGGAAAATGGTCAGCGGAAGACCGATCTCATTGTTATAATTCCCCTCGGTTTTTAACACGCGGTACTCCTGGGAAAGCACCGAAGCGATCATCTCTTTCGTGCTGGTTTTCCCCATGCTCCCGGTAATTCCCACCACCTTGATCTTTAAGGATTTCCGGTAGTATTCCGCTAATTTCTTCATTGCATCCTTGGCATCCCCGACAAGGATATAAGGCCCCGCCGGCTGCTCTAAGCGTTCCTCGGACAGTACTGCGGCTGCCCCTTTTGCGAAAACCTCCGGGATAAAAGCATGGCCGTCTACCCGATTCCCCCGGATAGGGATGAATAAATATCCCGGCTCCACCTCGCGGCTGTCAATGACCGCTCCCGCAATTTCCTTTTTCTTATCCGCTTCATTTCCATAATACATACCGCCGCTGACTGCCGCAATACGCTCTAACGTCATATTTTTCATGTGAAACCTCATATTTTCCAAAGATAACGATCATCGCCGCGCCGGATATTTCTCCAGGGAGATCTCGATCAGTTTTTCGCACAACTGATGAAAGTCCATCCCCGCCGCCCTGGCCTCCTGCGGCAGCAGGCTCGTGGGCGTCATTCCCGGAAGCGTATTTGCCTCTAAACAGAACATCTCGTTATCCTTATCCAGCAAAAAGTCCATGCGGGAATAAGTGTCCAGTCCAAGGATCCGTGCCGCCTGTTCCGCATAATCCTGCATTTTTTCTGAAATCTCCCGGGGCAGGCTGGCAGGACAAGTCTCCACGGCGCTGCCCGCCTTGTATTTGTTTTTATAATCATAAAATCCCTCGACCGGCGCAATCTCGATCACAGGGAGGGCTTTTGAATCGATCACGCCCACAGAAAACTCCCTGCCCTCGACATATTCCTCGATGATCAGTTCCTCTTCCCAGCAAAAGGCATGTTCCAGCGCCTCATGAAATTCCTCTCGGGTATGGGCGATCGAAACCCCGATGCTAGAGCCTCCGCAGCATGGTTTTACCACGCAGGGAAAGGCTACTCCCAAAGCCTCCGCATCCTCTGTGCGGTTCTCCTTTTTCATCGCCACCCCTTTCGGACATGGTATGCCGTGATACGAAAGCAGCTTTTTCGCCAGTCCCTTATCCATGGCAAGCGCGCTGCCTAAATAGCCGGTTCCCGTGTACCGGATGCCGAACAGATCAAATGCCGCCTGCAGCTTTCCATTTTCCCCGTTCTCTCCATGAAGAGCCATGAATACAATATCCGCCATGCGGCACAGTCCTATCACGTTCGGTCCAAAAAAGTTATCCGACTGATCCTTGCGGGAAGCCTTTACTTTTGCCAGATCCGGAGCCACCTCCGGTATCCCCTCCGCTTGGACGCTGATCTCCTCGCTCCTGTCAAAAATCCCTGACAGATCCTCCTCTCTATCACTGTATCCCATAAAGACATCCAATAAAATGACACGATGCCCGTTCTCCCTTAAGGCTCTTGCCACCATCTCCCCTGTCTTAAAGGAGACATCTCTCTCGGTACTTAGACCGCCTGCCAAAACGACGATTTTCATGCTCATCTCCATTCTGGAGCGTTTGCGCGGCAGAGGCCGTGAGAATCGCGGACGCGGTTTTTCCTCCGCCATCCGAGCTATTTGGGACGCTCCGGCACAAATAGCCAAACGGATCGCGTTCGCTGGAACAGCCAGCACATCCTTGTGAGCTTTTCCTCTGATCTCCCCGCTTATCCTCGGGAATGCCTCTCGCGCGCTGACACTTTCATTCTTAATTTATAGTATACCTTTTTGCAGGCGGTGACAAGGGAAAGCATCTGTTTTTACGCTTTTTCTTCCCGTGGCAGCTCCTCGATCATGCGCAGCAGCCAGATAAAAATCTGGCGCGCCGCTAGATCCTGTCTTTTGATCATGCTTCCATAGCTGTAGATCTGATTTTCCAGTCCCTCAGTTTTCCTCAGCGCTAATTTCTGAATGATCTGATACAGCAGCTGCATCCTCTCTCCATTGTACCATGCCGAGGTGCAGATACTGTTCCAGAGTGCTGAATCATGGAATATCAGACTCAGCACCGTGCTTAATTGTTCTTCTCCCGTGTTTTTTCTTTGGTCGCCGCTCATCCTTGTACCTTTCTGCAGATGCACTGCCTTTTACATTTGTCATTTTTCCTTTTTTATCATAGTCTATGGTCTGGAGAGGCGTCTATCTTCTTTTCGCGCATCCTCCGCTGTTTTTTTCTTGGTATATAAGAATTCTCCGCTCGATTCTGCAGCCGCCCCCGGGGAAGCCGTGCCGCACGCTTTGGCGCATAAACAATGCTCCCCCTCCGGCAGCAGGACTTCCCGCCTGTCCGCCGAAAAGAGAGCATGCCACCCCGCGAAAGCTTTGCTCTGTTTTTAATACTCCGGCTCGATCAAACCGTAAGTATTTTCTTTTCTCTTATAAACGACATTGACCTCTTCCGTCTCCGCATTGATGAATACAAAGAAATTATGTCCGAGCAGCTCCATCTGCACACAGGCATCTTCTGGATACATCGGTTTCATATCGAATTTCTTGCTGCGGATGATCTTGATCTCTTCTTCCTCGTCAGAAACCTCCTCCAAAAACTCCTGCTTAAAGACAGAACCCGCATTCTGATGCTTGGTGATCAGCTTTGTCCGGTATTTCTTCAGCTGACGCTCGATCACTTCCTCTACCAGATCGATGGAGACATACATATCGCTGCTCACTTGCTCAGAACGGATATAATTTCCTTTCATCGGAATGGTAACTTCCACTTTCTGGCGTTCCTTCTCCACGCTGAGCGTCACATAAACATCCGTGTCAGGCGTAAAATATTTTTCAAGCTTATTCAGCTTGTCCTCTACGGCCGCTTTCAGCCCGTCTGTCAACTCAATATTTCTTCCCGTGATTTTGATCTTCATACTGCCCAACCCCTTTGCCATTTATTTTATATCATGTATCTATTATACCATATTTTTTAATTATAGCAAGGAAATATGACCTGAGTTCCACGACAAACGCATGAATATATTTCACAACCAAACCCTTGCACTTGACTCAATTACCACCGGCTGAAGCCAGTGGGTTGCTGTGGCCTAAAGGCTACCTCTCCTCTTAATATCTTATATCTGTACTTTGTGATCCATACAAAATGGTATTTTATATCATACACTGTATGGCTACTACTCCTATACTCTGCCATTTTTACGGCACCTCCTGATTCTGTATTTTATCACATGTTGTACTGGAGGGAAATACCGCTAAAGCTTGACCGCCTGAAGGCGGTGGATTAAACCTAACGCTTGGAAATTAAAAATTTACAGATTTATGATTCGCTCCAAATGTTTTTCGGGATTCGTTCCACTGCCTTTGGAAATCCTCCAGGAATTCGGATGGCACGATTGCAAAAACCCTCTGGATCGTATCATGGGACGGTATCCCATTCGGGAGTTCCAAGTAATCCCGCAGGAAATCTTCGTGTTCCCTTGCAAATACCTCCATTTCCACCCAGTCGTCCGCATTTGCAAGCATTGCAAAAAAGACAATCATAATGATGTCCATCATCTTATGCAGGACCTTCTTCTCCTGTCTGCTATCCGTCACTGTATTTACATAGTCTAAAAGCGCTTTCATGGTCATCCATCCTTTTTCTTTTGATTATATCAAAAAAATGGATGCTGTGTTCATACTTTATTCATTCATGCGTTTGTCGTACACAACTCGCAGTTATGAAAGGCAAAACCTTTCTTCGCTTTTTTTTTTGTGAATGGATTTTTTCATTTCACTCTTGGCAGAATCACTTCCTTTGCTATGCTCAAATCAGCGGAAAATTATGTTTCTTTCTCCACTATTTACTGATATATCTTCTCTTGTTAGCTGCTCTCCAAAGCTTTCTAACAATTCCCGCAATCCCTTTACCATATACTGTTCCCAGCACTTCCTTGTTGGGTTGGTATCGTCTATATGACTTTGATGCCTCGGGTCTTTCGTGCCTGCAAAATCCTGGAACAGATGCGGGCAGTACTTTTGCCTGATCTTATTACATTCCTCTGCCGGATTCTTTTCTGACCTTCTTGGGATTTTCTCCTGCTCTCTGCTCATAAATACCCTTTTGCGGAAAACCTTTTTCTCAATCCTGCAGACGGCAGTGCGATTTTATATAATTTACCCGCAATACAAATGATTGCCAACACATACTTCTCTGGGAAAAAGATTTAACCGCGTATTTTTCACTTTTTTGAGGAAATCCTACCTTTTAAGAAAGGAAAATCCGGAAGAAAGGTCAAAAGCAGAAAAAACGAACGAATGTTTGCTTTGTGTAGACAAAAAAAGGCGGGCGTGATATAATAAATCCTGACTTTGGCGCGCAAGCTGTCCGTCCGCTTTAGAGGAAGTGTGATATGCGAACGGGAGCTTCGCATTGGATGTAGGGAGGTGATTCTTGTGCAGATGGAACAAAAGATTCATTCGCAATCCGCCCCGCTGCCTGCTCCTAAAGGCACGGCAAAAAACAGCGGTATCTTTAAGCTGCACAGTAAGTATAAGCCTACCGGCGATCAGCCGCAGGCGATCGAGGCGCTGGTCAAAGGATTCAAGGAGGGCAATCAGTTTCAGACGCTTCTGGGCGTCACCGGTTCCGGTAAGACCTTTACGATGGCGAACGTCATTGCGCAGATGCAGAAGCCGACCCTGATCATCTCTCACAATAAGACGCTGGCGGCGCAGCTCTATGGTGAGTTTAAGGAATTTTTTCCGGAAAATGCCGTGGAGTACTTCGTCTCTTACTACGACTATTATCAGCCGGAGGCCTATGTGCCGCAGACCGATACCTATATCGCGAAGGACTCGGCGATCAATGAAGAGATTGACAAGCTGCGCTTATCCGCCACAGCGGCTCTGGTGGAGCGCAGAGATGTCATTGTGGTTGCCTCCGTCTCCTGCATCTACGGTCTGGGAAGCCCGGAGGATTACCTGAATATGATGGTGTCGCTGCGTCCGGGAATGGAAAAGGACAGGGATGAGGTGATCCGCAATCTGGTGGACATCCAGTATACACGCAATGACATGGATTTCCACAGGGGGACTTTCCGTGTGCGGGGGGATACGATCGAGATTTTTCCTGCCAATTTCGGGGAGACAGCCGTGCGGGTGGAGTTTTTCGGAGATGAGATAGACCGCATCACAGAAATTGACGTGCTTACCGGAGAGATCAAATGCCGGCTGGAGCATTTTGCCGTCTTTCCTGCCTCGCACTATGTGGTGCCACAGGAAAAAATCTTAAAAGCCTGCGGGGATATTGAGGAAGAATTGGAAGAGCGCGTGAAATATTTTAAAGGGGAAGATAAACTGCTAGAGGCGCAGCGCATTGCGGAGAGAACGAATTTTGACATTGAAATGCTAAAAGAAACCGGCTTTTGCAGCGGCATCGAAAATTACTCCAGGCATTTAGCGGGGCTTCCGGCAGGGGCAACCCCACACACGCTGATGGATTATTTCAAAGATGATTTTCTGATCATCGTGGATGAGTCCCACATCACCATTCCTCAGATTGGCGGAATGTTCGCGGGCGACCAGTCGAGGAAAACGACTCTGGTGGATTACGGTTTCCGGCTCCCGTCGGCGAAAGATAACCGCCCCTTGAATTTTGAGGAATTTGAGAGTAAAATCGACCAGATGCTGTTTGTTTCGGCAACGCCGAATGTATATGAAGAAAACCATGAGCTGCTGCGGGCGGAGCAGATCATCCGTCCTACCGGCCTGTTGGATCCGGAGGTTTCCGTGCGCCCTGTGGAGGGGCAGATAGACGATCTGATCGGGGAAGTAAATAAGGAAGTGGCAAAGCACAGCAAAATCCTGATCACCACGCTGACGAAAAAAATGGCGGAAGACCTGACGGATTATATGCGGGAAATCGGCATTCGGGTGAAATATCTGCATTCCGACATCGACACACTGGAGCGGGCGGAGATCATCAGAGATTTGCGCTTGGACGTGTTTGACGTTCTGGTGGGGATCAATCTGCTGCGGGAAGGATTGGATATACCGGAGATTACGCTGGTGGCAATTCTGGACGCCGATAAGGAGGGCTTCCTACGCTCTGAGACGTCCCTCATACAGACCATCGGGCGCGCCGCCCGAAACAGCGAGGGACATGTGATCATGTACGCGGACAATATCACCGATTCCATGCGGAAAGCCATAGAGGAGACGCGCCGGCGCCGCAAGATACAGCAGGCGTACAACGAGGAGCATGGGATCACGCCGACCACCATCCAGAAATCCGTGCGGGAGCTGATCAGCATTTCTAAGAAAGTAGCCAAAGAGGAGATGAACTTTAAGAGGGATCCGGAGTCTATGAGCAGGGCGGAATTAGAGAAGCTGATCGCGGATATCCAGAAGAAAATGCAGCAGGCTGCGGCGGATCTCAATTTTGAGGCTGCGGCGGAATACAGGGACAAGATGGTGGAATTAAAGCATATGCTGCGGGATCTGTGACAGATCCTTTCCGGCTGGAAGGTAAGGTTTTCCATTCGGGATCTGTGCCGCGGCAGAAAGCCCCTTGACGGGAAAGTCGCCTGCCGGCGACAGAATGCGAGGAGACATGAAAGACAGGAAAGATAGAAAATACATTAAGATCAGAGGAGCGAGCGAGCATAATTTAAAAAATATAGATGTGGACATTCCAAGGGATTCTTTTGTAGTGCTTACCGGCCTTTCCGGTTCCGGCAAATCCTCTCTGGCATTTGATACCATTTATGCCGAGGGACAGAGGCGTTATATGGAATCCCTGTCGTCCTATGCAAGAATGTTTTTAGGACAGATGGAGAAGCCGAATGTGGAAAAAATCGAAGGGCTTTCCCCCGCGGTCTCCATTGACCAGAAATCCACGAACCGCAATCCCCGCTCCACAGTGGGTACTGTTACAGAAATATATGATTATTTCCGTCTGCTGTATGCAAGGATCGGGATACCGCATTGTCCGAAATGCGGCAGGGAGATAAAAAAACAGAGTGTAGACCAGATGGTGGATCAGATCATGGCGCTGCCGGAGCGCACGAAAATCCAGCTGCTTGCGCCTGTGGTGCGGGGGCGCAAGGGAGAGCATCAGAAGCTTTTCGAGCAGGCGAAGCGCAGCGGTTACGTCCGTGTGATCGCGGACGGGAGCATGTATGAGCTGTCGGAGGAGATCAAGCTGGATAAAAATAAAAAGCACAACATTGAGATTGTTGTGGACCGTCTCGTGGTGAGAGAGGGGATTGAGAAGCGCCTGACCGATTCCATTGAAAATGTGCTGCAGCTGTCGGAGGGCAAGATGACCCTGGATATCATTGACGGGGAACAGATGCAGTTTTCTGACAGTTTTTCCTGCCCGGACTGCGGCATCAGCATCGAAGAGATCGAACCGAGAAGCTTCTCTTTCAATAATCCGTTTGGCGCATGCCCCACCTGCTTTGGACTGGGGTATAAGATGGAATTTGATGCCGACTTGATGATACCGGATAAGAGCCTGTCCATCGCGGAGGGGGCGATCCAGGTGCTGGGCTGGCAGTCCTGCACAGACCCTTCCAGCTTTACCTATGCGGTTTTAAAGGCGCTGTCAGAAGAATACCGGTTCTCTTTGGACACTCCTTTTAATGAGTATCCCGAGGACATTAAAAAAATTTTGATACACGGCACAGAGGGAAAGGAAGTAAAGGTGCGCTATAAGGGGATGCGGGGCGAGGGGGTTTATGACGTTGCCTTTGAGGGGCTGATCCGCAATGTGCAGCGCAAATACCGGGAGACATCTTCCGAGAGCATGAAACAGGAATACGAGCAGTTCATGAGGATTACGCCCTGCGAGGACTGCCGCGGGCAGCGTCTGAAGAAATCCTCTCTGGCGGTGACGGTGGCGGGCAAAAACATCCATGAGATTACCTCTATGTCTGTAAAAAAACTCGGGGGATTCTTAGGAACACTGGAGCTGACCCGTCAGCAGCATCTGATCGGGGATCAGATTTTAAAGGAGATACGCGCGCGAGTGGGCTTCCTGAATGAAGTGGGATTGGAGTACCTGTCGCTTTCCCGGGCCACGGGAACGCTTTCGGGGGGCGAGGCGCAGCGCATCCGTCTTGCCACGCAGATCGGGTCTGGATTGGTAGGGGTAGCCTATATCCTGGACGAGCCTTCCATCGGACTGCATCAGAGGGATAATGATAAGCTGCTGGGGGCGTTAAAGAATCTGCAGGAGCTGGGCAATACCCTGATCGTGGTGGAACATGACGAAGATACCATACTTGCAGCGGATTATGTCGTGGATATCGGGCCGGGCGCCGGTTCCCGCGGCGGAGAGGTGGTTGCCTGCGGCAGCGCCGCAGAAATCATGCAAAATAAAAATTCCATCACCGGGGATTATCTCAGCGGCAGAAAGTATATACCGGTCCCGGCAGAGCGGAGGAAGCCCGCCGGATATCTGACCATAACGGGAGCCAGGGAAAATAACTTAAAAAACATTGACGTGCAGATTCCCCTTGGCGTCATGACCTGCATCACGGGGGTATCCGGTTCGGGAAAGAGTTCCCTTATCAATGAGATCTTGTATAAGCGCCTTGCCAGGGATTTAAACCGTGCCAGGTGCATCCCGGGCCTGCATGATGATGTGGTGGGGCTGGACCAGCTGGATAAGGTCATTGACATTAACCAGTCTCCCATTGGAAGGACGCCCCGCTCTAATCCCGCCACCTATACCGGAGTCTTTGACACGATAAGAGACTTGTTTGCGGCATCGCCGGATGCCAAAGCAAGGGGATATAAAAAAGGAAGATTCAGCTTCAATGTCAGGGGCGGGCGCTGCGAAGCCTGCTCTGGAGACGGCATATTAAAAATCGAAATGCACTTCCTGCCGGATGTTTATGTACCCTGCGAGGTCTGTGAGGGAAAACGCTACAACCGCGAGACGCTGGAGGTGAAGTATAAGGGGAAGAACATTTACGATGTGCTGGATATGACCGTGGAGGAGGCATTGGAATTTTTCAAAAATGTGCCATCTATACACAGGAAGATACAGACCCTTTATGACGTGGGGCTTTCCTACATCAAGCTGGGACAGCCGTCCACCGAGCTTTCCGGCGGTGAGGCGCAGCGCATTAAGCTGGCGGCGGAGCTGAGCAAGAGGAGTACCGGAAAGACGATCTACATCTTAGATGAACCGACCACGGGACTTCATTTTGCGGATGTGCATAAGCTTATCGAGATTCTGCGCCGGCTTTCCGAGGGCGGGAATACGGTTGTCGTCATTGAACACAATTTGGATGTGATAAAGACTGCGGATTATATCATTGACATGGGGCCTGAAGGCGGCGATGGCGGCGGCAGGGTCATTGCCCGGGGGACGCCGGAGGAAGTGGCAGAAAACAAGAAATCTTACACGGGGGCTTATGTGAAAAGGTATCTGGAAAAGGATAAGAAGAATCGGGCAGGCAGGCAGAAGGGGACGCCGTAAAAGGCGCCCTCTTGCGTTTCCGCGCAGTTTTTCCGCCCCTGGCAGGGAGAGGGGAGAATGCCTGAAACGCACAAAAAAATAAAAAAGAATGAAGAAATTCTTATTTTTTTTGAAAAAGCCGTTTATGGCTAAAAAAACCTTTGAAAAATCCCAGTTTTTGTATATAATAGGACTGTATATGTAAAAATAGGATTAAATGCGTTTCTATGTCCGGCTGGAGATGGAAAAGTTTACCGGAAAAGGAATCTTTATCAATATAGATTGCAGTCAAACGAAAGGGGCAGGATAAAAATGATGAGTACAGACATTGGCATTGATCTTGGTACCGCTAGCATATTGGTCTATCTGAAAGGGAAAGGCGTGGTTTTAAAGGAGCCGTCGGTGGTGGCTTTTGATCGGGATACAAACAAAATCAAGGCAATCGGGGAGGAAGCGAGATTGATGCTCGGCAGGACGCCGGGGAATATCGTGGCAGTCAGGCCGCTCCGCCAGGGCGTGATTTCCGATTATCAGGTAACGGAAAAGATGATCAAGTACTTCATCCAGAAGGCGCTGGGGAAAAAGACGTTCCGCAAGCCGAGAATCAGCGTCTGCGTGCCGAGCGGCGTCACGGAGGTTGAGAAAAAGGCGGTAGAGGACGCGACTTATCAGGCGGGCGCCAGGGAGGTTTCTATCATAGAGGAGCCGATCGCGGCTGCCATAGGGGCAGGCATTGACATTGCAAGGCCCTGCGGCAATATGATCGTGGATATAGGAGGCGGTACGGCGGACATCGCTGTGATTTCCCTTGGCGGCTCTGTAGTCAGCACTTCTATCAAAATTGCGGGAGACGATTTCGACGAAGCAATCGTCCGTTACATGAGGAAGAAGCACAATCTCCTGATCGGCGAGAGGACCGCGGAGGATATCAAGATAAAGATCGGGAGCTGCTTTCCTCTGGCGCAGAACGAGTCGATGGACGTCCGCGGGCGCAATCTGGTGACAGGCCTTCCGAAGACGGTCACGGTATCTTCGGAGGAGACAGAGGAGGCCCTGCGCGAGCCGACGCTCCAGATTGTGGAGGCGGTCCATTCCGTGCTGGAGAAAACGCCGCCGGAGCTGGCGGCGGATGTTGCCGACAGGGGCATTGTCTTAACGGGCGGCGGAGCGCTTTTGCGCGGCCTGGAGGAACTGATCGAGGACAGGACCGGCATCAATACCATAACAGCAGACGAGCCGATGACCTGCGTTGCCATCGGAACGGGCAAGTATGTAGAATTTTTAGCCGGAAAGCGTGAGGACGATTAAAGTTTTTCTGCTTCCTGCCGATATATAATATGGATTTTTATGATGAGAGACATAGATTGAGGAATAGATTGAAAAGATTACAAAGCGTGAAAAGATTACAAAGCGTGAAAAGATTGAAAAATCATACGGATGTGTTGATTTTTCAACCGCAGATTTGAGTCGCAGCCACAAATTGGAGCCACAAATTTGCTTTGAACGCTGTCATCGCAGGAAACTGCTTTGACAGGGAGGATCCGACGGAAGTGTGATAAGTGATGTCCGTTCCGCGGACATCACAGGAGAAAAGGAGCAGTCTTATGGTAAAGGGATTGTATACGGCTTGGACAGGAATGATAAATGAGCAGAACCGATTGGACATTCTTTCCAACAATCTGGCAAACGCGGATACCAACGGATATAAAAAAGAGGGAGCCACGAACCAGACTTTCGCGGACGAACTGGCGATCAAGATAAAAGATACATCTGCTTACGGCCTCCCGCAGGGACTCGGCAGGATGAGCATGGGCGTGCATATCGGCGAGACTTATACGGATTACGCCCAGGGGAATTATAAGGTGACGGAAGGCAGAACGGATTTCGCGCTGGACGGCGCTGGATTCTTTGCGATCGAGTATACGGATAAAGCGGGGAATACATCGGTAAAATATACCCGCGATGGCGCGTTTGTGGTAAACACAGCGGGTTATCTGGTGACGAAGGACGGCGATTATGTCTTGGATCCGAACGGCGCTATGAACGGGACGGCGGGAGCGCGCATCCAGTTAGACCCCAATGCTGTCATCCTTGTGGACGAGAGGGGCAATATTTTCCAGAACGAAGTGCAGGTGGCATCCATTGGCGTGGTGGATTTTGAGGACTACAACTATCTGGCGAAATTCGGTGAGAATATGTATGACATGGTGGACGGAGGAGTGAGGATAGCTTCTGAGGCGAAGGTCGACCAGGGATGCATTGAAGCCTCCAACGTCAATGTGGTCTCAGAAATGGTAAATCTGATCACGATCACAAGGGCGTACCAGGCAGGCCAGAAAGTGATCAACGCAGTGGATGAGACATTGGATAAAGCAGTAAACCAGGTAGGAAAGGTGTAAATGGAGGGCGTTAAGCTATGATGAGGGCATTGTACACTGCAGCAACCGGAATGATTGCACAGCAGTCAAATGTGGACAATATTTCCAATAATCTGTCCAACGTAAACACGGTAGGCTATAAACAGCAGAAGACGGAGTTTAAATCTCTGCTCTACCAGACCATTCAGACGAGGACCACCAGCGCCAACGGGGAGGAGAAGCCCATATCCGCGCAGGTCGGTCTGGGAACGAGAGTTGCGGCAAACACCTCCGTTTTTACCCAGGGTTCTTTCCTGGACAGCGAGAGCAAGACGGATTTCGCCATTGACGGCGACGGGTTCTTTGCGATTCGCGGGGCGGATGGCGAGACTTATTACACGAGAGCCGGTAATTTCATTTGGGCGGTGAACGGCAATACCAGCCGCCTGACCACGGTGGACGGCTATCCGGTTCTGGATGCAAATGGAAATGAGATCACGCTCCCGGCAGGAGTGACGTCCAGCAGCGTGCTTGTCTCAAGCGACGGCGCTTTCGGCTATGAAGGAGGAGATGGCGCCTATGTGGATATGAACCAGAGCTTTGGCCTTTATCAGTTTAATAATCCGGCGGGACTGGAAAAAACAGGGTCGAACCTTTTAGCGGAGACTCCTGCCTCTGGAGAGCCTCTGAATGAAGCGAACAATGCGAACCTCAGGAGGAGCGAGGTTGTGCAGGGATATCTGGAGGGATCTAACGTGCAGGTGGCTGACGAGATGGTGGATCTGATCATCGCGCAGCGCGCATACCAGTTAAATTCCAAGGCCATCACTGCCGCAGATGAGATGTTAGAGCAGGCAAATAACTTAAGGCGTTAGGTCATAGAAAGGATAAAGATTGAAAATTGAAATTTTCAATCTTATGAAAAGGCCGCCTGACGGCGGCAGAATGAGAGGAACCATGATATCAATCGATGGATTTTCATCCCTGGCGGATACAGGAAAACATGCGGTGGCTGCCAACAGCGCTTCCTCACTGCAAGGCTCTTTGAAAAACTTATCTTCGGAGTCTACAGAGGAAGAATTAAAGCAGGTATGCAAGGATTTTGAATCTTATTTTGTGGAAGAGATACTAAAAGAAGTCAAAGAGAGTATGCTGAGTGAGGAGGAAGAGCGCGAGAATTCCCTCTCCACCTTGACAGACTATCACATGGACAGCGTGATAGAGAAGATAGCGGATCAGGTGGTGGACGAGGCGGGAGCGAGCTTCACGCAGCAGCTGTATGAGCAGATGAAACGCAATTACGGCATTGGGTCATAAAGAAGGACAGGATCAAGGCGGTACAGTTTTAACGGGGGGAGGCTCTGTTGAAATGGTACCGTTTTTTTTGATATGTTAGAGAGAGAGCATACAGCGCATCTGAAGCAGAAACCACGCGGTGGAAGGCAGCGGGGGATTTCACAGGGATAAGGAGTGCGGTTTGGAAAAGTTAGTGGGTTATGTGGAACACATTGTTTACAGGAATGCGGAGAACGGCTATACCGTGCTGAGTCTGGCCAGCGGCGGGGAGGAGATCACCTGTGTGGGCATTTTTTCCGGGATATCGGAGGGCGAGACGATCGAGGCCGAGGGGGAATATACAAATCACCCAGCCTATGGAAAGCAGTTTAAGGTGGAGCGTTTTGAGGAGCGGGCGCCGGAAAGCGAGGAAGCGATCGAGCGTTATCTTGGCTCCGGCGCCATCAAAGGAATCGGACTTGCTCTGGCGGCGAGGATTGTCAGGAGGTTTCAGGAGGATACCTTTCGGATCATCGAGGAGGAGCCGGAGCGCTTGGCTGAAATCAAAGGGATCAGCCAGAGGAAAGCGATGGAGATAGCGCATCAGGTGAACGAAAAGAGGGATCTGCGCCAGGCAATGATTTTCTTGCAGCAGTACGGCATCACGATGAATCTGGCGGTAAAGGTCTATCAGGCATACGGTCAGGAGATTTATGGAATTATCAAAGAAAATCCTTACCGCCTGGCGGACGATATCGAGGGAGTCGGATTCCGCACAGCGGACGAGATCGCGGCGCGGGTGGGAATCCGCATAGATTCGGATTTCAGGGTGAGAAGCGGTGTTCTCCACACGTTAATGCAGGCATCCGGGGAGGGGCACACCTATCTGCCGGAGGAAGAATTGACGAAGCGCGCGGCGGCTCTTCTGGATGTGGCGATGGAGAAGATTGAAAAACAGTATATGGACTTGGCGATTGAACGGAAAATCACGATGAAGCAGATGGAGAAGCCGGAGGGAAAGGAAACCCAGGTCTATCTCTCTGGCTATTATTACATGGAGGCAAATACGGCGGCCATGTTAAAAGAGCTGAATGTGTACTATGATGTGCCGGAAATCGAGATAGAACAGCGCATCCGAGGGATTGAAAAACAGACAGGCATGGAGCTTGAGGAGCATCAGAGAGCGGCGGTCAGGGAAGCCGTTAGAAACGGGCTGCTGACCATCACGGGGGGACCCGGCACAGGAAAGACGACGACCATCAACGCCATCATTAAATATTTTGAGCTGGAGGGACTGGATATTTTTCTGGCGGCGCCAACGGGACGCGCGGCAAAGCGTATGAGTGAGGCCACGGGATTTGAAGCGAGAACCGTCCACCGTATGCTCGAGCTAAACGGCGGCGTGGAAGGAAATACCGGCTTTGAGAGGAACGAACAGAATCCTCTCGAGGCGGATGTGGTCATTATAGATGAGATGTCCATGGTGGATATCCATCTGATGTACGCGCTGCTAAAAGCCCTTGCGGTGGGGACGCGGCTGATACTGGTCGGGGATGCAAACCAGCTTCCCAGCGTGGGGCCGGGAAGCGTTTTGCGGGACATCATACAGTCCCGCGTCTGCAATGTGGTGATGCTCACCAGGATTTTCCGTCAGGCATCTGCCAGCGATATCATTGTCAATGCCCATAAGATCAATCACGGCGAGGAAGTGTCCTTAGACAACAAGAGCATGGATTTCTTTTTTTTAAAACGCTATGAGGCCGATCCGATCATCAATGTGGTCCTGCAGTTAGTGAAGCAAAAGCTGCCGGCGTTTGTGGATGCCGCGCCCTGCGACATACAGGTTTTGACTCCCATGAGGAAAGGGCTGCTGGGGGTGGAACGCTTAAACGCTATCTTGCAGCGCTATATGAATCCGCCTGAAAACGGCAAGGCGGAAAAGGAATACCGGGAAATGCTCTTCCGCGAGGGGGACAAGGTCATGCAGACAAAAAACAACTACCAGCTAGAGTGGGAGATCCGCAGTCCCTACGGCCTGCCCATTGACAGGGGAATGGGGATTTTTAACGGGGATATGGGCATCATCCGCCAGATCAGCGATTTTGCGGAACAGATGGTCATAGAATTTGACGATGGCAGAATGGTGGAATATCCTTATAAGCTATTGGATGAATTGGAGCTTGCCTATGCCATTACCATACATAAGTCGCAGGGGAGCGAATATCCGGCAGTCGTCATCCCCCTGCTGAGCGGTCCCCCGATGCTTATGAACCGGAATCTGATCTATACTGCGGTGACGAGAGCGAGGAAGTGCGTGACGCTGGTGGGAAATGACCATACGTTCCGCCAGATGGTGCAGAATACTTCCCAGCAGAAGCGTTACAGCGGCCTGTGTGACAGGTTGAAAGAGTAGGCGGAGGGAAACCGCGGCAAAGGCATCTGTACGGCTGGGAAAGCAGCCACAGCAAATTCAGAAAAATTTAATAAAACTTTTATGGCACGCGGGAAAGAAACATGCTATGCTTTTCTGGGAGAGATTTGGAAAGGGGTTTATGAGTTTAGCGAAAGACAGCTTGCTGTCCATGTTTTTTCCGGCAAGATGCCCGGTCTGCGACGATGTGGTATTGCCGGGTGTCCTGCTCTGCGAGGGCTGCCGGAAGAAGATACGGCCGATCCGCGAGCCGATATGCAAAAAGTGCGGCAAGCCGCTGGGCAATGAGAGGGAGGAATACTGCTTTGACTGCCAGAAACGGCGCCATTCTTACCGTCAGGGCAGAGCGGTTTTTGTCCATGAGGGGGAGATCCGCGATTCCATCTACCGCTTTAAGTACGCGGGCAAGAGGGAGTACGCCTCATTTTACGCCAAAGCGGCGGCGGAGCGCTGCGGAGACTGGCTGATAAGAAATCAGGTCGAGGCTATCGTTCCGGTGCCTATGTATTTCTGGAAGAAGCGGCTGCGCGGATACAATCAGGCCGAGGTGTTCGCGAAGGCCCTTGGGAAGGAATTGCAGATTCCTGTGGACTGCAGGCTGGTGCGGAGGATCCGCAGCACAGTCCCGCAGAAAGAACTGAATGGCAAAGAACGGATCCGGAATGTAAAAAATGCTTTCCAATTAGCATCAAATATAGTAAAATATAAACAGGTAGTTTTGGCAGATGACATTTATACGACAGGCAGTACTGTGGATGCGGTGGCGGAGGCGCTGCTTGCCGCAGGCATCAAAGAGGTATACTGTATCTGCATCAGTATCGGCAGAGGATACAGGCAGTAGTCTGGGAGGGCGTGGCATATGGAAATAAAAAACTGTAGAAGCTGTGGACGCTTGTATAATTATATGGGGGGACCCAATATGTGTGCAAGATGCCTGCAGAAGTTAGAGGAAAAATTCCAGGAAGTAAAAGAATATTTAAGGGAGAATCCAAAAGCCTCGATCGACGATGTCGCGATAGAGAAGGATGTTTCCGTGAAGCAGATCAAGCAGTGGATCCGTGAGGAGAGGCTGTCTCTCTCGCATCCGGATTCGAGCGACATTGTCTGTGAACACTGCGGCAGGCATATATGCAGCGGGAGGTTTTGTGATAAATGCAAGGCTGCCATGCAGAATAAATTTTATAGCGCCATCAGTAAACCCGAAACACCGCAAACGAAAAAGAAAGAGCGTGACGGAAATAAAATGCGTTTTTTGTAGGAGAGGAAATCGAAGCAAGGCCTGGGAAGATGGTCTTGCTTTTTTTGCCTTTGAAAATAATGGTTCCTATGCTATAATGTCATATAAGGTGTAAAAACAGGTACAAAGCGCATCTTAAGAAAGGATCATAGCTTCCATGGTAAATGAGGAACGTCTGCATGACATGATAAAGATGGCGGAATTTGATGCAAATGACAGAAAAAGCTGCCAGCCGATGATGCAGTATAAAAGAAGGGATTATCTTTCGCTCCAGCTGTTAAAAAGCTTTGTGGCGGGAACTGCCGCTTTTCTGCTGATGCTGGCGCTATGGGGGCTTTACTCCATGGAAGCCCTGCTTTCCCGGCTGAACAGCGATGGCTTTGTGGAAATGCTGATCGTCATCGGCATGTTGTATGCAGCATTTATGACCGCCTATCTGCTGACAACCTACGTTGTATACAGTATGAAATATACAGCGGGCCGGCAAAAGGTGAAAAAATATTATAACGAACTGAAGAAAGTAAATGCCCTGTATGACAGAGAAGAGAGGTTGAAGAGAAACAGCCGTAAAGAATGGGAATAAGGGCGGGAGGAAGACATGACTACCTTATTGGAATTAAAAGAGAGATTGATCCGGTTTTACAGCAAGCACGAGGTTTACATTATCCCTGTCATCAAATTTGCGGCTGCGCTGATCCTGTTGGCATCGGTCAATGCAAATATCGGTTACATGGAAAAGATCAGTACCCTGCCGGTGGCTGTGCTTTTGGCTCTGGCATGTTCGGTATTGCCGGCGAGCGGAACGGTGGCATTCGTGGCTGCGGTGGTACTGATGGATATGTATGCCCTGTCCTTAGAGGTCTGCGCAGTGACCCTGCTGCTGTTTGCGATCATTTATTTTGTGTACTTCCGGTTTGCTCCAAAGCATCGGTATAGCGTAGTTCTGATACCGGCCTGTTTTCAATTCCATGTTCCCTATATCATGCCGGTCGGACTGGGGCTGCTCAGGGAAATTTATTCGGTGTTTTCCCTGCTCTGCGGCATTGTGGTATATTTCTTTTTGAATGGGGTCAAGCAGAATGCTTCGGTCCTAAGCGACGAGATGGAGGAGACGGAAAGCGCTGTCTCCAAAATCGTGGTAGTGTTAAACCAGTTGATCGGAAATAGGGAGATGTATCTGGTGATCGCCATTATGACCGTCACTTTGGTGATCGTCTATGCCATCCGGCGCACCTCGATGGAGTACGCGTGGGTCGTGGCCATTATCTCAGGCGTTTTATTTCAGGCGACAGGCCTGATTTCCGGCTATATGATCTTGGGCATCTCCGGGAAAACCATGGAGATACTGATCGGAAGCGCGGCAGCGGCAGTGATCGCTTTTGTCATACAGTTTTTCTGCTTCCATTTGGATTATTCAAGAACAGAGCGGTTACAATTTGAAGATGATGAGTATTACTATTATGTAAAAGCGATTCCGAAAGTGCTGGTTTCAGGACCGGAGAAGAAAGTGAAGCGCTTCAGCGGCAGGGAGGATAGGGAGCGGCTGAATAAAAAGAGATTTGCGGAAGAAATGGATATTGATGAAAAATTATTAGATTAGATGGGGAAGTGAAATACGTGCAGAATCTGGCAGCGGCATGGGGGGCTTTCTGGGAAAAGGCATCCATGTATATGAATTTACCGAAAATAACATTGACGGATGTTGTGGAAATTTTTATCATAACAGTTCTGTTTTATTACATCCTGGTGTGGATCAAAAATACCAGGGCGTGGATGCTCCTGAGGGGACTCATGGTGATCATGATATTCGTCGGCATCGCGGCGGTTTTCCAGATGAATACGATTGTCTGGATCGCAAAAAACACCCTGAGTGTTGCGATCATTGCGATTGTGGTGATCTTCCAGCCGGAGATGCGGAAAGCACTGGAAAATCTGGGGAGAAAAAATATCATTTTGTCCCTGTTTTCCGTCGGCTTTTCTAAGGAAGAAACGGGGAAATTTTCTGACAAGACGATCAATGAGATGGTAAAAGCCTGTTATGAAATGGGAAAGGTAAAAACAGGGGCGCTGATCGTGGTGGAAGACGAAATCGTGCTGTCGGAGTATGAGAGGACCGGCATCGCGGTAGACGGCATTCTCACCAGCCAGCTCTTGATCAATATCTTTGAAAAAAACACGCCTCTCCATGACGGGGCAGTGATCGTCCGGGGAGACCGGATTGTTTCGGCGACCTGCTATCTGCCGCTGACGGACTCTCTTACGATCAGTAAGGATCTGGGCACCAGGCACCGCGCCGCGGTAGGGATCAGTGAGGTCAGCGATTCGCTTACAATCGTAGTTTCTGAGGAGAACGGAAAAGTGTCGATTGCCATGGGAGGAGAACTTTACCGCAATGTGGACGCCGAATTTCTGAAAAGCAAATTGGCTTATATCCAGAAACGGGAGAAAAAAGTTTCCAAAATAGAAGCATGGAAGAGGAGGCTGAAAGATGTTAAAGAAGCTCGGCAAAAAGTTGATTCATAATCTTGGCCTCAAAATATTAGCGGCTGCGTTTGCTTTCATGCTCTGGGTCGTGGTGATCAATGTAGATGAACCGATGAGGACCGTGCCGTACACGGCCAGCGTAAAGACAGAAAATGAGGATTATATCACCTCCAACGGGAAATATTTTGAGCTGTTGGATGGGAACAATACGGTTACGTTCAATGTGACAGCCAAAAGGACGTATCAGGAAAAGCTGACCAACGCGGACTTTACCGCGATAGCAGACATGGAAAGGATCCAATATGTAGATGACAGCGGAGTTTATCGGGTACCCGTGTCCGTCTCCTGCAGTAAATTCAGCAGCAATCAGGTGACGATCTCTTCCAAGCAGCTTTACATTGAGGTCGCCATGGAGGATCGGGGCAGCATACAGAAGCGCATCACGGCTGTCACAGTCGGTAATGTGGCGGACGGCTGCGCGGTTGGGAGCGTAGATATCATCAGCACGAACCTACTTAAGATTTCAGGTCCATCCTCCGTCACCAGCCAGATCGATACGGTGGAGGCTGCCATCAATGTAGAGGGAATGTCGTCGGATGTGACGGACACGGTGCTGCCAGTACTTTATGATGTAGATAAGAACGTGATCGACCCAACGAAGCTCAGCATGAACCTGAGTACAGTTACCATCAGGGCGAAGATCTTAAAGACAAAGGATGTGGAATTGGAGTTTCATACTGCCGGGGCTCCGGCGGAGGGATATGTGATAAAAGAGATCCAATATTCGCCCCGGACAGTGCGGATCAAAGGAGAGACGGCAGCCCTGAACGCGACGGATAAAATAGAGATTCCGGCAGAAATGCTGAACGTGGCAGGCCTTACAGAGGACATGGAGCGGGAGGTGGATATCACTTCTTATCTGACAGAGGGTACCTCTCTGGTGCTGGCGTCAGATGCGACTGTCTCCGTCACGGTGAAAGTGGAGCGCATGATAAAGGGGATGTTTGATATACCGGTATCGGCGCTGACGGTGGAAAATCTATCAGAAAATAAAAAGATCATTTTTCCTCTGGAACATTTTTCGGCGGAAATCGCCGGGGCGGAGAGTGACATGGTAAAGCTTTCCGCTGAAGATATCAAAGGAACGATAGACCTCTCTGGACTGGGCAATGGGGAGCATACCGTGGAAGTCACGCTTCTGCTGGACGAAAAGCTCTACCAGCTTACCGCGGCCGTCACCATTCCTGTGAATGTGGAGGATAAGGACACGGCAGGCACTGAGGATGAGGCGGGGATTTCAGATACAGAGAAAGAAAGTGAGAACCTAGAGAGCGGCGGAAATTCCGGAGCGGCGAAGGATCCGGAAGAGGAAGAAACTGAGGCGGCTGAGGTGACGGAGGCGACGGAAGAGTTAGGGGAAGAGGATACGTCAGAATAGATAAAAGGGAAAAATCCGCAAAAAGAATTGGCAGGAAATTGGAGGGAAACAAAAAAATGGCAAGAATGTTTGGGACAGATGGCGTGCGCGGCGTTGCGGGTTCGGAACTCACCATTGAGCTGGCTACGAAACTTGGCCAGGCGGGCGCATATGTTCTTACCAAAGAGCGGGAACATCAGGCGACCATCATTGTGGGCTGCGACACGAGAATATCCGGCGGGATGCTGGCGAGCGCCCTGATGGCGGGAATCTGTTCTGTGGGAGCAAATGCGATCTTTGTCGGCGTGATGCCTACGCCGGCGATCGCTTATCTGACAAGAAAGCATAGGGTAGATGCCGGAGTTGTCATCTCCGCCTCCCACAATCCGATGGAATTTAACGGGATCAAATTTTTTAACGGAGAGGGGTATAAGCTGTCTGACGAGCTGGAAGATGAAATCGAATCATTGATCCGCAACAACATGAAAGACGTGATCTTGCCCATCGGCTCCGGAGTAGGGAAAATAGACTACCGCTTTGATCTTCGGGACGAATATGTTTCTTTTATGAAAAAATGCGTGCCGGTAGATTTAAGCGGCATGAAAATCGTGATCGACTGCGCGGAGGGGGCGGCCCATTACACTTCCGTGAAGACGCTTAAGGATCTGGGAGCGGAGCTGGTGGCGCTCCACATCAGCCCGGATGGGACCAATATCAATGCGAACTGCGGCTCCACCCATATGGATGAGCTAAAGGCGCGGGTCGTCTATGAAAAGGCTGCCGTAGGCATCGCTTTTGACGGAGACGCGGACCGCATGCTGGCGGTGGATGAGCAGGGGAATCTGGTGGATGGCGACCAGATTATGGCAATCTGCGGCAATTTCATGAAGAAAAAAGGGAAGCTCAAAAAGGATACCATTGTGGTAACGGTGATGACCAATCTCGGATTTTCCCTCATGGGAGAAAGAGAGGGGATCCATATTGAAAAAACAAAGGTGGGGGATCGCTATGTCCTTGAGCATATGAGGGAAAATGGCTACAATATCGGAGGAGAGCAGTCCGGCCATGTGATTTTCCTCGATGATAATACCACCGGGGACGGGCTTTTAAGCGCCCTGCATCTGCTGGAGGTCATGGTGGAAACGGGAAAACCCTTATCTGAGCTGGCGGGCATCATGCAGGTATTGCCGCAGGCGCTGATGAATGCGAAGGTGCCAAACCATAAAAAAGAGAATTTTATGGATTACCAGGAGATTGCTGACGCGATCGCAGAGGTGGAGGAGAAATTCCACGGGGAGGGAAGAGTGCTGATCCGTCCCTCGGGAACAGAGCCTTTAGTCCGTGTTATGATAGAGGGAAAAGACCAGAAAGTGATCGAGGAGGAAACAAGAAGATTGGCGGATTTGATAACGAAAATCATGCTTTAGGCTGGGGAAAACAGTTGGGAGGTGCATCTTATGGTAAGCCAGAAAGTAACGATTAAAAATCCGACAGGATTGCATTTAAGGCCCGCCGGGATTTTATGCCAGGAGGCGATGCGCTTTAAGTCGCATGTGACATTCCGCTACCGGGAAAACGTGGCGAATGCCAAGAGCGTCTTAAGTGTCCTCGGCGCCTGCATTAAATCGGGAGATGAGATTGAGCTGATCTGCGATGGAGAAGATGAGGAAGAAGCGCTGGCATCCATCGTATCAGCCATTGAGGGAGGACTGGGGGAGTAAAAGGAAGGATTAAAATTTGTGCCTGCGCCGCAGGCATCGCACGATGCGCGGAAAGCGGCACGGAAATGAGGAAGAGATGAAAAAGATATTGGTAACAGGGTGCAATGGCCAGCTGGGGCGTGCTATCCAGCAGGAATATGCAGGGGAAGATGTCGCGTTCATCCGCACGGACGTAGTGGAAGGCGAGGGGATACGGGCATTAGATATTACGGATGTGCAGGCGGTGTTAAGCCTGGTGAGGGAGACGGAACCAGATGTGATCATCAATTGCGCGGCGCATACGAATGTGGATGCCTGTGAAACCCAGTGGGATCTGGCATACAAAATCAATGCCATCGGTCCCAGGAATTTAAGCATCGGGGCTTCCGAGGCAGATGCCAAGATGATCCATGTCTCCACCGATTATGTATTTGAGGGAAATGGAACGAAGCCCTATACAGAGTTTGATGAAATACATCCGGTGAGCGCTTACGGAAAGAGCAAGGCGGAAGGTGAGAGATTCGTAAAAGAATTCGCAAAAAAATATTTTATCTTCCGTACAGCGTGGCTTTATGGGGACGGAAAAAATTTTGTCAGGACAATGCTGCGCCTCTCGGAGAGCCATGATGAGGTGGCGGTGGTGGCGGATCAGAAAGGGTCGCCCACCAGCGCGGTGGAGCTTGCGAGAGCCATCCGTTATTTTGAGCCTACGGAAAACTATGGCGTATTTCATGCTACCTGCGAGGGAGATACCAACTGGGCTGCCTTTGCGGAGGAGATTTTCGATCGGGCGGGGAAAAAGACAAAAGTGAAGCATGTGACAAGCGAACAGTATGCCGCGATGAATCCGGCATCCGCCAGAAGGCCGGCATACTCCATTCTCGACAATTATATGATGAAGCTCACCAGCGGATACCGCATGGCTGACTGGAAAGCGGCGTTAGAGGAGTATATGGATACGCTGTAAAAGCAATCGTTAGTGGACAAAGGGTGAGAGGGCAGGGCTTTATGAGCAAGATTACAGTGGTTGTTCCTTGTTATAACGAGGAACAATCTTTGCATTTTTTATATGAGGAACTGGAGCGGGTGGCGCAAGGGATGAAAGGCAATGCCTTTGAATACCTCTTTGTGGACGACGGGTCGAGGGACGGCACACTGGCGTGCATCCGCCAGCTGAAAGAACGGGATGGGAAAGTGCGCTATGTTTCGTTTTCCAGGAATTTTGGAAAGGAAGCGGCGATTTATGCGGGGTTATCCCATGCCTCTGGAGACTATGTGGCGATTATGGATGCGGATTTGCAGGATCCCCCTTCCCTGCTGCCGGAGATGTACCGCGCTGTGACGGAGGAAGGGTACGACGCGGCGGCGACCCGCAGGGTCACCAGGAAAGGAGAGCCGCCCATACGTTCCTTTTTCGCAAGGCAGTTTTATCACATCATGAATAAGATCAGTGATGTGGAGCTGATGGACGGAGCAAGGGATTACCGCCTGATGAACCGGGCCTATGTGGATGCCCTGCTGAGTTTGGGCGAGTACAACCGTTTTTCAAAGGGGCTTTTCGGCTGGGTAGGATTTAAGACGAAATGGCTGGAATTTGAAAACGTGGAGCGCGTGGCGGGGGAGACAAAATGGTCTTTCTGGAAATTGTTTCAATATTCCCTGGATGGGATCGTGGCATTTTCTTCCATGCCCCTTTATATCGTTTCGATCTTAGGAGCGGGCATGTGCGGCCTGGCGCTGGCTGCCATCATTTTTATCATCGTCAGACAGCTGTTTTTCGGCGGCTCTGTGGAAGGCTGGCCCTCCATGGCATGCATTATTATATTGATTGGCGGCCTGCAGCTGCTTAGCATTGGCATTTTAGGGATATACTTATCTAAAACCTATCTGGAAGTAAAGCGGAGGCCCATCTATATCGCCAGAGAAGCCTATACCGAAAAATCTTTGCAGGAAAGTTTTTTGCAGGAAAAATCTTTCTAGGAAAAAACTTTTTAGGAGATTTGTTCCAGAAAAACCCTTGCAGG
>CAZAMD010000016.1:0-40473 GCA_964486485.1 uncultured Roseburia sp. | reverse complement strand
GTCTAAAAGCGCTTTCATGATCATCCATCCTTTTTCTTTTGATTATATCAAAAAACTGGATGCTGTGTTCATGATTTATTCATTCATGCGTTTGTCGTGACTGCTTCCGCTTCTTTGGGAATCGCGCCTCTCTCCGCCCGCCTATCCCAGGGTCAGGTTTAGATATCCCCCGTCCACTGTCTGTCCTGTTTTTAAGTTCTCCGGCAGCCACAGCATCCCCTGGGGGGATTTTATAAGATAGCTTACCGCACCCGTCTCTTCTAATAACCGTGGCATCAGCGCTCGCAGCTCCCCATCGGAAAGCGTCGTTTCCTCCACCAGCAGCCGCTCCCCCTCCATGCGGTACATCAAAACCGCCCTGTCCGTTGCTTCCCCCGCACGGCGCACCAGAAGGGTCTTTCCTCCGCAGTAGGAATTTTCTTCCATGGCGTAAGCAACCGCGTCCTTGGGCCAGCGCACGAATCCCTCCCGCATAAAATGCTTTTCCCGGATCTCGGCATATTCCTCCGGCGCGATCTGCTCGGATAAGTCAAAAGAGTCTGCCTCCTCACAAACCGGAAGCTCCATCATCTGTATGTCCGCCTCCGGTTCTGCCTTTTCCGCAAATGCCTGTACGAAGCCCTGTTTTTCATAATAGCCGCAGAGTTTTTCATCTGCCGGGGATAAGATCAGAGGCTCCTGATAATAGTTCTTTGCAAAGTCCAGCAATTTCGCCGCACAGCCTAAGCACCGGTACTCCGGCAGCGTAGCCACAGCATAGACATAGCGGCAGGGGATATTTTCCCCTCCTCTCCGGTACTCCGTCGGAAGGAAGCTTGCCATGGAAACCGCTTTCCCGTCCAGATAATAAAGGAGCATCGTCTCCTCTGTCATCCGGTTTTTCAGATAAAAGTCCACATAGGCTTCCCCGTCTCCAAAGCTGCTCTGCCAGATTTCCTGTATCTCCTCCCTGTTTAGCTCGGGATCCGCAAATACAATGCAGCTTTCCTCCGCCACATATTTTTTCAGCAGTATTTCCGGATAGTAGGACAGTTTTGATTTTCGCAGTCCCGGATCGCCGGTGTCCTCCTCGCGGTTGATGTAACGGTACGCCTGACAGGCATGTATGACAAACTGCTGATTGATCATGGGGTATGCCCCCTGCATTTCGGGATATGCTTTTTCAAAATGCACGACAAAAACATCGGCGTTTAGCGGTTCTCCCATGGTAAATGCCACGATGTCCCCCTTTTTCCTGAGAACGCCGCCGACAAGCCCCAGCTCCTGCATATGGTCGAAAGCCTCATGCAGCACGCTGATCTCCTGCTCCATTTCTCGATTCCATTTGTCGGAGCGCATCCGGATCCAGGTGTAGGTCATGGCGCGGCACTCCTCCAGGTTCTCCGCCGTCATCGGCTCGTAAGACCAGTCGTCCCCGTCCTTAAATCTTGCGATATGATTCCGTTTTCCGTGCAGCTTTTTTCCTGCCAGCGTGGCCAGCTTTTCTCTGGAATAAACATAATCATAATCGTCCCGCTCTCCCCGCACAAAAAATCTGCCGGGAAACCATGACTGCAGCTCTTTTTTGTCTTTTTCCTCCAAGGGGCAGAGGGTGAGAGTCTGGTTTTCCCCATGGCAAAGAAAAAGCAGCTTTTCAATCACTGCTTTTTTGTCTCCCGTCCCGATCGGATACGAATATCTGAGCTTTCCATCCTGCCTGAAACGGATCACTCCGCATCCGTCTATCTGGGCAGTCTCCGCCTGGTAGATATTCCGCCAGACAAAATTATTGGCAAAGGTGTATTCACAGGCTTCTCTGGCATCCGCGGCGTATGCCGCGCTCATCCACTCCCTGTCCGCCATTGTAATCTGATGAAATCCCAATTCATTCCCTGTCATGCTTTTCTATCTGTCCTCAAAATCATCCTTGATTTCTTTCTTCTTAGTTTTGACTTGTTTTTGATTTTTATTCCGCCCTGCCTGTCTGCCTTTTTAATTCTGCCGCATTAAAAATTTGATGATCCTCTCCGTATCCTCCGCCTCATACGCTACCAGCTCCAGCTCGGAGATCTCCGCATCCATCTTTAAAATGGTGGCAAGCGAGACATACTGGCAGAGTTTTGATTTCAGGTTTAAGCGGTCCCCTTCTCCGGTGATCAGCTCCACCTTTCCCTCACAGGAATCAATCACTTTAAAAAATCCGTCCACATCTGTTATATTTCTAATCTTCATATGATTCGCTCCTTTTCTTACTGCATATATCTATATCATAATACGTTCTCAAAAGAATTGCAATTCTCTTTGCGCGTTTCCTGCAAATTACCAGTGACTGTTCCGGCTTCCGATACCGCATTCGATCGCAGCCCTTGCCCCGCTAAGTTCCTCTCTGGCAAGCTGCGGCGTATCTTTTAAGGGATACTCCATGCCCAGGCTGTCATATTTCACTTTTCCCATGGCATGATAAGGCAGGACTTCCAAACGTTCCATATTTGAGAGGGTTCCTATGAATGTTCCCAGCTCCCGCAGCGCCCCCTCCTCAAAAGTGATGCCCGGCACTACGACATGGCGGATCCAGACCGGAACGCTTTTTTCCTCTAAATATCCCGCGAAGTCCAGAATGTTCCGGTTGGAATGTCCCGTGAGCCTTTTGTGTTCCTCTTCGCGGATATGCTTTATGTCCAGCATAACGAGATCTGTGACGTCCAGCAGGCTGGCGATTTTTTCCAGACTCTCCCGCGCGCCGCGGCTTTCTTCTTCCCTGCCCGGAAAGCAGATTCCCGAAGTGTCCAGACAGGTATGGATTTTCTGTTCCTTTGCCTTAGAAAACAGCTCTGTCAAAAAATCCATCTGCATCATAGGTTCTCCGCCGGTGGCGGTGATCCCTCCCGTCCTGTAAAAAGCCCGGTTGCGCGCAAAGCGCTCTATTATCTCATCTGCCGCCATTTCCTTTCCATGCCCGGGAAGCCAGGTGTCAGGATTGTGGCAATATTGGCAGCGCATAGGGCAGCCCTGAAAAAACACGACCAGCCGGACGCCCGGTCCGTCCACCGTCCCGAACGTTTCTATCGAGTGAATTTCTCCCATCTTTCCTCTCATTCCGCCGCCGTCAGGCGGTCTTTCCATCGAAGGGACTTTGTGCGGCAGCGCAAATCCCGGATTGAAAATTTCAATTTTCCATCTTCTCTCCTGAAAACATGCAATGCGAAGAACGCTTTGTCCGCGTCCTCCGCATGATCCAAAACCGCCCTACATTCTCTCATGGAATGTCCTGGCTATCACCTCGTCCTGCTGCTCTCTGGTAAGCTTGATGAAGTTTACCGCATAGCCGGATACCCGGATGGTAAGCTGCGGGTAACGCTCGGGATGTTTCTGAGCCGCATAAAGAGTATCTCTGTTTAGCACATTTACGTTTAAGTGATGTCCGCCTTTTTCCATGTAGCCATCCAGCATGGCTACCAGATTGCCTTTTCCTGCTTCCTCATCTTTTCCGAGGGCGTCCGGCACGATCGTAAAGGTATTGGAAATCCCGTCCTGGGCGTCCATAAAGGGCAGTTTTGCCACAGAAGCCAAGGATGCCACAGCTCCATGGCTGTCACGCCCGTGCATGGGATTTGCGCCCGGCGCGAATGTCTCGCCTCTCTTTCTCCCATCCGGCGTAGCTCCGGTGTTCTTGCCGTAGGATACATTCGAGGTAATGGTAAGAATGGAAGTGGTCGGGATGCCGCCGCGGTAGGTATGGTTTGCCCTTATGTAGTGGATAAAGGTATGCAGCACCTCTTTGGCGATCTCATCCACCCTGTCATCATCATTTCCATATTTGGGGAAATCCCCCTCTATCTCAAAATCAACCGCGATGCCGTTTTCATCTCGGACAGGCTTTACTTTCGCGTATCTGATCGCGGATAAGGAATCCGCCACGACCGACAGCCCGGCGATCCCTGTGGCAAACCAGCGCCTTACCTCTTTGTCATGCAGCGCCATCTGGATTTTTTCATAGCAGTATTTGTCGTGCATATAATGAATGATGTTTAACGTGTTGACATATACCCCTGCCAGCCATTTCATCATATCTTTATATTTCTCCCATACTTCGTCATAGTCTAAGTATTCTGAAGTAATGGGCCGGTATTTCGGCCCCACCTGCTTTCCGCTCATCTCATCCACGCCGCCGTTGATGGCGTAGAGCAGACATTTCGCGAGGTTGGCCCTCGCGCCGAAAAACTGCATTTCTTTCCCAATGCGCATGGAGGATACGCAGCATGCAATGCCATAATCATCTCCGTGTACCACGCGCATGATATCATCGTTTTCATACTGGATGGCGGAATGCTTCATAGATGTCTCAGCGCAGAACCGCTTAAAGCTCTCCGGCAGCTTTACCGACCAGAGCACTGTCATGTTCGGCTCCGGCGCCGCTCCGATATTATTTAAGGTGTTTAAGTAACGATAGGACATCTTCGTTACCATATGCCTGCCGTCCACGCCGACGCCCGCCAGGGCCTCCGTCACCCAGGTAGGATCTCCCGCGAAAATGTTGTTGTATTCCGGCGTGCGGGCAAATTTGACGCAGCGCAGCTTCATGACAAACTGGTCTACGATTTCCTGGATCTCTCTCTCGGTAAAGGTTCCCTCTCTTAAGTCACGCTCAGCATAGATATCCAGAAATGTTGATGTGCGCCCGAGACTCATCGCCGCGCCGTTCTGCTCCTTTACCGCTGCCAGATAGGCAAAATATAATGCCTGAGTCGCCTCCAATACGTTTGAGGCAGGCTTTGATATGTCGCATCCGTATATGACCGCCAGCTCCTTTAACATCTTGAGGGCGCGGATCTGCTCCGACAGTTCCTCTCTCTCCCGGATCACGTCGGAATCCATCGTCGCTGGCGTTGAATCTAACTGTTCTTCCTTATCCCCGATCAGACGGTCCACTCCGTAAAGCGCTGCCCGCCGGTAGTCACCGATGATCCGCCCCCGCCCGTAGGCATCCGGCAGACCGGTAATGATGTGGGAGGAACGGCAGGCCCTCATCTCCGGCGTATAGACATCAAACACTCCCGCATTGTGGGTTTTTCTGTGGACAGTGAAATACTCCGCCACCTCCGGATCCACCGTATAGCCGTTGTCCTCGCATGCTTTCATTGCCGTGCGAATGCCGCCATACGGCTGCAGGGAGCGTTTGAACGGCCTGTCTGTCTGGAAGCCTACGATTTTTTCTTTCTTTTTATCTAAATATCCGGGAGCGTGCGATGTGATGGTGGAAATCGTTTTGGTGTCCATATCCAGCACGCCGCCCGCCTGTCTTTCCTGCCTTGAAAGTTCCAGCACTTCCTTCCACAGATCTGAAGTATCTTCGGTGGGACCCTCCAGGAAAGAACCGTCCCCGTCATAGGGCGTATAATTCTTCTGGATAAAGTCCCTTACATTGATCTCTTTTTCCCATATGCCGCCGTTAAACTCTCTCCATTCTTTCTGCATAGCTCTTCCTCCCTTATGAAACCATCGTTTTTGTTCAGATTTTCATTCCTGGAAAGTATAAGTGCATAAAAAAAGCCTACTGCCCAGGTCTTTCGCCCAGACGGTCGGCATCCTATCGTTATACTCCATGTGGTTTCCCCACTTAATCCGTCAGTCATATAACAGTCTTATCATATATCAATTGCGCTAAATAATCAATAGGCAAATTTCATAAAAATCAAAAATCCTTTTTTCGGGATCATGAGAAGCTCCCGCCATTTCTCAGGGCAGCCAGATGCTTTCCGGAGTTCCCCGGAGACAGGCGGAGCGCCTATCCCTCTAGCTGGACAACCGCGTAATCTCCCATGGCGTGGCTGACATAGAATATCAGGCAAACCCTGCCATCCCGCCGGAAAGAATATCCCATGGTCTCGTTTTCACCATACTCCTCCGCTTCCCGGTCAAAATGCTTTAAACTGTTTTCTAAGGATTCTTCCGCAGGCTCCATCAGGATATAGTTGTACTCCAGGATATCCTTCATGGTAAGCTGCGTGTCAAGGACGGTATATCCATCTGTTCCGTTAAAGAGAAGCTCCGCTGTCTTTTCGGGATCTGCCATGTCCGCAAAATACACCTTTTCCCCCGTCTGCATGTCGATATTAAAGGATTGCAGCGATGCGCTCGGGTGGACGCCTCCCTCGTAATGATAAGCGCTGCGGACGGACAGCGACAACAGCTCTCCCGTCTGCTCTTCCACGGTAAACATGACATCCGCGCTGTCATTCTCCCCGAGGTTCGCCGCTGCCTGTTCCGCAAAATTCTCAAAAACAACATTCCATTCCCGCTGTTTTTCCTCCTGCTCCCAGCCGCTGATCTGCGGATAGCTGATATCACATAATCCATCTTTGCGGAACTGGATCATTTCTACTTCATACGCATTTTCCGATCCCTCCCGCGGACTTTCTGTCCCCTGGGAAGCATCCCCGCCGTTCCTCCCGCACCCTGCCAGACATATCATGGCGATCCCTGTGCGGACGAGCATTCCCTTTTTCATAGCCTCTCCTTCCCGCGCTTCTTTCCTTTCCAAGCTCCTAAGCCTGCGGAATCCGTTTCAGCAAGGGCAGAATATCCCGCGGCTCCCGCGCGAACCACTCTGCCCCGTGTTCCTCTAAAAAGCTCCTCTCCCGGAAGCCCCAAAGAACGGAGATGCAGGGCAATCCCGCATTTTTCGCCGTCATGAGATCCACCTCGGAATCTCCCACATAGACCGCGGATTCCCGCGTCTTTCCAAGCGCTTTCAAAGCTTTTTCCACCATGTCCGGCGCCGGTTTCCTGGCCATCCCCTCCGCCTCTCCGATCGCCGCTTTCACAATCCCCGCAAGGTAGCTTTCGTTCAACTCTTTTACCGCCGAATCGACTTTGTTGGAGACAATCGCCAGCGCATAGCCCTCTTTCTCCAATTCCCGAAGCAGCGGCAGAATGCCTGGGTAGGCCTTTGTGTGATCGCGGCAGTGAATGGCATAATATTCCCCGAATTTTGCGAAAACGGATTCAAATTCCGGATTCCGGCATCCGTCCGGCACGGAAAGCTCTAAGAGGCGGCGCACTCCGTTTCCCACAAACGCCCGCACCTCCTCGATCGTCCTCTCCGGCATATGATGCGCTGTCAACGCGGCATTCAGCGCGTCCCTTAAATCCTCGAGCGTATCAAGCACCGTGCCATCCATATCAAATATCACCGTATCGATTTTCTCTCTCATATCAGATATTCCCTCTCATATCAGATGTTGCCTCTCCCAAAGCTTTGATCCGCCCCATGGACGCTTCTTTATTTTCCATTCTGCCGCCGTCAGGCGCCTTCCCCCTGGGGGCTTTGCGCGTCGCCACAAGCCGCAGGACTGCCGTTTCTCCCAAAGGCGGCTGCGTCCTGATTTTTTACACGGAAATGATGCCAAACTGTGACAAGGTATAAAACAGCAGGATCACCACCATGCAGACCGGCGCGATATATTTGATCATCACACGGAATACGGCAAGACGCGGAAACTTCTCTCCGTTTTTGGTGACTTCGTCTTCGATCACCTTGGTCCCCACTGCCCATCCTATCAGCACGCAGGTTCCGAATGCTACGACAGGCATCAGAATGCTGTTCGCGATAAAGTCAAAAAATGTCAGGAAATCCATGCCCAACAGTTTGATGTCCGACCATGCGCCATTTCCCAAGGAGGAGGGGACGCCCAGCACGATACTGATCAGGAAAATGATGACGGCCGCCTTTCTGCGCGATATCTTAAAGCGATCCATCGCCATGGAAACCGTCGCCTCCATAATGGAAATGGAACTTGTCAATGCCGCCACAAGCGCCAATACAAAGAAACATGTCCCGATGATATTTCCCATAGGCATGGAGGCAAATACCTTCGGCAGCGTCATAAACATCAGACCGACGCCGCTGGCTTTCAGTCCTTCCTCTCCGCTGAACACATAAACTGCCGGAATGATCATAAAACCTGCCAGCAATGCGATCAGCGTGTCATAAATCTCAATATGATTGACCGCCTTGGCTAGATTCACCTCATCTTTTACATAAGATCCGTAGGATACCATGATTCCCATCGCGATGCTCATGGAAAAGAAGAGCTGGCCCATGGCAGCGCACACCGTCTTGATCGAAAACTTAGAAAAATCCGGCAGCAGGTAGTACTTAATCCCTTCTCCCGAACCGGGAATCGTAATGACATAGATGCAGACCCCGATTGTGATCACAAATAAGACAGGCATCAGGAATCTGCTGGCACGCTCGATGCCTTTCTCTACGCCGCAGATGATGACGAGCATGGTCGCCACAAAAAAAATCAGGAAATAAATGAGAGGAGATGCCGTACTTCCGACATACCCCGAAAAAAAGCTGTCATTTGCCGCCTCTTTCCCCTGACCGGTAAAAAAAACCGCCACATATTTGAGCACCCACCCGCCGATGACACTGTAATACGGCAGAATGATCAAAGGCACGAGAAACGCCAGATAGCCTAAGAACGCAAAGCGCTTATCCAGCTTTTTATACGCCATGATCGAACTGAGCTTCGTCTTTCTCCCGATGGCAATCTCCGTCACCAGCATTGTGAAACCAAACGTCAGCGCCAGCGCCAAGTATACCAGGATAAAAATACCGCCGCCATGCTGCGCGGCTAAATATGGAAATCTCCAGAGATTCCCAAGCCCGATGGCGCTTCCCGCCGCCGCCATGATAAATCCGATGCTTCCTGTAAAGCTGCTTCTTTTCTCTTTCATAATGTCTCCTCATTCCTGCAAAACTCTGTCTGCTTTCTTCTTTCGCGGTCCCATGAATGCTTGCCGCTTTTTCATTTTACCACGGTAAAATGATAATATATTTCACTATTTCTGTCAATCTGTTTTGCCTTGAGTTTCCGCAGTTTTATCCACAGAAGCGCTGTTTTAAATCACGGTGCGCCAGCATATTTGCCACAATCCCTCTCAAAATCTTATCTCTTGCACTGATACTCTGTATACTTTCCAAGCCTTCAGAACCGTCGCTGGAATCCTCCATAACCAAACGATCATAAGATTCAATCAAATCAGTGATAATAACATCTCTTCATCTGACATATTCTGCCACTCATGGTTGCTCTTTTTCGCTAAGGCCATGCGGCGTGCCCTGTCTATCAAATCCTTTCGCAAATCCGTATATTGAAAAATTGGATACACCTTATTTACAAAATAAGTACTTTTATCCTGACTCTTGAGCTTCCGCAAACTGTAATTGAAAAAGAACATCTTCAGCCAAAGTGTTCATCCATCCTGTTTTTTGAGCAGATTGATGGATGGATAGGAAATGAAAAGTATTCTGCGATATCCTATGCGGATGAGGGATGACCATAAAGCTGACTTAAAAATAATAAGGCGCGGTAAGAAAAGGAATGCGGCAGTAACCGCAGCTGCAAAGGAATTTGCCTGCTTTATATGGGGGTATGATGACAGACAACATCAGCATGGCGTGATACGAGGCTGCCATCCACCCGTCAAGGACAGCTAAACTGCTGCACAGAATGACAGCCGGCTGTCATCCTGATGGCGGGCAGTCAAAAGCAGCAGAAAATAAAAAAGTCTTGACAAGAATAAATAGGGAAGAGTATAGTATCATAAATAAAACATATAATTCATATTGGATTAGTAGGAAAACGACTGCAGATATGAGCAAAACACCATGATTTTGACAATCTGATGATACCATATGGAGCTGATCGTTTCTATAAATACAGAACCAAAGGTTCTGAGAGTGATAAAGAGGTCTGCCATGCCTCGCAAAACCGCATAAATACTGAATATGTAGAGTTTTGCTCATGGCTGCATGGCTAGTCACTTCACAACGGAGATGATTCATTCATGGAAGAAAAGTGAGATTATGTAAACAAGAAATCAGGGAGGAAATCAAATGGCAGTAAGAGTGTCGGTAGCAGCCACATTGCATTCATTTACGAACCGGAAGGCAAAGCTTGAACTGGAAGGCCGATCGGTTGAGGCGGTTCTGAATGCGTTAGTAAAGGAATATCCAGAAATCGGAAATGCATTATTTGATGAGGAGAAGCGCTTAAGACCTTTTGTAAACGTGTATGTGAATGACATAAATATAAATGAGGCGGAGGGGTTACAGACAAAGGTGGACAGAGGCGATGAGATCCTGCTGCTCCCGGTGATTGCCGGGGGCGCAGCGACCGAAAGCATCATACCAGAGGAAAGGCGGAAAGAAATCAAACTGGATGATAAAGAAATCGATCGATACGGTAAACATCTTATGCTCCGCGAGATCGGCGTGAAGGGACAGAAACGGATAAAAGCGGCCAGAGTGCTGATCGTTGGCGCAGGAGGACTTGGTTCACCGGTTGCATTGTATCTGGGTGCAGCAGGCGTGGGAAGCATTGGAATTGCTGATTTTGATGATGTGGCGCTCACCAATCTGCAAAGCCAGATTCTTCATGGCACGCGCGATATCAACCGTCCGAAAGTGGCATCGGCCAAGGATTCCATACGTTCCGTCAATCCGCTTGTGAAAGTGGAAACCTATCATGTAAAACTGGATGCCGCAGGTATTGAGTCCATTGTCACGGACTATGATGTGGTTGTGGATGCTACGGATAATTATGCAGCGCGTTATCTGATCAATGATGTATGTGCCCTGCATGGAAAACCGGTGGTGTTCGGCGCAATGTATCAGTTTGAGGGATATGTCACGGTGTATGACGCGGTTAAGGGGCCGTGCCTGCGCTGTCAGTTTCCGGCGCCGCCGCCGGGCGGACTGGTGCCGTCCTGCGCGCAGGGTGGTGTGATCAGCGCTTTGCCGGGTATTATCGGAAGTACTCAGGCGAATGAAGTACTGAAACTGATTGTCGGCGGGGCGGATCCGCTGGTCGGAGAAATGTTCATTTTTGATACATGGAACAATGTCACGAAAAAAATAAGGGTTGAAAAAAATGCAAAATGCCCTATATGCGGAAAAACACCTGCCATTTTTCAGGTAGAAGATTTTGACTACGAGGATTTTTGTGGGTTGAGACAGGAAGAAGGAGAGATTCCTGTAGAAGGAATCGAGGCAGATGAACTGGCAGCTAGGATTGAACGCGGGGAAGAACTGACAATTATTGATGTCAGGGAGCCGCATGAGCGTGCAATTGTGCGTTTTCCCAATGCTATCGTGATCCCGATCGGACAGCTGGCAAGGCGGCAGAAAGAACTGAATCCGGATATAGATACGATTTTTATATGCAGGGAAGGAAAAAGAAGCATTCTTGCAATCAATACCTTGCGTGAGGCGGGATATAAAGGACCGATGTACAACCTGAAAGGCGGAATGGAGGCAGCCCGTAATATCATTTTCTCAAACGAGGGAGCGTGGTTGTAGCATTTGCATTTTGAAATGATCCAAATGCAGATGTACATAATAAATGACAATAAAAAAAGGAGGTCATTATAATGGCAAACGAAGAAAGGGCAATTAACGCATTGGGAGTACAGGCAGCTTATAACCTTGCCAATGTAACCAAAACAAGGCCGCAGTATGCGTCAATCACTCCAAGGTGGCTGACAAAGTTACTGGAGTTTAAGGGGCTTGAAACAGGAATCTACCGTGTAAATAAGGTAGTGGAAGGAGATACGCCCCTGGATGTTTTGTGCAGCCAGACAAAGAAATCAGATATCATTCCACAGGGATATGTGGAATATGAAGCGGAACCGCGGGAATACCGCCTGAATTCCATTTCGACCATTTTAAATGTAAATACGGCTGTTGAGGATGTTTACAGCTCGCCTTATGATCAAGTGCAGGAACAGCTGGCACTTGCGATTGAAAGCCTTCGTGAGAGGCAGGAAAGCCAGCTGGTCAACAACGATGATTACGGACTTTTGAAAAATGTGTCTGATGCACAGAGGATCCAGACGCGCACAGGCGCGCCTACACCGGACGATCTGGATGAGCTGATTGCCAAGGTATGGAAGGAACCATCTTTCTTCCTGGCTCATCCGAGAGCAATCGCAGCTTTTGAGAGGGAATGCACAAAGAGGGGAGTTCCGCCAGTTACGGCTAATATTGCAGGAGGTACCTTTATCCTGTGGAGAGGTATTCCGCTGATTCCTACTGACAAACTGCTCGTTGACGGACTCAAAAACCCGAAGAGCCAGAGCGGTAAAACGAATATACTGTTAATCCGTACCGGAGAGGCGAAGCGCGGCGTAGTTGGGCTGTATCAGGCAGGTCTGAAGAACGAACAGTCAAGAGGACTGTCTGTAAGGTTCAGGGGGATTGATGATAAGGGAGTTGCATCCTATCTGCTATCTTTATACTGCTCAGCTGCTATTCTTGCGGATGACGCGATTGCAGTACTGGAAGATGTAGAGGTAGGTGAATATCATGAGTATTGATAAATCCTATGATAGCAGATATCAGGACATTCTTCCGCCCGGTCTTCCGAGTGCCGCCCAAGTGGAAGAGTGGGCAAACGCCTATTTCCCTGAATTTGATGTACAGGCGTGCGGAGAAGGAATAGACAGACTTCTAAAAGACGGTGATACTGCTGTTTTATACACGGCAGCTGCGAAAGCGGAGGATTATCTGGGGAAGAACGTGCCTGGGGAACAGGATTATCTGAAGATTTTAAATGAGGTAATCGGATATGAGCAGCTGTCCTCTGTCACACAGGAAGAGACATTGAGCTTTTCGCCCACAGTATTATCACAGCAGGAGGCAGCGGGAAGCCGGGAGATCAGGGCTGCGCAGGGTAATAAGAACCATACGCAGAATAACAATGCCGCAGGAACCCAGTTTACGAAAAACAGCGGTATTATTGTGGGCACAAAGTCCTTAGAGGATATCCGTAGAGATTTCCCTATTTTGTCGGAGAAAGTAAACGGACATGATCTGGTGTGGCTGGACAATGGGGCGACAACACAGAAACCGAAAGCCGTGATTGATCGGTTAAGCTATTTTTACCAGCATGAGAATTCCAATGTACATAGGGGCGCACATGAACTTGCGGCGCGCTCCACAGATGCGTATGAAGGGGCAAGGCAGATCACGGCGGATTTTATCGGTGCGCCGGATAAGGATAATATTATCTTTGTGCGCGGTACAACGGAAGGGATCAATCTGGCGGCACATGCCTATGTAAAGCAGTACCTGAACCCGGGGGATGAAATTATCGTCACTCTTTTGGAACACCATGCCAATATCGTGCCATGGCAGCTGGTTGCGCAGGAAACAAGGGCGGTTATCAAGGTAGCGCCGGTAGATGCGAGCGGGCAGATTATTCTGTCGGAATACGAAAAGCTGTTTACAAAGCATACAAAGTTTGTATCGGCAACACATGTGTCTAACACGCTTGGAACGATAACGCCGGTGCAGGAGTTGATTGCAATCGCGCACAGGCATGGGGTAAGGATTTTAATTGACGGCGCACAGTCAGCCGCCCATATCCCGGTCAATGTCAGCGCGCTTGACGCAGACTTTTTTGTCTTTTCCGGACATAAGATATTCGCTCCCACAGGCATAGGCGTCCTATATGGGAAAAAGGAAGTTCTGGAGGCTGCAAAGCCCTACCATGGCGGCGGAAACATGATCGCGGATGTTACATTCGAGAGAACAATTTATAACCCCGCTCCCAACAAATTTGAAGCGGGAACGGCAAGCATTGCAGATGCAGTAGGCCTAGGCGCTGCCTTGGAGTATCTAAACAGTATCGGAATGGATGCGATAAATCGCCATGAACATGAACTTCTGCAGTATGCCACAAGGGAAATGTCCCGGATTAAAGGTCTTCATATCATCGGGACGGCAACTGATAAGGCGAGCGCATTGTCCTTTATATTGGATGGTGTGCCCAATGAAAGGGTGGGTGAGTATCTGAACCAATATGGAATTGCAGTCCGAACAGGGCATCATTGCGCACAGCCGATTCTGCGCAGTTTCGGTCTGGAAAGTGTTGTAAGGCCCACCTTGGCGCTTTATAATTCACCGGAAGATATTGATGCGCTTGTAAAAGCGCTGAAAAGCCTTGCACACTGACGATCGGGCAGGAAAAGAGGTAAAAAGACAGAAAATTGCATGTACGAGGAAAGAGATTTAAGCAGGAGGAGAAAATTATGAATGAGGAGAATGTGACTGCTTCGGCGGCTGCCGGAGAATTGGTAACAGCTGACAAGTTCCAGTGGAGTGATTTATGGAAAAAAGAGGACTGGCTGGCAGTCTGGATCGGTTTTGCTGTGATTTTTATCGGCGCGGTTGGTGTTTTAACAGATGCGTATGATTTTAGCGCTGCCAAATTTGGAACATGGGGAAATGGAACAAGCCTGCTGGAACAGCTGACTGCAGGATTTTTTGGGAAACTGCTTTTGACAATATTGGTACTCGGCATACTTTTTGGTGTCGGGAATGTGTTCCGGGGTATTTCTGTTAAGAAGTATATACCAGCATTTTTGGGATTGTTTGTACTTGCGGTTCTGGTTCGCCTGATCAGTGCGGAATATACGATGAACAGATATCTGGAATGGGCATTCTGGGCCATCATAGTCGGGCTGCTGATATCCAATACAGTAGGAGTTCCCAATTGGTTGAAACCAGCTGTACAGACGGAATTTTATATTAAGGTTGGACTGGTCATTATGGGATTCTCAGTCCTTTTTTCCAATATCATCAATTTTGGATTGTACGGGCTTGGCATAGCGTGGGCTGTAACACCAATTGTTATTATATTCATGTGGTTTTTTGGCACAAGGATATTAAAAATAGACAATAAGCCGCTTGTCATTACATTATCAACTGCAACAAGTGTCTGCGGCACCAGCGCGGCAATCGCAGTCGGGGCGACAAGCAAGGCAAAAAAGACAGATTTGTCAATGGCGGTATCCATTTCCATTATCTTCACAGTCCTGATGATGGTATTTGAGCCTGTTATTATCAAAGCTGTTGGTCTGGGAGAAGTAATGGGCGGTGCCTTGATCGGCGGAACCATTGATTCGACCGGTGCCGTTACGGTTGCGGGTACAGCGCTTGGGGAAACGGCACAGACTGTTGCGGTTTTGGTGAAGTCCATTCAGAATAGTTTGATTGGTTTTATCGCCTTTGCGGTGGCAATCTTCTTTACCACACATGTTGAAAAGGACAAAGGAGGTGCTGCGGGAAAAGTGAGCGCTGCTGAAATATGGTATCGCTTTCCGAAGTTTATTCTCGGATTTTTTGCGGCATCCTTGATCGCATCTTTCATAGTTCTTCCATCAGCGGGGAACGAAGCGGTCTCCGCCATCAACACTGTGCTGGATCAGTATAAAAACTGGGCGTTTGTGCTGGCGTTTACAAGTATCGGGCTGGACACGAACTTTAAGGAAATCAAGCAACAGTTTCAGGGTGGCAAGCCATTGGCGCTTTATGTGGTAGGGCAATTGTTTAATATCGTCCTGACATTTGCAGCAGTATACCTTCTGTTATCAGGCAGATTTTTCCCTTTGCCGAACCTTGCTCTTTGATTAAAACAGAAGCCATTGACTGAACGCCTAAGCCCTAAACGGGATTGTTTATATGAAAAGACCGCCTGACGGCGGCAGAATGAGAGGAATAATGAAAAACCAAAAAAGTAAGATATCCTGCACAAGGATCTTAATGCTGATCGGAATGGCAATGATTTTAGGGATGGTCTTGTACTGCATGGCAAATCATTTAGGTTTGGTTGATAGTTTGGATTTCGGAGCCGGTGCATATTATTATGCAGATATTCCTGAATTTATGAAATATGTGAATGGAGATGCTTATCAGTCTGAAACACCGATGTGGATATTGATTATATTGTTTTTGGGGTGGGGCGCCATGATGTATCGGCTGTGGTCATGGCTTGAGAAAAAAGCAACGATGAAAAAACAGGAAGATACCTTATGATAGTAGGAGAAAAAATGAGATTTAACACTTCTTTGTTACATTCCGGCGTAAAAAGAGATGACAAATATGGTTCGACCCATGTGCCGATTTATCAGGTAAGCGCTTTTGAACATACATCCGCGGAGGAACTGGAAAAGATTTTTGCGAACAGAGCGGCAGGATTCACTTACACTCGGCTTGGGAATCCGACCGTGCAGGCATTGGAAGCAAAAATAACCGCTTTGGAAGGCGGTGCGGCTTCCCTTGCGTGCGCATCCGGCATGGCAGCCCTGACAAATGCGTTCTTGAATATTTTAAGAGCCGGGGATGAGATTGTGACAAGCGCGAGTCTGTACGGCGGCAGTATTGATCTTTTCCGGGATTTGGAAGCGTTTGGGATTCGGACGGTTTATGTGGAAAATAACAACTGGGATGCCTTTGAGACAGCGATTAATGAACACACCAGACTTATTTTCGCGGAGACGATAGGAAATCCCAGATTAGACGTAACGGATATACGGAAGCTTTCAGAACTGGCACATGTGCATGATCTGCCGCTGATTATCGACAATACGGCGGCAACCGCCTATCTGGTGCGCCCCATTGAGCTTGGCGCAGATATTGTTGTCAATTCTTCGTCAAAATATATCAATGGAAGCGGCACTGCGATAAGCGGTATTTTAACAGATAGCGGTAAATTCAAATGGAATTTTGAGCGGTATCCGGGATTGGAGAAATATGCAAAGTTCGGATCTCTCGCCTATATGGCTAAGTTAAGAAACGGTTTATTCCGGAATATCGGAGCCTGCCTTTCGCCCCAGAACGCATTTCTGAATCAGATCGGTTTAGAGACATTAGGACTCCGTATGCAGAGGGAATGTGATAACGCGGCGGCTCTTTCGCTCTGGATCAAGGCATCTTATCCAAAGATTGCGGTCAATTATCCCGGACTGGAGGAAAGCCCGTGGCATATGATCGCAAAGGAACAGTTTCATGGAGGTTATGGCGCAATTTTTACGCTCCGTACCGGCTCCAGGGAAAACGCCTTCCGGCTGCTCAATGCTCTGCAACTGCCATACCAATTATCGAATATCGGGGATACGAGGACATTGGTAATTCATCCGGCATCGACGATCAGTCTGCACAGTACGAAGAAAGAGCAGGAGAACGCGGGCGTCTTTGAAGATTTGATCCGCGTTAGTGTCGGAATTGAGGATATAGAAGATTTACAGGAAGATTTCAGTCAGGCAATCAATCAAATGAAGGAGGAGGATTATGGCAGAAAAAATTGATTATGCCGCATTGAAAAAGGGCGGTTTCATGCGGCAGAAACAGAAAGGCTGTTTTTCCCTCAGATTACAGGTTGTGGGCGGTAATCTGACGGCGGAGAATATCAGGGCTGTGGCGGAAGTTGCAGAGAAATATGGACACGGATATGTGCATATGACCTCGCGGCAGGGAGCAGAGATACCTTTCATCCGTTTTGAGGATATAGAGAAAGTCAGGAAGGAACTGGCAGACGGAGGTGTAAGGCCGGGAGTCTGCGGACCAAGGGTCAGAACTGTCACGGCTTGCCAGGGATCAGAAATCTGCCCGAGCGGTTGTATCGATACTTATACATTGGCAAAGGAATTGGATGCACGCTATTTTGGAAGGGAGCTGCCCCATAAGTTCAAATTCGGCGTTACCGGATGCCAGAATAATTGTCTGAAAGCAGAAGAAAACGATCTTGGTGTGAAGGGCGGCATGATTGTTTCTTATGACAGGCAATCCTGTATTAACTGCGGCGTATGCGTGAAAGTATGCAGGGAAAATGCGTTGACAGCGACTGAGGATGGAATCGCCATCGACAGGGACAGGTGTAATAACTGCGGAAGATGTGTAAAATCGTGCCCTACGGATGCGTGGAAGGGCGAGAGCGGTTATATCGTTTCTTTCGGCGGGCTGTTCGGGAATAAAATCTACAAAGGGGAAAATATCATTCCGATCATCAGAGACAAAGAAGCACTGTTTCGCGTAGCAGATGCAGCAATTCGGTTTTTTGAGGAAAATGCTGATCCGGGAGAGCGATTCCGTCTTACTCTGCAGAGAGTAGGAGAAGAAAATTTCAGAGAAGCGATAAAGGAGGCGTACAACAATGGCTGATATTAAAGCAGATGCAGAAGTGGATATAACCGATAAGGTCTGTCCTTTGACCTTTGTAAAGGCAAAGGTCAGCTTGGATGAGCTGGAGGATGGGGAAATCCTGGCTATCCGCATGAATGATGGAGAACCGGTACAGAATGTGCCGAGAAGCATGAAGGAGGAGGGACACCAGGTTTTAAAATTAGAAGATAATCAGGATGGAACTTACACCCTTTATGTAAAAAAGGTGGAGGAAGACTAATGGCGGAAAGGATCAGTGAAACGAATTTTGTTGAAAAAGTAAAGCAGGCGGAAGGACTTGTATTGCTTGAATTCTATTCGGACAGTTGCATTCCCTGTAAGAGAATGTCGCCGGTACTCAGCGAGATCGAAGAAGAATATGCGGGAACGGTTTCCGTTTATAAAGCCAATGTCAATTTTGAGGAAAAGCTGACGGAGGAGTATCAGGTCATGAGTGCCCCGACATTGATTTTATTCAGAAGCGGGAAGGAGCTGGATAGAAAAAACGGCATTCAAAAAAAGAGTGAACTGACAAAGTGGCTGGATGAGAAAGGAGCAGGAAAATGACAATTACAGTGGCAGGAGAGAAAAAGGAAGTAAAGGAAGGTTTGACACTTCCGGAGTTAATTGAATTGGAAGAAGTGGAAACACCGGAATATATCACCGTGTCTGTCAATGAGGAATTTGTGGCATCTGGCGCTGTGGCAAATACCGTTTTAAAAGAAGGAGACAATGTAGAATTCCTTTATTTCATGGGAGGTGGATGTTAATGGCATTGACAGATGAACAAATGGAGCGGTACTCCAGGCATATCATTTTGAAGGAAGTAGGCGCAAAGGGACAGAAAAGGTTACTGGAGGCAAAAGTCCTGATTATCGGGGCGGGAGGCCTCGGAGCGCCTGCGGCAATGTATCTGGCGGCAGCAGGTGTAGGCACTATTGGGATTGCGGATGCAGATGAGGTGGATCTGTCCAATCTGCAAAGGCAGATTATCCACGGTACGGAAGATATCGGAAAGGCGAAAGTGAAGTCGGCGGAGGAGACGATCGCACGGCTGAATCCGGATGTCAAGGTCAATACATACCGCACTTTCGTATCATCGGAAAATATCAGTGATCTGATCAGGGAATATGATTTCATTCTTGACGGAACCGACAATTTTCCTGCGAAATTTCTGATTAACGATGCCTGTGTCATGGAGAAGAAACCGTTCTCACATGCGGGAATCATACGTTTTAAGGGGCAGCTTATGACTTATGTGCCGGGACAGGGACCATGCTATCGCTGCGTGTTCAAAAACCCGCCGCCCAAAGATGCGGTACCGACCTGTAAGCAGGCGGGAGTAATCGGCGCAATGGGAGGCGTGATCGGGAGCCTTCAGGCAATGGAAGCCGTAAAATATATTATCGGTAAGGGGAATCTTCTGACTGGAAGCCTTTTAACTTATGATGCGCTTACTATGGACTTCCATAAGATCAAGCTTCCGAAGGATACCCATAATTGTGCAGTATGCGGCGAACATCCAACGATTACGGAGCTGGTTGACTACGAACAGGCAGAGTGTGATATGAAATAAGCTAAAAGGAGTACGGTTATCAATATGTTGCAGCTAACAAAAAGCGATTATCAGAAGATGATAGACCATGCGGTAAAGGAATTGCCAAATGAAGCATGCGGACTGATTGCAGGAGTGGTAGAAGATGGGATAAAGGCAGTGAAGGAAGTTTATCTGCTTACGAATGCCGACGCAAGTGAGGAACATTTCAGCATGAAACCGGAGGAGCAACTGGCAGCGATAAAGGATATACGGGCAAAAGGATATGAAATGTTTGGAAACTGGCATTCACATCCGCAGTCCCCTTCGAGACCTTCCGAGGAGGATAAAAGACTTGCCCATGATTCAGGCGCCGATTATCTGATTTTGTCCCTGCAGGACAGGGAGCATCCGGTATTGAATGCATTCAGGATAAAAAACCATGCAGAGGTTTCCAAAGAGGAGATTCAGTATGTATAAAGATCTGCAGGAAAGACAAAGCAGGATGAACTCAAGCAGGATCGGAAAAGTGATGAAAAAAATTGTCTTGATGATCAGTATGTGTGTGACATTGGCAGGCTGCGGCATGGTAGAAAACAATACGACGAACTATGCCTCGGATTCGGAAGATTCTGCATTGGTTTATGAGGATGCGCTGGGAAATACAATAGAATTTACGGAAGAAGAAAGAAAAGGCATCTCAGAGGGAACGGTAAAAGTCGCCGTACTCAGCGGCAGTTATGCAGAAATATGGTTTTTGGCAGGGGGAAAACCGCATGTTGTTACAGAAGATGCTTTCGATGATGACAGGGAGATTGGCATTGATGATACTACGGTGAATGCCGGTTCTTTAAAAAATCCCAATTTGGAAGTCCTTTTATCATCGGGTGCCCAAGTAGCCATGCTGTCCGCTGATATAGAAGGGCAGACAGCCATTCGGGAACAGCTGCAGGATATGGGAATAAAAACAGTCTGCATTTCTGTGGAAACGTTTGAGGATTATTTAAAGGTGTTGAAGTTTTTTACGGAGTTGACAGGACGGAGTGACTGTTACAAGGAATATGGCGTTTCTGTGGCGGAAGCCATTGACGAACAGCTTACAAGACAGGATGATTCCCATCCGACAGTTCTCTTTTTAAGATCTTATTCTAGCGGAATAAAGGCAAAAGGAAGCGACAGTATGACAGGAGAGATGCTGAAAGCATTGGGATGCGTTAATATTGCGGATGGTGAGCAGCGCCTGATTAACGATCTGAGCATGGAAGTTATTTTGGAAACAGATCCGGATTATATATTCCTGACCGTAATGGGGGATGAGGAGGCGGGTTTGGAAAGCGCAAAAGAGCTGCTTACAGACAGCCCTGCATGGAACGGCCTGACGGCAGTACAGGAAGGGCGTTATCATATCCTTCCGCAGAATTTGTTTCATAATAAACCAAATCAGAGATGGGGAGAAAGCTATCGCATGTTAGCAGATATCCTTTATCCCGAACAGGAATTGCCATGAACAGAACGTATGCTGCAAAATTGATTTTTATTCTTTTCCTGTCCAGTATGCTGCTGTGTTTTATCTATGTATCCGTGGGTGCGGTAAATATTCCCCCCGCAGATATATTCCATGTACTAAAGGGCAATGGAAAAACAGAATACAAACATATTCTTGTTCATGTGAGGATACCGAGAATGGCGGCCTGCGTTCTGGCAGGAAGCGGGCTGGCTCTTTCAGGAGCAGTGATACAGAATGTAATGCAGAATCCTTTGGCTGGTCCTAATATTATCGGCGTCAATGCAGGGGCAGGGCTGGCCGTTGTCCTGTGCAGCGCACTTTTTCCATATTCCTATCAGGCCATACCGTTTACGGCTTTTATCGGCGCATTTGGAGCGATGTTATTTATTTATACTCTGGCAAGGAGGAGAGACGCCTCTCGAATGACACTGATCATGGCAGGCGTATGCGTGAATAGCCTGTTAAATGCAATGGCTGATACAGTGCATATTTTTTGGGATGACACGCTGACAAGCACTTATGGATTCCGTCTGGGGGGTTTTGCTTCTGTGAATGTCAAAGTCTTGATTCCCGCAGGAATATTGATCATACTGGTTACGGTGACAGTGTTACTGTTGGAAAAGGAATTGGAAGTTTTGGCTTTGGGAGAAACGGTGGCGTATTCGGTAGGGCTGAATGCAGCTTTTTTTCGATTCCTATTCCTGCTTTTGGCGGCGGCGCTGGCAGGGGCAGCTGTCAGTATTGCAGGCTTATTGGGATTTGTTGGTTTAATTTCCCCTCATATATCACGCAGGATAGTGGGGGAAGAGTGCCGGTATATGCTGTCTTTCTGTGTACTGTTTGGAGCTTTTTTGGTTATGGTGTGTGATTTGGCTGCCAGAACACTGTGGTCCCCTTATGAGATGCCTACCGGTATTCTGCTGGCTTTCGTAGGAGCGCCATTCTTTTTGCATTTACTTCTTAGACAAAAGAGGAGAAAAAAGACATGATCAAATGTGAAAGGCTTTGTGCAGGATATGGGAAAGAAGCGGTAATCAGAGACATAAGCTGGGAAGTGGCGGAGGGCAGGCTGACGGCAATTGTGGGGCCAAACGGGAGCGGGAAAAGCACTCTTTTGAAATCCATAACGGGGCAGATATTTGTAGAAGATGGCTGTGTCTGCTTGGAAGGAAAACCGTTGGGACAATGGACGGGCAAAGAGATGGCAAAACAGATTGCCTACTTGCCGCAGAGCCGGAACGATACGAATATCTCTGTTTTCAGAATGGCCTTGCATGGTCGTTTTCCTTATCTTGCGTATCCGGGACATTATACAAAAAGGGATGAAGAAATGGTGATCCGGACATTGGAAGACATGAGAATCAGCGAACTTCAGGATAAGCCTGTTTCAGAATTGTCAGGGGGTGAGAAGCAGAGGGCATATTTGGCAATGGCATTGGTACAGGATGCGCAGGTACTACTGTTAGATGAGCCAACGACCTATCTTGATCTGTCTGCACAGATAGAGCTTATGGAAATGCTGAAACGGCTGACAAGAGGGGGCAAAACAGTGGTAGTGGTTTTGCATGATCTGAATCATGCCCTGCAGTATGCAGAGGAAATTGTCCTGATGGATAATGGGAGGCTGAAAGCGTGCGGTACTCCGGAAGAGCTATTATGTTCTGGTGCTTTGGAGGATGTCTTTCATGTCAATACTCATATTTTACAGGATGGCTGTGGTAAAAAATATTATTTTTTTTCTTCATGGAAGGGTTAAACAATCACAGTTTGCGGAAACGCAAGGTTTTGCGCTCCGCTCTTGCGCGTCCGGCGCGCCGCCGCAGAAAAGATTTATTTTAGGCAGGGAAAAAACACCTCGCTTTTTTCTTTCCTGCCGAACATCGCGTTATACTGCAGGACCTCATAATCGGAGAGCCACTCCGCCTCCCCGCCGGATGCGTCCTCTACATGCTTAAATTTCCCCGCCGACTTTGAGTAATATCCTCTCGCGTTTATCGCCGGCACTTCCTCCATCAGATCTGCCAGAAACCGATGATACGGGGAAAGAGGGATGCCTCCCTGCTGCAATGCCAGCGTGGACAAAAAGTTCAGGCTTGTCAGGATCCCCTCTTCCCCGCGGCTCTCATAATTGGTCCAGATGAAAAACGGCACCGTATAAAGAGCCTCCAGTTCCTTTAGCGTGAGCCTGGAAAGGCCTTTGCCGTTGAGATAGGGATAGAAGCTGGAGGATAAGCTCGGCTGATGATCCCCAAAAAAGACGATCTCCACCGGTTCGTCCACCCGCTCAAAGTAGGAGATCAGATATTCCAGGGCTTTGTCACTCTCATGGATCAGGGACAGATACTGGCTGACGTCAGGGTAATCCGGTCCGAGCAGGCGGATCTCCTCCTTGAAATTCTCATATTTTTCCGTATATCCGCCATGGTTTTGCATGGAGACAGCCATAAGGAACAAGTCTTCCCCTTCCACTTTTTCCTCGAACCTCCGAATGATTTTTTCATATAGCTGCCGGTCCGTTATGTATTCCCGCAGCACCGCGTTCTGGTCAAAATCCTCAAGAAAATAAGCCTCATCAAATCCCAGGTCAGGATAAACCCTGCCGCGGCTCCATCCCTCCTCGTAATAGGGATGCATCGCCACACAGGTATAACCGATGTTTTTCAGCTCTGACACCATGGAAGCAGGCTCATCCGAGAGATATTGCTGATACACCACAGAACCGCTGGGAAGAAAGGCCATAGAGCCGCCTGTCAGAAATTCCCACTCTGAATTCGGAGTCTTTGCTCCAAACACAGAAGAAAGGGCGTAACCCTTTAACGTGTTTTCTGTGAGGGACTGGTAAAACGGAGCCGGCTCCTGATTGGCATAGTAGTTTCCCACCACGCTTAAATCCGCATAAGATTCGTTCATCACCACGATTATGGCAGGTTTCTCCCCCGGAGCCGCGTCCGCGCCTGTCTTTTTGTATCTCGCTTCCAAGGCCGCCACTGCTCCGGCAGAATAGCCTTCCGGGGCGCGCACGAAAGAATCCCGGATGCTCAAGACAAAATTCAAAAGATAGCCGTTGCGGTAGCTTCCTTTCTGTTCCCAGGTTTCCGTCACATAATGTTCTGTTTTATAGCCGATGTAACAGCCGCAGAGGACTGCGAGGGAAAGGCAGACGCCTCCCATCCAGATCCGTTTTTTAAAGGAAACCGAGCATTTGCGGGCCAGGGCTATATAGAGAACGGAAGCCATCATGACATGCACCGCCCGCGCCTCCAGCGCGAACTCGTACTTCCCCGCCACAGACAGGCCGGTGGATATGGATGTCAAGTCGCTGAAAATAAATTCATTCCCCCGGAATAAATAGACAAAATAATTCACTCCCGCTAGGAGCATCAGGGCCGTATGGGAGAGGACGCAGGTAAGCCCTGTCCGGTTGGCAAAAGCCTGTACCACGAGATATACCAGCAGGCAGCACAGGCTATTCTGAAACATTTTGGCATCTGAGATCTTCTCCCGCAGTTCCTGATCCAGCAGCAGATATTGTACCTGATATGAGGTGAATATGCTGCCGGCGATCAGCAGCGGCGCCGCCCATAGCCATGGCATCTTTTCATTGAATTCTATTTTTAAGCTTTTTATCAGGAAATAGAGGACGCCAAAGCCAAGCAGCGCCCAAAGCGGGAGACGGACCCACAGGCAAAACGCGCCCATGACAGCCACAGCAAGCGCGGCCGCCCTCAGATTCCCTTGATCAAAATATAATCTTACCCTCATCATATCCTCAATTTTCCGTGTCTTTACACGTTTCCAGCTCTGCTGTCCCTTTTTTTCTTAACGTGCCGTGCGATAATGAGAACCGCTCCCAAAAGAAAGGGGAATACAAACACTCCAAAACGGTACAGCAGGGAAGCCGCCCCCGCCGCCCCGGGATCTACGATCTCGGAAAACAGCTTAGTAAAAACAAACTCTGTGCTTCCAATGCCCGCGGGCGCCGGCAGCACTGCCGCTAGCATGACCGAGAGCGAGGTGACTGCCATCGACACATGCAGGGCAATGGGGTTTCCATCTTTTAGTATGAAATAAGGGATCGCATACCAAAAGCAAAGCTTCAGCAGATTGAGTCCGATCATTTTAAGGATCATCGTCTTCCGCCTCAGCAGATATCTCGATGCCTCTTCCATCATTCCGCACTGCTCCCATAGCTGCGCGATCAGAGAAGCGAATCTGTTTTTCATTTTCCCATTCACCCAGTCGAGCACGCGGAACAATCCCCTGTGGAACCAGGCGGAGCAGCAGCATAGCACCAAGCCGGCGGTAACGACAGCCGTGATCAGATATCCCGCCAGCAGCAGTCCGGTATAGGCCTGAAAATGCAGATACATATATTCCCAGCTGACCGCAAAGAACAGCAGGGAAAAGAGGGCTATGCTCAGCTTGTGGAACGCGTACTGCAGCATATACAGCCCAAACGCCTGCCCGTATGGCACGCCGTGTTCGTTCAGATAATAAACAGCCGCCACGCCAGACCCGCTCCCTAAAGTCGCTACCCGGTAAAAAGAACAGTATAAGGCATTCGCGATGCCCATCCTCCAGGTATACCCCGGCTGGTATTGCCTCGCAAGGATAGCGGTGATCTGCCCCTCCACCAAATGATATACCGTACTCATCAGGCATATGACCGCGATCACCGCGGGACTTGTTTTTCTCAACTGCGCTAAAATCGGTCCGGCGGAATCCTTTAAGGAATATATGATGATGCCCACCAAAATAAGCACGAATATCCACCGTACCATCAGCTTTTGTCTCTTACTGATAAAAATCGCCTCTTATCTTATTTTGAAATTCGCAGATTCCTTATGTCTGCGTTTTACGAGTATAGCACAAAACCTCATAAAAAATCAATCCATTTTCCTATCCTAAAACCGCTTTTTTGTATATGCAATTCAAATTATTAGATTTTTATTAAAAATACCTGAAACAACTTAACAACCTGAAGAAAAACGGCTATAATGTGGGTATTGAAAGGGGGCCTTATTCTATGCCCGGATTTGTAACACATTATATCTTTGGAACAGAAGCTTATCATAAACTCGCGTGTGACACTCCAAAGCATACCCATGATTTTAAAAAACTCCTCTCTGCGAACCGCAGTGTTTATTCTTTAGGACTCCAGGGGCCGGATATCTTTTTTTACTATCTTCCTTCCTATGTGCTTGAGGGCCATAATCTGGGCGCCATTGCGCATACCATGGGAACGGGGGCGTTTTTTCATGGTCTTTTAAACCAATGCCTGTCCTATCAGAATCCCTGCGACCGCGCCATCGCGGAGAGTTATCTCTATGGATTCCTAGGCCATTACACGCTAGATACCATCTGCCATCCTTATATTTATGCCAGATCGCACTATACCGAAAAACATGCCAGGTATTTTTCAAAGCACGCTTATCTGGAAACAGATATCGACACCGCTCTGCTGGACATGAAGCTGCACCGCAAGCCCTGCAGCTTCCACGCTGCCAACACCATCAATCTGACCATGCATCAGAAGAAAATAGTGGCAGATATGCTTTATCACGCCTGCCGCTATGCCTATCCCCATCTGCGGATCTATAAGACTTCCATGCATCTGGCTATCTTTTCTTTCCGCTTAGGGATCCTTTCCCTCCATGACGACAGCGGGCAGAAAAAGGCTGCCTTGCGGCTTGCGGAGCGCTATTTCCTAGGATACCCGCTGTTTTCCCCGCTCATTCCCAGCGACACGCTGTTTTTCCGCACAGATCCCTTTAATCTGCAGCGGAAACTCTGGCGCAATCCCTGGGATAAGAGCCTTGCCTCGCATGAAACGTTTTTTGAGCTTTATGAGAAAGCCCTGCGGCTTTACCTCTCACGCCTGCAACATCTTTATTTTGCCCTGCACGGCGCGGGGGATAAAAGCACCCGGAACAAACGCATCAACGAGGTTTTGGCGGAATACGGCAATTTATCCTTTCACAGCGGCTTAGACTGCTCGATTCCAAGCTGACACAATCTGCCCCCGGCGATGCCAGGAACACTTGCAAAAAGGGCCGCCTTTTAGGACGGCCCTTTTTTCTGCCGCCCTGCCAGGCAGCTTTTATTCTATTTTTTCCCACTGGGCATACAGCGTGACGACCGCTCCGTTTTCCGCGCTCAGATTCTCCGCCTGGACAGAATCCCCATAAAACGTGCCCGTTCCGTCCGCGCTTGAATTCCAGCCTATAAACCGGAAGCCGTCCTTTGAAAAACGGTTGGGGGAAAGGGTATAAGATTCGCCATACCGGCAGACTGATTTCCCCATCTTTCCCGTGGACGCCCCGTTTCCATCATACCGGACGGTATAGGTGTTGGCCTTCCATTTTGCATAAAGCTTATAATTCTTTTTCGTGCCTTTCTTTATCTTCGCGATTTTGTTCTTAAATCCCGGTTCCGTGTACCAGCCCTGAAACGTGTAGCCCTCCCGCTCCGGCAATTTTAATGAAAAGGTCTTTGTATCCGCATAATAAACATCGGGATTTTCCTCCAACATCATGCCTCCGTTCAACTGATAGCGGATACGGTAGGACTTCTTTTTCCACTGCGCATAAAGGGTGACTGTCTTATTATTTTTAGAAGCCAGATTTTTCACGGATGCCCTGTCGGCATAGGTCTTTCCGCTGCCGTCGGCCTTGGTGTTCCAGCCGGTGAACACATGCTCTCTGCGTTTGAAGCTGTTTCCTGCCAGCTTGTATGTTTTCCCATAGGGTACAGTCACAGTGTTCATAGAACCGCTGTCCTCTCCATTGCCCCGATAACGGATTTTGTACTTATTCGCGCTCCATTTTGCATAGAGAGTGATATTTCCCGTGCTGCCCTTCCTGATCTGAGTCACCTTGGTCTTGAAATTTTTCTCCTTGTACCAGCCCGCAAAGGTGTATCCTGTCCTGACGGGTTCCTCCAATCGGAACGTTCTGGTGTCAACATTGTAGCTGTCCCTGGCGTCGCCAGAAAGCCTGCCGCCCTTTGTCTCATACTGTATGTCATATGTCTGCCTTCTCCACTGCGCATAAAGGGTTATCACATCTCCCTCTTTTTGCGAAAGGTTCTCTATTTCCTCTTTATTCTTGTAGGAATCGCCTTTTCCATTGGCCTTGGTGTTCCAGCCGGCAAATTTATATCCCTTCTTTTTAAATTTATTCGCTGGCAGATCATAGCTGCTGTCATATTCGCATTTCATGGCGGCGACATTCCCACTGGTGGATTTGTTGCCCCGGAAACGGACGGTATAGCGGTTGGCCTTCCACTTCGCATAAAGCTTTAAGTTCCCGTGAGAGCCTTTGGGAATACTGGTAATCTTGCTGCTCATGCCGCTGTCTTTGTACCAGCCCTGGAACGCATATCCTGCCCTGGAGGGATTTTTCAAGGTAATCGTCGCCGTGCCGGGCGTATAGCTTTTAGGGTTGGCGGAATTGTTTGTTCCATCATTCAGATAGTAGGTGATGGAGTATTTCTTTTTGTTGCTTTGTTCTTTTTCGCTGTCGCTGCTGTATTTCGGCCAGTAAGCATCCCTTGCCGACTTCCCGCGCGATTCGTGGTAAATACTGGCACAGCGCTCGAAATAGCGCGCCCAGTTATATCCTGCCTCATATGCCCCATCGGCAGTGTTTTGCACATGCTTTACTTTGGAAAACGCGCTGGCCTCCGTATGCTCCAGCTCATATCTTAAGTAATTCAACTGCCCCTCTAAGGTCTGGTAATCATAGCCGTACTGGCTGCAATACTCCCTTAGGGCATCGAAACGCACGCCGTTCCACTGGCAGATGCCATAACTGATCTTATCATTGACATCCAGCACCTCGGCCGTCGGACGAAAGGAGGATTCCGCCTGTATGTTCGCTAAAACGCCGCAGGCCGCCGCCGTATTCAGCCCCATTTCATTTTTCATGAACTCATAAACGGTCTTCTCATTATCCGTCAACGAAGCCATTTTAAAAATCGTACTTCCGCTTGCCCGGTCTAAAAACACGCCGATATAAGGAATGCTTTCTTCCGCGCTTCTGCTCAAGCGGTACTGACTCTTATCCCACACCGGGTCAAATTCATAGAAAAAATAACTGGTATGTTCATAATCTCCCACACATTTCCATGCAACCGGAATACGGACCGGACTCTCCGATCCGTCCAGATATGCTTCCAGGGCAGATGGCATCCGCGCGGTCAGGAGATCCAGCGGAACCTTTCCTCCGGTCCTGATGATCGCCTCCTCTTCCGGCAGTTCCGCAAATCCTGTGATTTCTCTGACGCTTGCCCGCGTCTCCGCGGCAGAGACAATCTGCCCTGCCGGAATGCCGCTGATGCATATGCCCGCTGCTAAAATACCTGCAAAAAGACGGGCTTGTATTTTTCTGATCACTTTCCTCATCCCTGTTTCCCTCCAGACTTCCTAATATGTCCTGTACCTGTTGCTGATACATACTTTTCCCTTGATTCCGTTTACAGTTCCGCTGTCGGTGTATCTCCACATCACTACTGTCCCTTTCCCCTGATATCCATGGCCGAGACTCTCTGCCCTGCAGTTGTACATCCAGATATCCATGCCCGCCAGCTTACTGGTATCAATATATTTATTTGGATATTCTTTTAATAAATTCTGGCTGATCCCTAGGATAAAATGGTATCCTTTTCCCGCATTCAAGATCTCCGACCGGAACGCCGCGACAAATTCGGTACGCTCTGTTTTTGTCACATTATTGTACAATAAAGAAATATCCTCTAAATCATAAACCACCGGATAGTCTAACTTTTCTCCATTTAAAATACTTAAGACCTTCTTTGCCTCGCTGATGGCCGCTGTTTTCGTCTGCGCTTTGGAATAGCAGTAAACGCCTACTTTCAGCCCCGCCGCTTTCGCTGCCTTTAGATTGGTTCGGAAATTTTTATCCTCTGTCGTGCCGCTGCTGATACGGAGCATCACATACTCATAGCCCGCGGAGCGGATGGCGTGAAAATCTACCGTACCATTCCCAGAGGAAATCTCTATGCCCTTATTTTCTGTTCCTATCTTATCCTTGACAGTGACCGTCACTTTTTTGGTGATATTGTTGGCAGTGGCGTTAATGGCAGTGACTCCTTCTTTTAAGGCGTACACCGTCCCGTCCGAGGTGACTACCGCGATCTGCGGGTCATCCGACGACCATGCCACATAGCCCGAAGGCTGGACAGTGGCAGCGAGCTTCATGCTGGTTCCCGTCTTCATCGTCACGCTCTCGGCGTTTAGCGTAAGCGCTGCCGCGACAGCCCCCACAGGATTGGTAAACTCACTTTCCATGCCGTCCCGCACCGCTTTCACTTTATAATAATATATGCCTCCCACCGATACGCTCGAATCCACAAAGAAATTTGTATTGCAGATCTCGCTGGCGATTTTGTAACTGCCATCCACGGAGGTACTTCTCACGATCGTATAGGTTTTTGCCCCCGCGACCGCTTTCCAGGAAACCCTGATCTGATTGTCGCCAGAGGCTGCGGCAGTCACCCCTGCGGGCTTTCCGAGAACCGGTTTCACCGTCTTTACCGCGGAATATGGCCCGTATACCTTTTTGTCCTTCTTCTTTGCAAAGGCCCGCACCATGTAATAATAATCCTGACCGGAAACCAGCTTGCTGTCGTCATAATATGACGTCTGTGCCGAACTGATATTCTTTACGGATTGAAAGGCGCCGTCCGGCGAATCAGATCGTTTGATCTGATAACCGCTGCAGCCCGCAACCGGTTTCCAGGAGATCCTGACTGTCTGATAGTCTAAAGATGCCGCCTCGATAACGGGGGCTGCCGGCACGGAATGCTCGGATACTACTTCGGAATAAGCGCTGTAAATGTTCTTTCCCTTAAACTTATAATAGGAGCGGATTTTATAGTAATAAGTGTTTCCTGTGACGAGTCCCTCGTCGGTATAATGCGTCGCTCTTCCGTTGGCAATGGTCTTGATCTTCTTATAAGTTCCTTTCTCCGCATTGCTCCGGTAAACAGCATAGCCATGCACATATTTCCCGGAGGGAACCTTTACCCTTTTCCATGTCAGCTTCAGGCTTTCCGATCCGTCCGCCGCCACAGTCAGCACCGGCGCCGCCGGGGAGGCCTCTCCCGCCTTTACCGCAGAATAGCCGGATTTCATTAAAGTGCCGTCCCCTAAGGTTTTGGTACACATGACCTTATAATAGTATTTTTTTCCAAAGGAGACGTTTTTGTCCGCAAAGCGGTACTCTTTTATGCCCTCTTTCCTTGCCACCGTACCGATGGAGCGGTAACTCCCCTTCGGGGAGGAAGCGCGGTACACCACATAGGTTTCCTCCTCGGAATCCCTGGTTGCTTTCCATGTGACTTGGATGCTCCCGTTAGCAGACGTTTCCGCTTTCTCGATAGAAACCGCCAAAAGCTTCGGCGCTGCTGTTATCAGATTCGAATCGAGTCCGAACACGGCTTTTCTTTCGGAATCCCTTACATAAGGAACTACCTTAAAGGTATACTTTACCCCCGGGGTCAGATTCTTTACGGTATAAGAAACGGTTCTGCTGTTACAGCTCTTAACTCTTTTGCTCTTTCCGTTTTCCACCCGGTAAATGTTATAACCGCTATTTTTAGACGGCAAGCTGACCTTTGACCAGGTCAGCTTCACGGCGGAGGCTCCGGCCGCCTCGCTTTTTACCTTTACCGCCGGCGCCACCGCTCTTCCCCCGACCGCCGCGGAATGCAGTCCATTCACCTTTTTCCCTTTGACCGTGCTGTATGCGCACACTTTATAGTAATAAGCCTTGCCCGCGGATAATCTCTTGTCCGTATAGGTCTGCCTGGAATTTCCCTTGACAGAGTCAATTGTGCTGTATCTGCCGTTGGCGCTGGAGGAGCGCAATATCCTATATCCCTCTGCCTTGCTGACTTTTTTCCAGCTGATGCTGATGCTGTTATAGGATGCGTTGGTCAGTTCCACTTTGGATGGCGCGGCAATGGCGGGAGTCACTGTCACCTGAGCGGAATCGCCTCCCCATACCTTTTTGCCCTCCGACAGGCAGTATGCCCTGACTTTGTAGACATACCTGGTTCCCGTCTCTGCGCTTTTGTCGGTATAGCTGGTGTCTGATCCGTTCGAGAAGTTTTTTATGTTTTTAAAGTTTTCTTGTCCGCTTATTTTGCGGTACAGCGCGTAGCCGTCCGCCCCGCTGACTCTATTCCAGCTCAGCCTCACGGATTTTTCACTTTTGACCTGCGCTTTGAGCTTGGCTGTGGCGGGCGTCGGTTTTGCCGCAAACACCTCCGAATCCTCTCCGTAGACACGGCTGCCGTCTGCCACGCGATAGGCTTTGACCTTATAGCGGTATGTTACTCCGGCAGACAGATCCTGATCGGTATAACTGAGCGCCTCTGCCCCTGTACTTCCTATCTTGGCAAAGTTTGCGGAAGAACCCGTGGCACGGAACACCTCATATCCCTCTGCTCCTTCCAGGGCATTCCAGTGAAAGACCACCGTATCGTAATCCTCGGCCGTAGCTCCCAGAGCCTTTACCCTGCCTAACGCCGGCTCTGCCACAACCTGGGCAAATTCCTGAGACTCCGCATATTTTACGGCGCCCGCCTCATCCTGATACTTTACATATGCCACAATGCGATATGTATATTTTGTCCCGGTCTTAATGGAGCGGCTGTCCTTATAGCTTGTGACGCTTCCCCCCTCTACATGGGCGATCGCTGTAAAATCCCCCTCATTCTCCGCTTTGCGGTAAATGGCATATCCTGTCGCGCCCGCCGCGGCTTCCCATGTCAGTCCCACAGATTCATAAGTAACGCTTCCCGCTGCGGCTTTGGCGGGAGCCGCCGGCGCCACTGCGATATAATATTCCTCATAGATATCCGTACCCTTAACCGTAAGCTTTAACGCCGTCACTCCCGGCTTCTCGCCTGTGACGGTCTGGTTTTCCTTATCTAAGGAAACAATCCCCAGTCCGTCTGTGGACCATTCCGCCTCCGCCTCGCTGCCGGCCGCCCCCGGACCTTCATATTGAATCGTATACTGCGGCAGATCCGCTTTCTCTCCGATGGAAATCACTTTGTATTTTGATTCCGCATCCAAAGTGATCCCGCTCGGGATCTTATCCGCCTTCCTCTCCGCCTCCGCCACGGCGGCAATCTGCCCGTCCGCGGAAGCTGCATAGCTGACACTTTCGGAACACAGCGCTACCGTCCCTGCCAAAGCAAGGCAGATGCCGCGCCTGATCCAGTCCAACTTGAGTTTCATCATTGCCTGTTCCCTCCAAATTTCATGATGTAAATGATATGATCCGTTCCCTCCTGCTAAGCATTCCCTCTCCGCATCCTGTGCCGCTTTTCCATAAAAGCCGCTCTGTGCGGCAGCCGAGGGCCGGATTTGGACTTTTAGGTTTGCTTTTCCGCACATCATCTTCACTGTATGCTTTAAATTTAACATATTTTCCAAGCTGCCGCAATATGAAACAGAAATTTCCTGTGACGCAAAAATGACGAAAAGCATACCTTTCCGCTTTTCGTCATCTGGAAGCTTTGCTTTCCGTGCAAAAAGGATTTCCCTGCACGGCAGCAAAGCGGCGCCTTTCCGCCGGCAGCCCTTACGAGCGCTGCCGCGTTCCTCCATTCTGTCCGTCATCCCACTCGAAATTCTCTTTTCCCGCTCCTGATTCAAAATGATATTTCCCGATGCCGAGGTCAATCCCCGCGAAGCTTCCGTTGTCACATTGGAGCGACACCCTGTTTCCTTTGCCCGTCACCCGATAGGCCTGCCTGTTTAGCGCCGTGGGAGCGTATAAAAGGCTGTCTACGCCGTTTGCGAACCACTGCGGCGGCGTTCCGTCATAGCGGCTTATCTCATCGGCGGTTTTCGATCTGTGCTGTGTCCCCTGCGTAAGCCCGTATCCGGCGACAATGATCCCGTTCACTCTGGCAGAAGGGTCTTTCAGATGTTTCTTTACGCCCCTATTGCTGACCATCCCGCCTATCCACCAGGTATTCAGGCCGAGCGTCTGGGCATACAGCATCAGATCCGCGCCGCAATAGCCCAGTCTTTCATCTAGGTCAGGCGCATCTTTCCCCGCGAGGATAAAATAGTTGTTCACGCCCTTTGCCATCAGGATTTTTGCCAGACTCATTATGCCGTCAGAATTTCCTGTCACAAACGTTATTCCGAGATTGTGCGCCCTGTTGTTTTCTGCGGTTCTGGTATTAAGCAGATCAACGATATCCTGCGGTATCGGCTGATCGGAATATTTCCTTACCGTATGGCGCTGCTTTATCGCTTCCTGAATCGTCATGATAACCTCCATTCCGGGAATGTTCACGTTCGGGGAACAGCCGCGCATATCGTTTCCCTTGCGGATAAGGCCTTATCTGTGACATTCCCCTGCACAAATAGCCAAACGATCCCCATTCGTTGGAAAATGATGCTTGATAGCATCGTTTTGCATGATCCATTATAACCGATCTGGCGGCTCCTGCCCGCCATCCGCTCCCCCGTCCGGCTTTTCCGGCGGCTCCTGCCCGCCATCCGCCCTCCCGTCCGGCTTTTCCGGCGGCTCCTGTCCGCCATCCGCCCTCCCGTCCGGCTTTTCCGGCGGTTTCTGTCCGTTTCCGGGAGCGGACTGCTGCGATCCGTCATTCACCTGCGCGTCCTCAAACGCGGTTGCCGTTGGCGCGGAATCCGTATCGGCGGCGGTATCGTAAGAATCTGCCGTGACTGTGTATACGGAAGTTCCAGCGGCATAAACGGTACCGTCCGTCCCCTTGACCGTTACCGCATTCCCCTCGGCATCGGTGATGCTGCCCGCGTTATGCAGGGCGGTCAGCGTGCTGTCGCCCGTGACAATCCAGCGGGAACCCGCGTCTATGGTCAAGGCCGCCGTACCGTCTCCGCCGTCCCCGGCGCAGCTCTCGTCTTGCAGAAAAGCGCCCTGCAGCACGCTTGAGTCTGTCATGTAAAAATCCAGCTTGCTTGCCGAGTCCCAGATCACATCTCCTGCCATTTCCTGGCTGACGGCAAGAAATGTGCAGTCCGCGCCGTTCTCTCCGACACTCCCCCAGCCGCGTTTGTTTTGATTGCCGGTGCAGCGCAGGAAAAATTCACCGTCATCGGCGCAAGCGATGTCCACATTGTCTAAAATAAACGTGGATTCGGTGTTTGTGGTATAAAACATTCCGCCGTTTCCTGCCGTCAAAGATCCCCCCGCCATCTGGAAAACGCTGTTCCCCTCCGCCGCATCGCCGGACATGCTCTGATACAAAATGATGTTCCAGGTGCAGTCATTTTCATCGGAATCGCCCATATTTCCGGAAAGGTCGCAATCGTACAGATAGAGGCCGTTCTTTCCCTCAATGCACACCGCTTCAGAGCCGTTCGCGGCAAGCCTGGCATCTTTCGCGACAATAGTCGCTGTGCTGTAAACGGCGGGCGATCCGATTCCGTTTGATTCATAGCTTCCGCCTTCGATCACCATCAGGCCGCCGCCCCGGTCGGAACGCACAGCGGCGGAGGATTGCCCTTTCGTGGTCGCGCTGACATTCGCGGCGTACAGCGTGCCGCCACCCGCGGCATGTACCGCGCCGGACGTGTCTTCCACAGTGGAAATCGTGCTGTCGCTGATTTTTACAACCCCGTCTCCGTAAGCGAATACGCCCGTGCCGCCCTTTGCATCGGTGGAAATGTCGGCATTTCGGATCGTTGCCGTACCGCCCTTTGACAGAATGGCTGCCCCCGTTCCGTAAAAGCTCGCATCATCCCCTCCGGAGGAATCCTGGGAATCGCGCCTTACCGTGATGTCCGCAAGCGATACGTTTCCATCTGCCACGACGATGGCGTTCTCATCTTTTCCCTCAGAGACAAATGACGCCCCATCCACCGATCCGTCCTCGCTGTATGTGACGGTTTCCTCATAAGTTTCGGAACGATCGCCCTGATCGCTCCCGCTTTCCCTTCCGCAGCCGGAAACGCTCAGGAGCATTCCGGCAGATAGAACAAGTGCGGTACCTACTTTTTGATGTCGCATGATCCATACCCCCTATGCTTTGTGCTATGATGCTAACACGTTTGTGTGAAATAAATGTCACATACTTATGAACTTTCTATGAAATGCCTCTCGGAATCCTTACGGATCGCGTTCTCGCTTTCAACCGTTTCTGAGCGTCTGGCTTTCTTCAAAGAAAAATGGTAACAGTTCAGCGCCGCCATTCGCAATCCCGCACTGTGTGCTTCAAAGCTTGCAAAAAGCAAGTTCCTTGCTTTGCAAGCGGATTGCTCATAAGATGGCGTCCCGCTCATAAGCATTCTTGCGTGCTCCTTCATGCAAGCATGATTCGCTCGCAAGTCTGCTTATGGCTGAACTGTTACGAAAAATGGGGAGACTCAAGAAATAACATATTGCAAGTCCCCTGATTTTATAATAAAATGAAACTGTTAATGCAGCGTTTCAGAAGATTCAGGCTTCTGGGACAGGGTGCGGGAGCAATCCCGCTCAAGTAAAGGATTAAGGAGATTAGAAAAATGGGTTACGTTGATGAGGTACTCGCACGCGTGCGGGAAAAAAATGCTTCTGAGCCTGAATTTTTACAGGCGGCAGAAGAAGTGTTGGAGTCTTTAAGGCCAGTCATTGATGCCAACGAGGCTGTTTACAGAAAAGAGGCTTTATTAGAGAGGCTGGTTGAGCCGGACCGCCAGTTTAAATTCCGTGTTCCATGGGTGGATGACAAAGGACAGGTACAGGTCAATACAGGATACAGAGTACAGTTTAACAATGCCATCGGTCCCTACAAGGGAGGCCTGCGTTTACATCCTTCTGTCAACATCGGCATTATCAAATTCTTAGGCTTTGAGCAGATCTTCAAAAACTCCCTGACCGGACTGCCAATCGGCGGCGGCAAGGGCGGTTCTGATTTTGATCCGAAGGGCAAATCCGACAGAGAGGTGATGGCATTCTGCCAGAGCTTTATGACAGAGCTTTGCAAATACATAGGGGCTGATACGGACGTTCCGGCCGGAGATATCGGTACAGGCGCAAGAGAGATCGGCTATATGTTCGGACAGTACAAAAAGATCCGCGGAACCTACGAAGGCGTTCTGACCGGAAAGGGCCTGACCTATGGCGGTTCTCTCGCAAGGACAGAGGCGACCGGCTATGGCTTATTATACATCACGGAAGAATTGATGAAATGCCACGGTGAGACAATGGAAGGAAAGACCGTTGTGGTATCCGGCGCGGGCAATGTAGCTATCTACGCGGCCCAGAAAGCACAGCAGATGGGGGCTAAGGTGGTGACCTGCTCGGATTCTACCGGATGGATCTATGATCCGGAAGGCATTGATGTAGAGCTGTTAAAAGAAATCAAAGAAGTAAAACGTGCCCGTCTGACCGAATACGCCGCCGCGAGAAAGAGCGCCGAGTACCATGAAGGACGCGGCGTATGGCAGATAAAATGCGACATCGCGCTTCCCTGCGCAACACAGAACGAGTTATTGCTTGAGGATGCGAAACTGTTAGTCGCAAACGGATGTAAAGCCGTCTGCGAGGGCGCAAATATGCCGACTACCTTAGATGCGACAAAATATTTACAGGAGAACGGCGTATGGTTCATCTGCGGCAAAGCCGCGAACGCGGGCGGCGTCGCTACCTCCGCGCTTGAGATGTCCCAGAACAGCGAGCGTTTAAGCTGGACGTTTGAAGAGGTTGATTCTAAATTACAGCAGATTATGGTAAACATCTACCATAACATTGACGATGCCGCGAAACGCTACGGCATGGAGGGCAATTATGTTGCCGGCGCCAACATTGCCGGATTTGAGAAAGTCGCCAATGCCATGTTAGCGCAGGGCGTCTGCTGACAGATCAAACGCCCCCGGAATCATCGGATTTCCGGGGGTTTTACTTTAACTTATAGAACTCATTAAATTTTTCCTTGTAGATAGAAAAAATATAGTTATCCCTGTTCATATTCCGGTCCATATCCCTATTCAAATTCTGCTTCTAAAAGTGTAGGGACACCCTCCCAATGTAACTTAGGAAGCGTTTCTGTTTTGTTAAAATACATATTTTTTCTATTTCTTTTGTTTGGAAAAGGAACAAAATTTAAGATTTCAAAATAAAAAACGGACGAACAGCCCCATCGCCAAAGCACTTGTCGTAGTCCACATAGCCACTGGGGACGACTATCTGAAGATAGACACCGCCGCAGCCGGAAGGTGTAAACGGTGTGGCAAGCCACCACCAGGTATACAGATTTGTAATCTTCTTTCTGCACTCTCTATAAAGATCGATCGTAGGAAGCGCTAAAATGTCCCCCTCTACGACACCATAATCATCAAGACCGTCAAGAGATAATAAATTCGTGGTGATCGGCGCTAATCTGTCTCCAAATTCTTTCTTTAATTGCTCTGCTAATTCACCATGGTTCAAATTCTTACGGATGTCTGATTCAGCATAATTATTGTTTTCTCCAAATTCCGACTTACCCAGATTTCCATCCATAAGGTAATATGTACCCATTTCATCTGTTTTAATGGGGTACCAGGCATGTCCGCAAATAATCAAAAAATTTTCTTTTAAATATTCTGAAATGGCATCCCTGAATTCCTGTTCATATCTTCCGGGATTTTCTTCATACCAATCCGGCAAAATATCCTGATCCACTTTATACGTCCATTTGCTGATATCTGCCGCTTTATTATGGTTAGGCGGTGTCAATTCTGCCCTCACAAACACTTTTGATGCATTCATATCAGTATCATCAATTCCCAAACTTTCCAATAAATCTGAATGACTCTCGTTTCTTTCAGGCGCTAATACCACTCTGCATACCAAAAAGATCTTTTCCTATGTTTGTTCTTCACCAGCATTTTTCATTTAGAATCCGATTTTCATACAGTACCCTGCTTTCCTTTCGCTCCGTCTTTATTAGGATACCCGCTCGGATCATAATACACCACCGGATTATTCCAACAATATGCGTACAGATTCAGTCCATCCCCACGATACACATCTTCCTGTAAAATCTTCAGGCTGTCGCATTATAATACCTTGCCCTCAGGTAATACTGCTCCGTGGCGTGGTCGTACTGCTGTCCTGTATAAAGAATCCTGTTTGGGAATCTCTCCTGGCAGTCTCTTACAGCTCCAAACGCATCATACTGGCAGCGGTTTTGAATCCCACCGCCTATCCCCGTGATCTATGCGGCGCTGTTCTGATCATCCGGATGGTAAAATGGTACTGCCGTTTCTAACTTTCCGGTAATCCATTGACTTTTTCCATAATAAATATACATTTTTTTGCCATTTTTGTCCATATTTTCCACATTTTATTTTTCTCTTCTATTGGTGGAATGTATCATGGAACCGGTGATAAGGCTGGTGTTTCCTATCCATCCTAACACATATGCAGTAATCATATAGACAAAGGTGTTGCTTTTCATAACTGCTTCAGATTTGAAGTGTTTGACAAGTTATTTTTGCATATGTATAATATAAGTGTACATACCAGCGGAACAGAGAGAGATTTCCCTTAAGGTCTAAGCAGGGGAATCTATTTCTTTCCTGTTTGGATTTTTTATGGTATTTCTTATGTGGGAAGAGAGGTATAGATGGAAGATTTTGATCAAAGGAAAGAGATTGTTCAAAAACTCAGACCGATTGATGATGCGTTCTTTCAAAAACTGATGGAGGATCGGATGGTTTGTCAGGAGATTCTAAGGGTTATTCTGGAAGATGCGGATCTCATTGTGGAAAAGGTCGTTCCCCAGAACAGCATAAAGAATCTGCAGGGGCGTTCGGTTGTATTGGATGCACTATGCAAAAGGTCTGGCGGCAGTTTTTTCAATTTAGAGATCCAAAAGGCAGACGATGACAATCACCTCAAAAGAGTAAGGTATCATGCCTCCTGTATTACGGCAAATGTAACGGATCCGGGAGAAAAATTTGAAAAAGTACCGGATGTCTGTGTTGTGTACATATCAAGGTTTGATGTGTTTAAAGAAAACAGGACGATTTATCATGTAGACTCTGTAATCAGAGAAACTGGAACGCAGATGGACAATGGGCTGAAGCAGGTTTTTGTGAATACTAAGGTGAATGACGGATCGGAGATATCGGAGCTGATGGAGTGCTTTGAAAGCCCCAAAGTGGATAATCCGAAATTTCCGTATTTATCAGAGCGGGTGAAACATTATAAAGAGCAGCAGGAAGGAGTGGAAGCTATGTGTGGATTGATAGAGGAATATGGAGATCAACGTGCAGCAGAAGTGCAGGAAAAGACTAGGGCTGAAATAATAGTTCAAATGTTACAAAGCGGTCTTAGCTATGAGGACGTGGCAAGAATCCTAAAAATGCCGGTGGACAGGGTAAAAGAGCTAGAAAGCCTTTATAGCAAATCAATGTTCTAATCCCCAACCGCTTCCATA
>CAZAMD010000015.1:30375-41373 GCA_964486485.1 uncultured Roseburia sp. | reverse complement strand
TTCAACAGGCATTCCGCGTAACTGCGGAACTTTTACAAAAGAGAAGCGTTTCAAGGGTTATTCGGGAGTGGTGGAAGCCTTGCCTTTTACAAAAGAATGGTAAGGGAATGGCCGCTCCCTGCTCGGCTGCGGAACGATGGAGCTTAGGAGCTTACTAAGAATTTACTGCAGATCTGCTAAGAACGCGTTGGAAATTATGCTGATCCATACCGGCATATGCTGCAGCGGAATGGGGGGACTGCTGCAAAAATGCTTAGAATCGGCGTAAATGCGGCATTTTCAGCAATCTGGTATAATGATGAAACAAATAAGCTATAATAAGGGGAGATACCGTGCGTATCTCCTTTTTGAGATTTCACATCAAAGAGCGCATCGACCGAACGGCAGATCAAACAGGCAGCAAAGGCAAGCAAAGCAGAATGAGAGGAAATTATGGGAAAATATTATAATCTGATACGACAATTTACTTATCTTGGTTTTTTTGTGACGGCGATGTTTGCCGTAAAATCCTTTCATGACGCAGTGCCGGATCAGATATATGTAAAAATGGGGGAGGAACTCTCTTATGATTTTGATGTTCCGGTCAGCCTGGTACTGAAGGAAGAGAGCAGAGAGGTTTTTGAGAGCTATGCAAAAAGCTTTGGCGCAGAGTGGGGAGCGTATCCATCCTATACCGTAACCTGCAAGCTTTTTGGGATTTTTCCGGTAAAAGATGTGGAAGTCATGCTGGTGGAGCCGGAGAGTGTATATGCGAACGGGATGCCCATCGGGATCTATGTAAAAACCCGCGGAGTGCTGATCATGGGCATCGGAGAGGTGGAGACGAAAGGAAATGGAAGTGTCCGGCCGGCGGAAAACCTGGTAAAAAAAGGAGATTACATCGTCAGCATCAATGGGGAAAAGGTAGAGGAAAAAGAGGATCTGGTGAAAAAAATCAACGATTTCGGACTGCAGAAAGAGGTGCTTGGAGTCATGCGGGATCAGGAGTATATTGAAGTTTCCCTAAATCCTGTCGAGAGCAGCAATGGGAATTATATGCTGGGTATCTGGGTGAGGGACGATCTGGCGGGAGTGGGGACACTCACATATTACAAGCAGGACGGCAGCTACGGGGCCTTGGGCCATGCGGTGAGCGACGGGGAAACCGGCGCGGCGGTGGAGATGGAGGAAGGTTTTATCTATCATACGAATATCATCGGGATACAAAAAGGCGGCAGCGGAAATCCGGGGGAGCTATCCGGCATCATCGAATACCGGGAAAATACCTGCCTTGGCAGTATCGGTGAAAATACCTCCCTTGGCATTTACGGAACGCTTGATGGAAATCTGGATCAGTTTAAGATGGGAGAAAACTATGAGGTGACTTATAAGCAGGATATTCATACGGGAACTGCCTATGTCCTTTCTGCCGTTTCGGGGGAGGTGAAAGCCTATGAGATCATGATAGAAAGCCTTGATTACAGCGGCAGGGAAGAAAATAAAGGAATACTTTTCCGTGTGACGGATCCGGAACTCCTGGAACTGACCGGAGGCATTGTCCAGGGAATGTCCGGCAGTCCCATCATTCAAAATGGAAAGATGATAGGAGCGGTGACTCATGTGTTTGTCTCCGATGCCTCCCTGGGGTACGGCATATTCATCGAAAAAATGCTGGCGCGGACAAAGTAAAGCCAGGGTAAAATCCAGAAAAAATCATGCTGGATCATGCCGCGGGAATGACAAGGATCGCGCGGAACTGCTGAAGGGAATGACAAAGGCAGGGACGGATCATGGGATTGAAGAAAGATGCCCGCCTCACGGAAGGGATTTATGCGATCCAAAAGAAAATATGCGATCCAAAAGAAAAGTTTCTCTTGATTTATTGACAGAATATGATACTATAAAAGAAATACAAACTATAAATGTATGATATTTGCGAGAGGCGGAAAACGCCCGCGGGATCAGGCAGGGGAAGTGTTGAAAGATTGACGACTGCATTCGACACAATAGTCTGTGAGGTAATAGGTATCATCTATGGAGCAAATATTTTTGTCACAGGAGGGCTGAAATGGAAAAATTAAATGTAGCGATTGCTGATGATAATGAGAAAATGCTGCGGTTGCTGGGAGATATCATCGAAAGCGATGAGGAATTGAGCGTAGTGGGAATCGCAAAAGATGGAGAAGAAGCATATAATGTGATAAAAACAAAAGAGCCGGATGTCGTATTGTTGGATATTGTCATGCCAAAGCTGGACGGGCTGGATGTTTTAGACCGCGTCAAGCATGATAAGACCATCAAAAAACATCCGACCTTTATTATGATCAGCGCCATCGGACTGGAAAAGATCACAGAGGATGCCTTTAACCGGGGCGCGGATTATTATATCATGAAGCCTTTTGACAATGACATGGTCTTAAACCGCATCAAGCATGTAAAAAAACGCACCTCCGATAGAACGCAGGAAATCCGCAAAATAAACGCTTACGAGAAGGAAGAGGAGTTAAAGGAGCGGAATCTGGAAGCGGATGTCACGGAGATCATCCATGAAATCGGCGTTCCGGCCCATATCAAGGGGTACCAGTATTTAAGGGATGCCATCGTGATGTCTGTAAATGATATGGAAATGTTAAATTCCATCACGAAAATCCTCTATCCGACGATCGCGAAAAAATATCAGACGACGTCAAGCCGCGTGGAGCGGGCGATCCGCCATGCCATTGAGGTTGCCTGGAGCCGCGGGAAGATGGATACGATTGACGAGATGTTTGGCTATACCATTCACAATGGCAAGGGAAAGCCCACAAACTCGGAGTTCATTGCCTTGATAACGGATAGGATCCGGCTCGAATACAAAATGTATTAAGGCTTTTCAGAAAGGAAAAAAAGAGTTATAATGATTCTGAGATTTCAAGCAGATTACTTGAAGTTTGGAGGATTATAACATGAAGAAAATATTATTTGCTGCATCGGAAGCTGTACCTTTTATGAAAACGGGCGGACTGGCAGATGTTACCGGCTCATTGCCGCGGTATTTTGATAAGGAGGAATATGATGTCCGCGTCATTTTGCCGAAATATGCCTGCATGGACGAGCGTTGGGAAGGGCAGCTTCGTTTTTTGTGCCATTTTTATCTGCATTTGAGCTGGCGGGAGCAGTATGCCGGGATATTTGAGACAGAGTACGAGGGCATAACCTATTATCTGGTGGACAACGAGTTTTATTTTGCCGGAAGCATGCCCTACAACAACATCTATGAGGATGTGGAAAAGTTCGCCTATTTTTCCAAGGCAGTCCTGGAGATGCTGCCCTACATAGACTTCTGTCCGGATATCATTCACTGCCACGACTGGCAGACAGGGTTAGTGCCTGTGTTTTTACGGACGCTCTATGGAGATGAGCGTTACTACGCGGGCATCAAAACGGTATTTTCCATACACAACTTAAAGTTTCAGGGCAGATGGACCTTATCCTCAGTCATGGATATCACGGGCCTGCCAAGGCAGATCTTCACGTCAGATAAATTAGAGGCCTACGGGGAGGCAAATTACTTAAAGGGCGGCATTGTCTATGCGGACGCGGTCACCACCGTGAGTCCGTCCTACGCTTACGAGATCACGACGCCGGAGGGCGGAGAGGGATTGAACGGCCTTTTATATGCCTGCAGGAATAAGCTTTATGGCATTTTAAACGGCATTGATTATAAAGAATACGACCCGAAAACCGACCCTTACCTGGACATACACTATGACACATCGGATTTTGCGGAGGGAAAGGCACGGAATAAGATCGCGCTGCAGCAGATGCTGGGGCTTCCGGCGGATGACAGGGTGTACCTGCTGGGCATGGTATCGCGGATGACGGATCAGAAAGGCTTTGACCTGATCTCCTATATAATGGATGAGATGTTAGAGAGGGAAAGGCTGCAGTTTGTGGTATTAGGGACGGGAGAAAACAGGTATCAGGATATGCTGCGGTATTTTTCCGGCAAATACCCGCGGAAGCTGAGCGCCACCATCGGATATTCGGAGAGCATCGCGCACAGGATCTATGCCTCCTGCGATGGATTTTTGATGCCGTCTTTGTTTGAACCCTGCGGCCTGAGCCAGCTGATGAGCCTGCGTTACGGAACAGTCCCCATTGTCCGGGAGACGGGCGGGCTTAAGGATACGGTCGAGCCGTACAATGAATATACGAAGGAAGGCACCGGTTTTTCTTTCGCAAATTACAATGCGCATGAGATGCTTCAGACCATTCGTTATGCCCTGAGCACCTACTACGGAAACCGGCCTGACTGGAACCAGCTGGCAAAGCGTGGAATGGAGCAGGACTTCTCCTGGGAAAGATCCGTCCTGGAATATGGTAAGATGTACGATAAGATCCTCGGAAACGGACGCGCCTGAAACACCTGCCTTTGGGCGGTTGGAAACAGCCGCTAGGGGGAAACGGACGCGCCTGGAACACCTGCCTTTAGACCGTTGGAAACAGCCTAAAGGCATAAAGAGGAAAAGGAAAGATGCCTGACCGGTAAGCGGGCTGCAGGCCTGCCGGGCGCATCGGGGAAGCCGCCGGGCGGGGCTTACATGGTCAGCTTATCCTGCTCCCTGGAATAATGATAAACGTGGTCGGATAAGATTTCCTCATTTGAGAGCTGGGTGGCGTTGACCTCCCGCACCATTTGGGACAATTCCTCATAGGAGCCGCTCTGCTCCGACGGGACGATCAGCACCTCATGGACGCTGCTGGGCAGGATATAGAGGTCGCTGCCTAAGCGCGCGGCAAAATCGCGCAAAAGATCCTGATAGAGGATACAGACAGAGCCGTTTAGCCTTGCCTGATTGGAGAGTACATACAGGGGGCAGGGCAGGCTGCCGGAAAGCTCCGCGGGCAGATCTTCGGCAGGAAACAGTTCCTTTAAGACATCTGCCATATTCCGCAGGTCGTACCGCAGCAATCGGGGCGTATTCTCCATGGCGAGGGAATAAAGGTCGTCTCTTGTGACATTCCAAAAAGGCAGATGGCTGTTCTGAATGAGGATGGTGGCGATGCCGGAATGATCTGTTTTTGCCAGATAGTTGAACACCAGCGCAAGGTCTAAGAGGCGAAAGTGGGGAATCTTGCTCAACAGATCCCGATTCCTTTCATAGTTGATGAGCTTAAAGACGACGCGCGTTTTTACCTTGTCGTATGCGGTGAAAAAAGAAAGGTCGATGCTAGACTCGGGAATGTTCTCCCGGTAAATGCGCAGGATCTCCTGGAAGATGTCAGGAAAGCCGCGCCCTTTTTCGCACTGCCTGTAATAATCGTTCAGATAAATGGTGGGGGACACGTTGCAGCCCTCAGAAAAGACGGTCAGACCGTCTAAGCGGGTGTCATTGTTTTTGATCACGTCCTGAATGGAGATGACGGCGGCGCCGCCGAATTCCTGCCGCATCAGTTCTAAGATGCGCTGTTTAAAATTCTGATATGTCATAAAGGCCTCCTGTGAGACAGGAGAAGGGGAATGCCGCCTGAAACGGCAGCGGCCAGTGATGGGAAAATCCGCGATAAAACTACGCAAGTATACAATAACACAGGAAAAATGCGGTGGCAAGGGGAAAATAAAAAATATCGCATTTTTTTAAAAAGATATTGCAATTTCAAAAAAATCCGATATAATAACATCATGTGACATATGTTACAGGACGCTCCCGCACAGCTCCTGTATCGCTGTGCCGATATGGCTCAGTTGGTAGAGCAACGCATTCGTAATGCGTAGGTCGTCGGTTCGAGTCCGACTATCGGCTTTTAAAAGGTAGAACTCTCAATGTTTCCAGAAAAAGACATCAGAGAGTTTTATTTTTTATAAGGATTATGAACACAGTGCGCAAGCAAAAGGGCGCAAAAGACGCTGTCTGCGCACGGCAGGGCGGACAAGCACGCTCTGTCCCACAAGTACATAATAGTAGGAGGAAGAGGATTATGAGGAAGAAGGCAATGAGCTTACTGTTGGCAGCAGCAATGACTGCCTCTCTGTTTGCGGGCTGCGGCGGCTCTGATTCCGGTTCTGCGGAAAGCGGCGGAGCAGCAACGGCGGACGGCATAGAGGAAAATGGCGGAGCGGAAGCCTCAACGGAAGATCCGGAAAGCAAAGGGACAGATGATCAGGCGGCGGGAGGCTATGAGCTGGCTCTCGTGATCGATGTCGGGACCATCGACGACAAATCGTTCAACCAGGGATCCTGGGAAGGCCTGGAAAAGTACGCGCAGGAGAGCGGTCTTCCGGCGAAATATTACAAATCCGCAGAGGTGACGACCGATTCCTTTGTTGAAACCATTGAATTGGCGATCGAGGGCGGCGCAAAAACCGTTGTCTGTCCCGGTTTCCTGTTTGAAGAGCCCATCTATGCGGTGCAGGATACCCATAAGGATGTTCACTTCATCTTAGTGGACGGGGAACCTCATGACGCTGATTATAACTACGCTACATCGGAAAATACGATGCCGATCCTTTATCAGGAGGATGAGGCCGGCTTTTTGGCAGGATATGCGGCAGTCAAAGACGGATACACCAAGCTTGGCTTCATGGGCGGCATGGCGCTCCCGGCAGTCATCAGATACGGCTACGGTTTCCTTTCAGGCGCTGATTATGCGGCGGAGGAAATGGGCATTGACGGTGTGGAGGTGACTTACTGCTACACAGGCTCGTTTGACGCAACACCCGAAGCACAGGCGAGAGCGGCCTCCTGGTATCAGGCGGGGACAGAAGTGATCTTTGCCTGCGGCGGTTCCGTAGGCAACTCGGTGATGGCAGCGGCAGAAGCTTCTGAGGGGGCGAAAGTCATCGGTGTGGATGTGGATCAGTCCTCTGAGTCAGATACCGTTATTACTTCCGCTATGAAGATGCTGTCCAACTCCGTGTACGATGCGGTCAAATCCGTGTATGACGGCACATTCCAGGGCGGAAAAACAGCCATATTCAACGCGGCGAACAACGGCGTGGGTCTTCCGATGGAAACTTCAAAATTCAAGAACTTCACACAGGAAGATTACGATAACATTTACAGTTCCATCGTTGCAGGAGACGTTGAGATTGAGAATGCCACGGAAAAAGAGATCAGTGCTCTCGGTCTGACAAAAGTGACAGTAAATGAAGTGGAATAGGCAGAAAAGGGGTGCTCGCATCAGCGCCCCTTTTCAATTAAGGCAGGGCGGATAAGCAGCCGGAAGAGGATGAGGGGGCGGAAAGAAATGGAGGAGCAGATGGACTATGTGATCGAGCTGTCAGATATCACCAAGGAATTTCCGGGGATTCTTGCGAATGACCATGTCACTCTCCGTATAAAAAAGGGCGAGATACATGCCCTGTTGGGAGAAAACGGAGCCGGGAAATCCACTCTGATGAGCGTGCTCTTTGGCTTGTATCAGCCGGAGGGAGGGTGCATAAAGGTAAGGGGCAGGGAAGTAAAGATCAACAATCCCCTGGATGCCAATGCCCTGGGGATCGGCATGGTGCATCAGCACTTTAAGCTGGTGCATAATTTCACGGTACTGCAGAACATCGTACTGGGAAACGAGGACACAAGGCACGGTCTGCTGGAGATGAAGAAAGCCAGGGAAAAGGTCATGGACCTGAGCCGGAGATACCATTTATCGGTGGATCCGGATGCGCAGATCCAGGATATCACGGTCGGCATGCAGCAGAGGGTGGAGATATTAAAGATGCTCTACCGGGACAATGATATCCTGATCTTTGACGAACCTACGGCAGTGCTGACTCCCCAGGAGATCAGCGAGCTGATGGGCATTATGAAAAAACTGGCGAAAGAGGGCAAATCGATTATCTTTATCACGCATAAATTAAATGAGATCAAGGCGGTGGCGGACCGCTGCTCCGTGCTGCGCCGCGGAAAATACATCGGGACTGTCGCTGTGGCAGACACGGACAGGGAAACGCTTTCGGAGATGATGGTAGGCCATAAGGTGAGCCTTACGATAAAAAAGGCAGATGCAAAGCCGCAGGACGTTGTGCTGGAAGTCAAAGACCTTGTGGTGAAGAACAAAAAACAGGGGCATGCCGGAGACGTCATCAAGCATGCCAGCTTTCAGGTGAGGAGAGGCGAAATCGTCTGCATCGCCGGCATTGACGGAAACGGGCAGACGGAGCTTGTGGAAGCGGTGACCGGCATGGCAAAGGCAGATGGGGGGCATATCTTTCTGAAGGGGGAAGACGTGACGAGAAAATCCATCCGTTACCGGAATACCCACGGCATGTCCCATATCCCGGAAGACCGCCACAAGCATGGGCTGGTGCTGGATTATTCCCTGGAGGAAAACCTGATCCTGCAGGATTATTTTGAACCGCGTTTCCAGAACCATGGATTTATCAGGCAGGCGGCGGTGACCGCCTATGCGGAGGAATTGATCCGGACATATGATATCCGGAGCGGGCAGGGCGCTGTGTCTAAGGCGAGAGGCATGTCGGGAGGAAACCAGCAGAAAGCCATCATCGCCAGGGAGCTTTCCAAGGATCATGAGATCCTTGTGGCAGTGCAGCCTACAAGGGGCCTTGACGTGGGAGCCATCGAGTTCATCCACAAACAGATCGTAAAGGAGCGGGATGCAGGGATCGGTGTCCTGCTGGTATCCCTGGAGTTAGAGGAAGTCATGAATTTAAGCGACCGCATCCTTGTCATTTATGAGGGGGCCTTGACGGCAGACTTAGATCCGAAAAAGACCACGGTACAGGAGCTGGGGCTTTATATGTCAGGATCGAAACGGAAGGAGGCAACATAGCATGAAACGAAGAAAAGACCATCTTGGATTTTTCTCTTCTCTGTTTGCTGTAGTGGTAGGCCTTGCGGTAGGCTTCCTGATCCTGCTGGCGAGCAATCCCGGTGAGGCGGGAGTCGGGTTCCTGACCATCCTAACCGGACCTTTGACACATGGAAACAAAGGGGTGGGACAGGTCTTCTATTATGCCACTCCCATTATCTTGACGGGCCTGTCGGTAGGATTCGCGTCTCGCACAGGGCTTTTCAACATCGGCGCTTCCGGCCAGTTCATCATCGGCGCTTTCGCGGCAGTCGCGGTGGGGATCAAGGGGGAGGCCCTGGGAAGCTTTCAGTGGATCGCGGCGCTGCTGGCGGCCGTTGCGGCCGGCGCCGTATGGGGCGCCGTTCCCGGACTGTTTAAAGCCTGCTTTAACGTAAATGAAGTCATTACCTGCATCATGACGAACTATATCGGAATGTATCTGGTAAACTATCTGGTGTCCGCCGATAAAGGCCTGTATGACAAGATACATAATTACTCCAAAAGCGTGGCGGACACCGCGAATATCCCAAAGATGGGGCTGGATAAGGTATTTCCGGAATCCAGCGTCAATGGAGGGATCTTTATCGCGGCGGCAGCGGCAGTCTGCGTCTATCTCTTATTGAATAAGACGACCTTTGGCTATGAGCTGAAAGCGGTGGGGCTGAATAAGGACGCAAGCCGGTATGCGGGGATGAATGAGAAGCGGAATCAGATCCTTTCCATGGCGATCGCGGGCGCGCTGTCCGCTCTGGCGGGGGCTTTGGTGTATCTGGCAGGCTCCGGCAAGCATATTGAAGTCCAGGATGTGCTGGCAGGGGAGGGATTTACCGGAATTTCCGTAGCGCTGCTGGGACTGTCGGATCCGTTAGGGATATTGCTGTCGGGCCTCTTCATCGCCTACATAACCGCGGGGGGATTTTATCTGCAGCTTTTTAACTTTTCTACGGAAATCATTGACATTATCATTGCAGTGATCATCTATTTCTCTGCATTCTCTCTGTTCGTGCGGGGGATGATCTCCCGGATGCGCAAAAAGAGGCAGACGGCAGAGGCGGGAGGAAAAGGGGGGAAAACATAATGGATACTCTATTTCTGGTATTTCAGCAGACGATGTTTTTTACCATACCATTGCTGTTAGCCGCGTTAGGCGCCATGTTTTCCGAGCGTTCCGGCATTGTCAATATCGCCTTGGAGGGCATCATGATCATGGGAGCCTTTACGAGCATTTTATTCATCAGCCTGACACAGGATTCTCTGAGCGGACAGCTCCAGCTGATCCTGGCGGTTTTCGTGGCCGCGGGGACTGGCGTTCTCTTTTCGCTGTTCCATGCCTTTGCCTGCATCCAGATGAAGGCAGACCAGACCATCAGCGGCACGGCCTTGAATATGTTTGCGCCGGCGTTTGCTATTTTTGTGGCCCGCCGCATCGGCGGGACCCAGCAGATACAGTTTAAGAACACCTTTCGCATCGATTCTGTTCCGGTGCTGGGGGAGCTTCCGGTCATCGGGCCTTTGTTCTTTAAGAATACTTATATCACCACCTACCTCGGTTTTTTGATCCTGCTCCTTTCTGCGGCAGTGCTCTACCGCACCCGCTTCGGGCTTCGCTTAAGGGCCTGCGGCGAACATCCCCAGGCTGCGGATTCTGTGGGGATCAATGTTTATAAAATGCAGTATGCGGGGGTGATCCTTTCCGGGGCTCTTGGAGGCCTCGGCGGACTGGTCTTTGTCGTGCCGACCTCGACGAATTTCAATGCCACTGTGGCAGGATACGGTTTCCTCGCCCTCGCGGTGCTGATTTTCGGACAGTGGCATCCGGTAAAAATCCTTGGAGCGGCATTCTTCTTCGGACTGATGAAAACCATCGCCGCTTCCTATTCCGCGATTCCGGTGCTTAGCGCCAGCGGGATACCAAGTTATATTTACAAAATGATACCCTACATTGCGACGCTTATCGTACTGGTGTTCACCTCGAGGAATTCCCAGGCGCCAAAAGCCGAGGGCGTCCCCTATGACAAAGGAGCAAGATAAGCTGCCAGAAGAACCGCGTAAAAGCAAGAACAGCAGAAAAACAAGAACGGCAGAAAGGCAAGAACGGCAGAAAGGCAAGAACGGCAGAAAGTCAAGAACAGCAGAAAAGCAAGAACAGCAGAAAGGTCAGAACGGCAGAAAGGCAAGAACAGCAGAAAGCAAGAACGGCAGAAAAACAAGAACAGCAGAAAG
>CAZAMD010000015.1:19849-30275 GCA_964486485.1 uncultured Roseburia sp. | reverse complement strand
GAAAGGCAAGAACAGCAGAAAGCAAGAACGGCAGAAAAACAAGAACAGCAGAAAGCAAGAACGGCAGAAAAGCAAGAACGGCAGAAAAGCAAGAACGGCAGGAAAGAAAACCGTAGAAAAGCAGAAACAGATTCTAAAACGGGAACAGGAGGGATGTGCGGCGTGATAGCGGCAAAATATTTTGACCATACGATTTTAAAAGCGGACGCCACGGAAGAGCAGGTGGCAAAGATCTGCAGGGAGGCGGCGGAGCATGGCTTTGCGTCTGTCTGTGTCAACCAGTATTATACGGGGTTTGCGGCAGAAAAATTAAAAGGATCCGGCGTGAAGGTCTGTACGGTGGCAGGCTTTCCGCTGGGAATGTCCGGCACAGGGGTAAAGGCATCTGAGACAAAGGCTGCCATAGCGGACGGGGCGGACGAGGTGGACATGGTGATCAATGTGGGAGCGTTAAAGGACGGGAAATACGACTATGTGAGGAACGAGATCAGGGCCTTGAAAGAAGTCTGCGGAACAGGCATCGTGCTGAAAGTGATCATCGAAACGTGCCTTCTGACGGACGGGGAAAAAGTGAAAGCCTGTGAGCTTGCAAAAGAAGCGGGCGCCGATTTTGTAAAGACCTCCACAGGGTTTTCCACCGGGGGCGCGAAAGCGGCAGATGTGGCGCTGATGCGGAAAACAGTGGGAGACGCCATGGGAGTAAAGGCCTCCGGCGGCATCCATACCGCAGAGGAGGCGCAGGCTATGATCGACGCTGGAGCCAGCCGTCTTGGAACCAGCGCGACCTTAGCGATTATCGGGGCGGCGGGATAGCTTATTTTTTCCACCATCTGCTGATCCACTTTCCGGACGCAGAGAGATCGCGGGTTTTGAAGTTTCCGGTTTTCGTGCAGTTCGACCGGATGAGCGCGCTTGTCTCGTTTTTGTTGGATACGTTCCAAGCCACATAGCCGATCTTATATCTGTTCAAAAGATTCATCCATGCCTTGCCGCTCTTCTGGTCGATCGCGCCGCTGCCGGAGGCATCGCAGACGCTGAATTCCGTCACGAGAACCGGCAGCCCGGCCCTTCTCGCGTCCACCAGCTTCTGCCGGATCCAGTCCGTGTGCGTCGCCGCGTAAAAGTGGAGGGAATATGCGATATTCTTGTGCTTGAGCGGTTTTTTCGCGGCGATGTCAACGTCCTGCGACCAGGTGGGCGTTCCCACGATGATGATATTGCGCTTGTCATACTGGCGTATTTTCTTGATCACTTTTTCGGCATACGGGCGGATGTCCCTCTCCCAGGTGACGTCGCCGTTTGGCTCATTGCAGATCTCATAGAGGATATTTTTCTTATTCCTGTATTTCTTGGCAAAATGGCCGAAGAAAGAAAGCGCCTCCTTTTGGTGGGTCTTTGGGTTGCCGTCGCTTAGGATATGCCAGTCTAAAATGACGTACATGCCAAGCTCTGACGCGTACTTGACGCCCTTTTCCACCACGGAATACAGGTCTTTGGAATATCCCGCGCCCGGGTCGCTGTAAAACGCGAGGCGTATGGTATTGACGCCCATGCTGCGGAAGCTCTGAAAGCAGGATTTGTTCACATACTGCGGATACCATGCCAGCCCGTGGGTGCTGACTCCCTTTAACTGTACTTTTCTTCCGTTTTTGTCAACGATATTCGCGCCTGACACGGACAGCCTGCCCCATTTCTGGTACGGTGTTTTCGCCGCCTGGACGGTGCTTCTTCCTATGCCGAGGATGAAGAGGGCGGACAGGATGCATAGGAGCGCCAGGCATGCGCTGTGATTCTTAAAATGCTTGTTCATGACGATTCCCCTTTTTGCATATTTTTATGTATATGATAGCATGGAAAAGGAGCGCTGTCCAATCCAATGCGAAAACTTCTTGTCTTTTTTTCTTAAGTTGATATAATAAAAAGGTGCCAACGATAGTTGATATTTGAAAAAGCGGGGGAAAATCAAGATGAGCGGAACGGAGAACCAAAAGAAAGGGGAGCGTGTCTCCATCAAAGAGCGGAGAAAAAAGAGCCTGGCAGCCGCATTAAAGAGCATGGTCCAGGAAAACAGGAACCCGCTGATTTTATTTTGCGGGATTGTGGCGGCGCTGCTTGTCATATTAGTCAGCATCCTCACCTTGCAGATGCCGGCGCTTCCCGTCTGCGTCATCGTACTGCTGGAGGCGGGACTGGCAGTGTGCCTGCATGATGTGCCGATCTGGCTGCATGGATTAGTGATCATCGCGCAGATCGCAGCGGGCGCTTTTTGCGGAGCGGCCGTGTTTATGGCCTTATGTGCCGCCATTTATGCGGCCGGCATTTTCATGCTGCGTTTGATCCGTTAGGAGGGCGCTATGGAAAGCCGGAAAGAAAGAGAACCGCTAGCGGGCGGGACAGAGCTTCCCTTTGGCAAAGCAGCCCCCGGAGGAGGAGCGGCCATGAAGCGGAACCATCAAAAGCGGAATTATCAGAAACTGTTAGAACAGACCATCGGGGAAAACAGCAGGAAGCAGAGAGTGCCGACCCTCCTGCTGCACAGCTGCTGCGCTCCGTGCAGCTCCTATTGCCTGGAATATCTGTCAGAATATTTTTCCATTACCGTATTTTATTATAATCCCAATATAGATACCCGGGAGGAATACCAAAAGAGAGCCTTAGAGCAGCAGCGGCTGATCGCGCGCCTGCCGGCAAAAAATCCCATTTCCTTTCTGCAGGGGCAGCATGAGCAGCAGCGGTTTTACGATGCGGTACGGGGATATGAACGGGAGAAAGAAGGCGGGGAGCGCTGTTTTTTATGCTATGAGCTGCGCCTTAGGGAGGCGGCGGAGCGGGCGAAAGCGCTCGGGATGGATTATTTTACCACCACGCTTTCCATCAGCCCCTTGAAAAACGCGGAAAAATTAAATGAGATCGGGGATAACCTGTCGGCGGAATACGGTGTCTCCTATCTAAATTCGGATTTTAAGAAAAAAAACGGCTATAAACGTTCCGTCGAATTGTCAGCGGAATACGGCATGTACCGCCAGGATTACTGCGGCTGCGTGTTTTCCAAAAAACAGCGGGAAGAGGAGAGAGCCGCGAAAACGCCGGCGCGCTGCGGCGCGGGCGGAGGCTGCTGACGGCACGGGGACAGAGAGAGGGAGGAGAGGAATCATGGCGCAGTTATGGGGAGGGAGATTCACAAAGGAGACGGATCAGCTCGTCCATCGCTTTAACGCATCCATCACATTTGACCAGAGACTTTATAAACAGGACATCGAGGGCAGCATTGCCCATGTGAAAATGCTCGCAAAGCAGGGCATTTTAACGGAAACAGAGCGGGACGGTATGGTCCGCGCCTTAGGAGGGATCCAGTCCGAAATCGAGAGCCGGGAATTGGAAATAACCGGCGAATATGAGGATATCCACAGCTTTGTCGAGGCAAAGCTCATTGAACGGCTCGGAGACACCGGAAAGAAACTCCACACCGGCCGCAGCCGGAATGACCAGGTGGCGCTGGATATGCGCCTCTATGCCAGAGAACAGGTGCAAAAGACAGATGAGCGGCTCAGGGAACTGCTGCATACCCTTTTAGAGATCATGGAGGAACATACAGAGACGATCATGCCGGGATTCACCCATCTGCAGAAAGCCCAGCCCATCACCTTAGCCCACCATATGGGCGCTTACTTTGAAATGTTTAAGCGGGACCGCACGCGGCTTTCGGATATCTATGAGAGGATGAATTACTGTCCCCTCGGCTCCGGCGCGCTGGCGGGGACGACCTATCCTTTAGACAGGGAATACACCGCGCGGTTATTGGGTTTTTACGGCCCGACCCTAAACAGCATGGACGGCGTTTCCGACCGGGATTACCTGCTGGAGTTTCTCTCTGCCTGCGCCCTCATCATGATGCATTTAAGCCGTTTTTGCGAGGAGGTCATTCTCTGGAACTCCAACGAATACCAGTTTGTAGAGATCGATGACGCCTACAGTACCGGAAGCAGCATCATGCCGCAGAAAAAGAACCCGGATATCGCCGAGCTGGTGCGGGGGAAGACAGGGCGCGTCTACGGCGCGCTGAACGCCCTGCTCACCACCATGAAGGGGCTTCCCCTTGCCTACAATAAAGATATGCAGGAGGACAAAGAGCTTTCCTTTGACGCCATGGATACGGTGCAGGACTGCATCGCTTTATTTAACGGAATGCTTGCCACTATGAAATTCAACAGGGAAGCCATGTACCGGTCCGCGAGCCAGGGATTTACCAATGCCACCGACGCGGCGGATTATCTCGTCAATCACGGCGTGCCTTTCCGGGATGCCCATGGGATCGTGGGGCGGGTGGTCCTTTCCTGCATCGAGCGGGGGATTGCCATCGACGAGATGAGCTTAGAAGAGCTGCAAGCCATCAGTCCGGCGTTCGGGGAGGATATCTACGAAGCGGTTTCCATGGAGGCCTGCGTCAGCAAGCGCCTCACCGCAGGGGGTCCTGCCAAAGAGGCGGTGGAACAGGTGATTGCCTTGGAAAGGGAATATCTGGCGAAGAACGGCCCCCTTTGATGCCGTGAGTCAGCGTTGTGGGAAATGCACAAGAAAAACCCGAAAACAACAGAAACTTTTACGAAATAAGCCTTGCTTTTTTCAGGTAAATAACATAAGATAATCACTGTGACAGACACTTGTCCGCACGGAGCGGACAAAGGGAAAAAGCCGTGCCGCGCGCGGGCGAAAGAGACGGGAGAGGGCAAAAAGCCTTGAGGAGATGAAGCGCAGGAGAGCTGTCAGATCTCCCGCCCGCAGGTTTGTGTATGCGCTGCGCCACAAACGCTGCGCGATGCACAGAGAGCGGCGCAGAAATGAGGAAAACATGAGTGAAAAGTTAAAAGCCGGGATCCTTGGCGGAACAGGCATGGTGGGACAGAGGTTTCTCTCTCTGCTGCAGAACCACCCATGGTTTGAAGTGACCGCCATTGCGGCAAGTCCCAAAAGCGCGGGAAAAACCTATGCGGAGGCAGCGGGAGGCCGCTGGAAGCTGGATTCCCCCATGCCGGAAGCGGTAAAAAATATCGTGGTGATGAATGCCAACGAAGTGGAGAAAGTGGCATCGGAAGTGGATTTCGTATTCTCCGCCGTAGACATGACGAAAGAAGAGATCAAGAAGATCGAGGAAGATTATGCCAGGGCGGAGACCCCGGTGGTTTCCAACAACAGCGCCCACAGATGGACTCCCGATGTGCCGATGGTAGTGCCGGAGATCAATCCTGAGCATATGGACGTGATCAGATACCAGAGGGAAAGGCTCGGCACAAAGCGCGGGTTCGTGGCAGTAAAGCCGAATTGCTCCATTCAGAGCTATGCTCCGGTTCTCACCGCATGGAAAGAGTTTGAACCCTTTGAAGTAGCCGCCGCTACTTACCAGGCGATTTCCGGCGCGGGAAAAACCTTCAAGGACTGGCCGCAGATGCAAGGGAATATCATTCCCTATATCGGTGGCGAGGAAGAGAAATCAGAAAAAGAGCCGCTGCGCCTCTGGGGGCATATTGACGATGAGAAAAAGGCGATCGTTTCTGCGGAGTCACCGGCCATTACCTGCCAGTGCATCCGTGTCCCCGTGCTAAACGGGCATACCGCGGCCGTATTTGTAAAATTCAGAAAGGATCCGGATAAGGAGCAGCTGATAGAGGTGTTAAGGAACTTCAGAGGCGTCCCCCAAGCGCTCGGCCTGCCAAGCGCTCCCAGGCAGTTCATCCAGTACCTGGAGGAGGACGACAGGCCCCAGGTTGCCTTAGATGTCAGCTATGAAAACGGCATGGGCATTTCTGTGGGCAGGCTGAGAAAGGATAGCGTATATGACTGGAAATTCATAGGATTGTCCCACAATACCGTTCGCGGCGCTGCGGGCGGCGCGGTGCTGTGCGCGGAACTATTGAAAGCCCAGGGCTATCTTGCGAAAAAATAAGAAGAAAACCGGAAAACAGGAGAAAACCGGCATTTCACAGAAAGCAAAAATCTGCGGGATGGCGGTTTTCCTTTTCTGATCTCCTTTTCTGCAGGGGAGAGGCGCTCTGCTAGGGAAAAAGATGGCATACGGCATGCTGCATCATCCGTTTCCGGCGAACTGGCGCGGGAAGGATCGCCATACCCTGCCGGGCAGGGACAGAAAAACCGGAGCAGCGATCAGATGCGTAAGAAAAACATGGGAGGAACAAGATGTTACAGAAGTCATTGATCATAACGGAGAAACCGAGCGTAGCGTATGAATTTGCGAAGATCCTCGGCGTTTCCGGCAGGAAGGACGGCTACCTAGAAAATGGCAGCTATGTCATCACCTGGTGCGTGGGGCATTTGGTGGAGATGGCATATCCCGGGGAGTACGATGAAAAGTACAAAAAGTGGAGGCTGGAGGATCTGCCTTTTTTGCCCAGGGAATATAAATATCATGTGATCCCAAATGTGAAAAAGCAGTATGATGTGGTACACAGCCTGCTGCACCGGGACGACATTATGAGAGTATACTGGGCGGGAGACGCAGGGAAAGAAGGGCAGACCATTGAGGAAAACATCCGGCGTTTCGGCGGCGTCAGAGAGGGCATGGAGGAGCTGAGGATCTGGATCGATTCGCAGACCGAGGAAGAGATCATGCGGGGCATCAGAGAGGCAAAACCCATGGCGGATTATGACAATCTGGCCAATTCCGGCATTATGCGCACCATGGAGGACTATGCCATGGGAATCAATTTTTCCAGGGTGATGTCCATAAAATACGGAAAACTGCTGAATGATGCGGCGGCAACGAAAAACTATACCGCCATCGCGGTAGGGCGCGTGATGACCTGCGTGCTGGGCATGGCAGTGATCAGGGAGCGGGAGATCAGGGATTTTTCCGAGACGCCTTTTTACCGGGTCACGGGAAGGTTTGGCGCGCGGGACAATGAGGACTTCTTGGAGGCGGAATGGAGGGCGGCGGAAGGTTCCCGCTATTTTGAATCCCCCCTGCTTTATAAGGAAAACGGATTTCAAAAGAGGGAGAGCGCCGAAGCCCTCATCGAAGAGCTGGCGGGGAAAACTGCCATCGTAGACTCCATCGCGCGGGGGAGCAGCAGAAAAAGAGCGCCGCTGCTTTTTAATCTGGCGGAATTGCAGGCGGAATGCGCAAAGCGCTTTAAGATCAGTCCCGATGAGACCTTGCAGGCGGCACAGGCATTGTATGAAAAGAAACTGGCCACCTATCCGAGAACGGACGCCAGAGTGCTTTCTTCCGCCGTGGCAAAGGAAATCGGGCGGAATCTAAACCGGCTGAAGGGATATGAGCCGACCCGCGTCTTTGCGGAGCGGATTTTGAGCGGGAATGCCCATCAGCGAATCGGCCAGAGCCAATATACCGATGATTCTAAGATCACGGACCACTATGCCATTATCCCCACGGGGCAGCTGACAGAGCTTGCCTCTCTGACGGAGCTGCAGCGGAGGGTCTTTGATCTGATCGTGCGACGGTTTCTGAGCATTTTTTATCCTCCGGCAGAGTATCAGACGGCGAAGCTGGCGGTGAAGATAGAAAGAGAGCAGTTCTCTGCCTCCGCGAAGGAATTAAAAAATCCAGGATATCTGGAAATCGCGGGACTTCCCAAAAAAGAGGAAGCGAGCGGGGAGGAAAGGGAAAGCCCCGGATTCATGCGCTTAGCGAAACGGCTGAAAAAGGGAGAGGAGCTTCTCGTCCATGGATTTGAGATAAAGCAGGGGAAGACGACTCCGCCGAAACGCTATACCTCCGGCTCCATGGTGCTTGCCATGGAAAACGCGGGACAGCTGATCGAGGAGGAGGAACTGCGGGAGCAGATCAAAGGCTCCGGCATCGGCACATCTGCCACTAGGGCGGAGATCATCAAAAAACTGGTGCGGGTAGGCTATCTGAACTTGAACAAAAAGACTCAGGTACTCTCGCCGGAACCCCTCGGAGAGATGATATTTGAGGTGGTGAGCCTGACGGTTCCCGCCCTGTTAAATCCCAAAATGACGGCTTCCTGGGAAAAGGGATTAGACGGCATTACGCGGGGGAGCGTTCGCATGGAAGAATACCGCGGAAAGCTGGAGGATTTTATCCGCAGGGAAACGGTTTCCATGATGGAAAACAACCTGACAGAAGAGATTGCCGCAAGGATCCGCCCTTTTGCGGAAAAGGGAGGCAGGGGGCAGAGCGCCTTTGCTTTTCCAGAGAAGCCAAAACCCGTAGAAACGGCAGTCAAATGCCCGCATTGCGGAAAATTTCTGCTGAAGAGCCAGTGGAATTACGAATGCCGGTGCGGGTTTCAAGTCTCCCGCATCGTGGCAAAAGCGCCATTGCCGGAAGATATCATCAGGGAACTGTTAGACACGGGGAAAACAAAAGAAAAGGTCACAGGTTTTGTATCAAAGGCGGGAAATCTGTTTGATGCCTATCTAAGATATGAAGACGGGAAAATCCTCTTTGATTTTAACCGTCCGGCGCATGGGGGCGGCAGAACAACAGGCATCTGAAGAAAAACCGCATACCGCGGCCGATTTCCCGGACCGGCGGTTTTAAATCGGGTAAGCGAACGTGTAGGGGTCACGGAGTCTGTGCCTGGCAAAATAAAAGTAATCGGTTGACATCTATCCATCAGCGTTTATAATGAAAAAGGTATTGGGATTATTTGCCTATCATGAAAATGGGACATAGCGGTCATATTTATGATACAATAGAAATAAGATACGAAAAGAGAAGGGGAGAAAGTTATGAAAAAGAAAAAGAAACGGGCTATCGCGGCTGCTATCGCCATACCGGCAGCGCTGATAGCGGTTTACATGGCATTTGCCGTATTTTTCCAGAGCCATTTCTGTTTTGGGACAACGGTAGACGGGATGCCTGTCGGCGGATGCGGAAAAGAAAAGGTAGAGCGGATGGTTCAGGAGGAGATAGAAAATTACTCTTTGCGGCTTTTCGTCCGTGAGGGAGAGCCAGAGGAGATCACGGGGAGCCGTATCTCGCTAACTCCGGTATTTGAGGGTGAGATTGAGAAGCTGTTAGAGAAGCAAAACGGTTTTGCGTGGATAGCTGCATGGATCAGGAAAGAAAATCTGAACATGGACCGGGCGGTAGCCTATGATGAGGAGGCGTTAGAGCAGGCGGTCGGGGAACTTTCCTGCCTGAAAAAGGAGAATCAGAGGCCTCCGGCAGATGCGGGGATTTCGGAATATGTGGAAGGGGAAGGCTACCGCTTAATACCTGCGGACTATGGAACGGAATTAAAGAAAGAAGCGCTGATAAAAGCGGTGGAGGAGGCGGTGGAAGTCCTGTCCGAGGAGCTGTCGGCAGAGGAAGCGGGCTGTTACCGAGAGCCGGATGTGACAGAGGATGATCCGGAGCTTTTAGCCAACATCGATACCTTGAACAGATATATCCATACGGCCCTTACCTATGACATCGGGGAGAAATCAGAGACTTTAGATGGAAGCACCATACATGCCTGGCTTTCGGTGGAAGATGGGAAGATACATATAGATCGGGAGGCCGTGGGGGCGTATGTCAAAGAACTGGCAAAAAAATATAACACGGCCTATCATACCAAGCACTTTAAGACGTCTTATGGAAAAGAGGTTGCGATTTCCAGCGGCTTTTATGGATGGAAGATCGATCAGCAGGGAGAAGCCGAGCAGATTTTAGCCGATCTGGAAACGGGGGAGAGCATAAGCCGTGAGCCGGTCTATGCGCAGAGGGCAAACAGCCATGGGGAAACGGATTACGGGGACTCCTATGTGGAGATCAATCTGACGGCGCAGCATCTGTTCTTTTACAAGAACGGGGCGCTGCTCTTAGAGAGCGATTTTGTTTCGGGAAAAGTGTCTAACGGAAACGCCACGCCGACCGGAGCTTTCGGCCTGACCTACAAAACGACCGACGCAGTGCTGCGGGGGCAGAATTATGAAACGCCGGTAAATTACTGGATGCCTTTCAACGGGAATGTGGGAATGCACGATGCCACCTGGAGAAATAAATTCGGCGGAAATATCTACAAGACCAATGGTTCCCATGGCTGCATCAATCTTCCACTGTCAGTGGCAAAAAGCATTTATGCCGAAGTGGAGCAGGGGTATGCCGTGCTGGTCTATGAACTGCCCGGCACGGAGAGCAAGGTGCAGCAGCAGGCGGATGCGGCGGATCTGGTGAATCTGATCAACAGCATTGGCATGGTAACGCTAGAGAGCGAGACTGCGATTGCCAGCGCAAGAAATCTCTACAATGCCCTGTCCGATGACGCGAAAGCCTATGTCACAAATTATGAGGTGCTTGTGGCGGCAGAGGCGGCCTTGGCTGCCCTAAAGGGCGGCGGAGCCGTGCCGGAGCAGCCGGCGCCGGAAGGACAGGCGCAAGAACAGGCGCAGCCAGCGCCGGAAGGACAGCCGCAAGAGCAGGCGCAGCCAGCGCCGG
>CAZAMD010000015.1:6009-19749 GCA_964486485.1 uncultured Roseburia sp. | reverse complement strand
AAAAATTCCCGGAGGAATTTTTGCAAAAACCTCCGGGAACGTTTCTCTTTTGTATGTTACATCAGGATTAGAATGTCTGAAGCATGTCTGTGCGGACCGGCCTGAGGTAAGTTTACTTACGAGTAAGTTACTTAGAGTAAGTTTACTTACTTGCCATCTGTCTTTCCTGTGCTTCAATCATTTTTTTAACCATATAACCGCCGACAGAACCGTTTTGTTTAGAAGTTAAGTCGCCATTGTAACCGTCTTTTAAAGGTACGCCGATTTCGTTTGCCACCTCATATTTAAAACGGTCTAATGCGCTTTTCGCTTCGGGAACGGCTGCTCTGTTAGATGAACGACTTGCCATAATAGTTTCCTCCTTTTGTACATTTGGAATAAATCCTTTATTTTCTTGGTTTATAAGTACCAGCTTATGTGGTACTCTATTTTTATAGAACAACTATCATCGGAAATCTTCCGTTGATTTTTGTTCAGAGATAGTATGTGGAAAAACAAACGGGATAAACAGGCAGTTTTTGGAAGTTCTGATAGAAAATCGAAAATTTTATGCCATGGACTGCGCAGATCGGAGTGAAAATGGAAAATCAAAAGACGCCGGACAGAATCAAAATACACGGCGGACGGGTGCATAATCTGAAAAACATTGATGTTGACGTACCGCTTAACAGGATCGTGGGGATTGCCGGCGTTTCCGGCTCAGGAAAATCTTCTCTTGCGCTCGGCATCCTGTATGCGGAAGGCTCGAGGCGCTATCTGGAATCCCTGTCCACTTACACGCGCCGGAGAATGACGCAGGAAGAAAAGGCGCAGGTAGATGAGGTGCTGTATGTCCCGGCCGCGCTTGCGCTCCGCCAGCGTCCCGGCATTCCGGGAATAAGAAGCACTTTCGGAACAGGCACGGAACTGCTGAACATCCTGCGCCTGATGTTTTCGAGGCTTTCCAGCCACCGCTGTCCGAATGGCCACTATGCGGATCCGTCCCTGAATGTGGCGGCGGGCCTGCCGATCGCCTGCCCCGTATGCGGCGCGTCTTTCTTCGCTCCGGGCGCGGAGGAACTTGCGTTCAACAGCCAGGGAGCATGCAAAAAATGCGATGGAACAGGCATTGTCCGCACCGTTGACGAATCGACGCTGGTGCCGGATGAGTCGCTTTCGATTGATGAGGGGGCGGTCGCTCCCTGGCAGACGCTCATGTGGTCGCTGATGAAAGATATCGCCCGTGAGATGGGCGTCCGCACGGACGTGCCGTTCCGGGAACTGACGCCAAAAGAGCGTGAGATTGTCTTCCATGGGCCGGCGGTTAAGAAAAATATCGTCTATCAGAATAAGACGAGCGGCGCCGCCGGAGACATGGATTTTACATACTTCAACGCAACCTATACCGTGGAAAACGCTCTGTCCAAAGTCAAAGACGAGAAAGGGATGAAGCGGGTAGAAAAGTTTTTGCGGCAGGATATCTGCCCGGACTGCGGCGGTACGAGGCTAAACAGCGCTGCGCGGGCGCCGAGGCTGCGCGGCATTTCACTTGCGGAAAGCTGCAAAATGGCGCTTTCCGATCTGATACAGTGGGTGGCCGGCGTTCCGGCTTCGCTGCCCGGAGAAATGCGCCCGATGGCAGAGAGCATATGCGAATCGTTCCAGAGCGCCGCAAAACGCCTGACGGATCTCGGGCTTTCCTATCTGACCCTGGACCGTGCCGCCTCTACGCTTTCCACCGGAGAGCGGCAGAGAATGCAGCTGGCCCGCGCCGTGCGCAACCGCACGACCGGCGTGCTGTACGTTCTTGACGAACCATCTATCGGCCTGCATCCGTCCAATATGGAGGGACTGATCGGCGTGATGCGGGATCTGATCGCGGATGGAAACACGGTAGTGCTGGTAGACCATGACGTTCATGTGCTTTCCGAGGCCGATTGGCTCATTGAACTCGGGCCGGAAGCCGGAGCGGGCGGCGGCAGGATCATTGCGCAGGGAACGCTGCGCGAGGTGGCAAACGATCCAAAATCACAGATCGGCGCTTTCCTTACGGGAAAAACAGTGATCCGATCTGGTAAGAAAATCCTTCCCTCTCAGATGTTTGCCCTTGGAAGCATCCATCTGTCTGCCTCGGCGATCCATACGGTCAAACCGCTGGAAGTGGATCTGCCCAAGGGACGGCTGACCGCGATAACCGGCGTATCCGGTTCAGGAAAAACGACGCTGGTTTTAGAGAGCCTCGTCCCTGCTCTGGAAGCGTCTATCCGCAGGAAGCAGCTTCCGGCGCATGTAAAAGCTGTCTCTGCTGCCGGAATCGCGCAGGTCAAGCTGATTGACGCCACGCCCATAGGGATCAATGTGCGCTCTACGGTCGCCACCTATGCCGATGTGCATGATGAACTGCGCAAGGCATACGCCAGGACAGCGGATGCGAAAGAAAGAGGCTATAAAGCGGGCGATTTCTCCTATAACACGGGCAGGCTGCGATGCCCGGTCTGTGACGGAACAGGCACGGTCAATCTGGATGTCCAGTTTCTGCCTGACGTTGCGATTCCATGCCCGGACTGCGGCGGTTCCCGTTACGCAAAAGAGGCGGGCCTTATCCGGCGCATTCCGAAACAGGGAGGGCGGGAAAGCACGCTTCCGGAACTTATGGATATGAGCGTGGAGGAAGCGCTTGCCGCATGCGCCGATCTTCCGCCTGTCGCGCGGAAACTGCGCGTGCTTCAGGAACTTGGACTTGGCTATCTGACGCTGGGAGAAGAGACGCCAAGCCTCTCCGGCGGGGAGGCGCAGAGGCTGAAACTCGCCAGCGAGATGGGAAAGGGGCAGGAGGATGCGGTATTCGTATTTGACGAACCCACCATTGGCCTGCATCCTCTGGATGTGGCGACGCTGCTTTCTGTGTTTGAGCATTTGATAGAAAGCGGCGCGACGGTCATTGTCATCGAACATGATCTGGATGTGATAAGGAACGCGGACTATGTGATCGATATGGGGCCGGGCGGAGGCGTCCAGGGCGGGGAAATCGTTGCGGCAGGCACGCCGGAGGAAATCTGCGGATGCGCGGACAGTAAAACCGGAATCTATCTGAAGAAAGCCATGGATGCCCCTGAAGGACGGCCAGAACGCTTAACAGGCACTGTTGGAATCTGAAACAGGCAGATTCAGAGCATGTTCCTCAATAAATACACATAAAATACTTGAAATCCCTGTAAATTTCATATAATATCATAGTTGGTTAAAAAATTAACAAGTGAAGTGAGCGAGGTAGACTACGATGTATGCTGATGAAAATGTAATCAAAATCAAACATGAGGTGCTTTATGAGGTGGCGAAGCTGGCATTTGCAGGTGAGCTGGATGCCGAGAGGGATCACATTGCAACGACACTGATTCCGGGGCCGACACCGAAATTTCGCTGCTGTATTTATAAAGAGAGAGAGATCATACGCCAGAGGGTAAGGCTTGCGGAGGGAAAGGCGCCTGGAGCAAATGATGACGGCAATATCATCCAGGTCATCAGCTCCGCCTGTGAAGATTGTCCGATCTCCAGTTATACAGTCACGGAAAACTGTCAGAACTGTATCGGCAAAGCCTGCATCAATGCCTGCAAATTCGGCGCGATAGAGGCGGGAAGGCACCGCTCCCACATCGACGCCTCCAAATGCAAAGAGTGCGGCAAATGCGCGCAGTCCTGTCCCTATAATGCCATTGCGCATCTAAAGCGGCCTTGCAAATACAGCTGCCCGGTCAACGCCATTACATACGACGAGAACGGCATTTCCGTCATTGACAATGATAAATGCATCCGCTGCGGGAAATGCATCCACAGCTGCCCCTTTGGAGCGATCGGCTCTAAGACCTTTATCGTGGATGTGGTCAACGCCCTTAGATCCGGCAAAAAAGTATACGCCATGGCGGCGCCTGCCACAGAGGGGCAGTTCGGCCAGGACATCACGATGGCAAGCTGGAAAAAAGCGATGAAGGAAGTCGGCTTTGAGGACTTTTATGATGTGGGACTCGGCGGGGACATGACCTCTGCCTATGAGGCGGACGAGTGGGCGGAGGCCTATGAGGAGGGCAAAAAGAAAGTGACCTCCTGCTGTCCGGCTTTTGTGAATATGGTCCGTTTCCATTATCCGGAATTGGCGGACTGCGTATCCACGACCGTTTCCCCGATGTGCGGGGTTTCCCGCCTCATCAAGGCAAAAGACCCGGATGCGGTGACCGTATTTATCGGACCGTGCCTGGCAAAGAAATCAGAAGTCGTAGACCAGCGGATCGAGGGGAACGTGGATTATGCCTTAACCTACAGCGAGATCCGCGCGATCATGAGAGCGAAAGACGTGACCCTTAAGCCCTGTGAGAATAACAGCCAGGAGGCTTCCGTCTTCGGCAAGAGATTTGCAAATTCCGGCGGCGTGACCGCGGCAGTGCTGCAGAGCCTGAAAGAATCAGAAAAAAACATCGAGGCGAAGGTATGCGTCGCCAACGGTGCGGCAGAGTGCAAGAAAGCGCTGCTGCTGCTAAAGGCCGCAAGGCTGCCGGAAGATTTTATAGAGGGCATGGCATGTGAGGGAGGCTGCGTGGGCGGTCCCAGCGCATATAACGACCAGTTCTCCTCGAAAAAGAGCCGCGACGCGCTGATCGCAGAGGCGGACAGCCGCGGCATCCATGAAAATCTCGGCAATTACGCCATGGATAGTTTTTCCATGCACAGGGAATAGGCCGCGGAAAAGGGATGTCATTTGCTTGGCATCTCTTTTTGCGATGCGGGAAGCTTGCCGTTTCCGCCGGAAAAGTCCGCTAGAAAGATCCGCTGACATGGAGGCGCAGAACAGGAAGAGAGAGGAAGCCATGAAAAAAGCAGTGTTTTTTGATATAGACGGCACCATCTGGAATGAAAAAATGGAGATCCCCGAGAGTACGAAATCGGCTTTCAAAAAGCTGAAGCAGGAAGGGCATTATGCCTTTCTCTGCACCGGAAGGAGCCGCTCGAATGTCAACAGTCCGAAATTATGGGAATTGGGATTTGACGGAATCGTGGCGGCATGCGGGACCTACATTGAATTTCAGGGAAAGAAAGCCTTTGAGTTCCTCTTATCCAGACAGCAGTTAGAACATGCCCTTGCCACGCTGAGGAAACATCAGATGCCGGTGGTGTTAGAGGGTCCTAATTTCATCTATGTAGAGGAGACGGAATTTCTGGATGACCCATACGTCATTGACCTTCGGCGGGAATTAGGAGAGAAGATAAAGCCTATTACCGGAATGGAGGAATATGAGGTCAATAAAATGAGCGCGGCCATCGGCTCCGCGGACACCTCATGCCTTATGGCAGACTTGGGAGAAGAGTTTGAAGTCATCGTGCATGAAGCGGATTCCATCGCGGAGATCGGCATCCGGGGATTTTCCAAAGCCACGGGCATCGAAGAGGTATGCCGATTCCTGGGCATCGAAAGAGCGGATACCTATGCCTTTGGGGACAGCGCCAATGATCTTGAGATGCTCGCCTTTGTGGCTCACGGGGTGGCGATGGGAAACGCTCCCGAGGCGGTGAAGGAAGCGGCGGAGTATGTCACAGCCTCCGTGGATGAGGACGGCATACAAAAAGGATTGCTCTATTACGGGCTGATACCATAAAGACCGTTGCAATCCATGAAAATATAAAAAAAATATAAAATAGAAAAAAATACCTGAAAATATGAAAAAAAGAGTAAAAAAGAGGAAAGAATAGGAAAAATAAGAATATCTAACAGAATCTGGAAATATATTTATTTGCAGATTGAAGAACAAAAATCTATTATAGGACTAGAAATTAGCACTCAAAGACAATGAGTGCTAATAACAACTCAAAAGAACAGAACTGGATTATGATGAAATAGGAGGAATGAAGCATGAAATTAGTACCATTGAGTGACAGAGTTGTATTGAAGCAGAGCGAGGCAGAGGAGACGACAAAATCCGGCATCATTCTCACCGGAAGCGCCCAGGAAAAACCGCAGGAGGCAGAGGTCATCGCGGTAGGTCCCGGCGGAATGGTAGACGGAAAAGAAATCACGATGCAGGTCAAGGCGGGACAGAAAGTGATCTATTCCAAATATGCGGGGACCGAAGTGAAATTAGACGGGGAAGAGTACATCATTGTAAAGCAGAATGACATTTTAGCAGTGGTGGAATAGGCAGCGGCAGAAAGAGTGAAAAGGCGGTCATCCGCCGGAATGCAGGAGTAAAATCAAGAAAAAATCGAGAAGAGAGGTAGAGAAGACATGGCAAAGGAAATCAAATATGGAACAGAGGCAAGAGCGGCATTAGGCGCCGGCGTGGATAAGCTGGCCAATACGGTAAGGGTAACGTTAGGACCTAAGGGAAGGAACGTTGTGTTAGACAAATCCTACGGCGCTCCCCTCATCACGAATGACGGTGTGACCATTGCAAAGGAAATCGAATTGGAAGATGCTTTCGAGAACATGGGGGCGCAGCTGGTAAAAGAGGTTGCGACTAAGACCAACGACGTGGCGGGCGACGGAACCACCACCGCGACCGTACTGGCACAGGCTATGGTGCATGAGGGAATGAAAAACTTAGAGGCCGGCGCAAATCCCATCATCTTAAGGCGCGGCATGAAAAAAGCCACAGAAAAGGCCGTGGAAGCCATTCTCGCGATGTCCGCAAAAGTGAGCGGAAAAGACCAGATCGCCAAGGTGGCGGCGATTTCTGCGGGGGATGATGAAGTTGGAAACATGGTTGCTGACGCGATGGAAAAGGTTTCCAAGGACGGCGTCATCACGATTGAAGAATCCAAGACGATGCAGACAGAATTGGATTTAGTGGAAGGTATGCAGTTTGACCGCGGCTATGTATCTGCTTATATGTGTACGGACATGGATAAGATGGAAGCAAACTTAGACGATCCCTATATTCTGATCACGGACAAGAAAATCAGCAATATTCAGGAGATCCTTCCCCTGTTAGAGCAGGTAGTGCAGAGCGGCGCGAGATTATTGATCATTGCGGAGGATATCGAGGGAGAGGCGCTCACTACTTTGATCGTAAACAAACTGCGCGGAACCTTCAGCGTTGTGGCAGTCAAAGCTCCGGGTTACGGTGACAGAAGAAAAGCAATGTTAGAGGATATCGCGATCTTAACAGGCGGCCAGGTCATCAGCTCTGATCTGGGACTGGAATTAAAAGACGCGACCTTAGAGCAGTTAGGACGCGCAAAATCCGTGAAGGTACAGAAAGAAAACACCGTTATCGTGGACGGCGCGGGCGATAAAGCCGCGATCACTTCCAGAGTAAACCAGATCCGCGGACAGATTGAGGAGACTACCTCTGAATTTGACAAAGAAAAATTACAGGAGAGGCTGGCGAAGCTGGCAGGCGGCGTTGCTGTGATCCGTGTAGGCGCGGCGACCGAGACAGAGATGAAAGAGGCAAAGCTCCGCATGGAAGACGCCTTAAACGCGACGAGAGCAGCGGTAGAAGAGGGCATCATCGCGGGCGGCGGTTCCGCTTATATCCACGCATCAAAAGAGGTTGCGAAATTGGCGGAAACCTTAGAGGGCGATGAGAAGACGGGTGCGAAGGTCATTTTAAAAGCATTGGAATCCCCCTTATATTACATCGCCGCAAACGCGGGATTAGAGGGCGCCGTCATCATCAATAAAGTAAAAGAACTGCCGGAAGGAACCGGATTTGACACTTCTACCGAATCCTATGTAGACATGGTGGCAAACGGCATCCTTGACCCGGTAAAAGTAACAAGGACAGCATTACAGAACGCAACTTCTGTTGCGGCTACGCTCCTGACCACCGAATCCGTGGTAGCGAACATCAAAGAGGAGACACCGGCGATGCCGGCAGGAGGCGCAGGCGGAATGGGCATGATGTAAAAAGCATACGCAGGAAAGCCTGTTTTAAGGGACTGGGGACTAAGTGGATGAGTGCCTGGTCCCTTTTGTGTGCAGAAAGCCAACGGACAGATCCTGCAGAGACAGCGGGTTTGTCTGATCCTGGCAGTGACAACTGCGCCATGGACTTTTTTCATTCCGGTGGGATTCTGATGGGTCTCATTATTCATCTTAACGAAACGTAAGGTTCCCAGCCATTGGTGCGAAGTCCGATGGTCGGGAACTGATGTTTTGCACAGGATCATGCCCTGATCTCCCTCCCGTCTTTCATAGTGAAGCGGATGCCGTTTCTTGCGTCTTTTGAGGAGTATCTGGCTCTGGCCGGGGTGAAAGAAGCCTTTTGGATCATAGGTTTTTGAAGAATAGTCTGCAAAAAGATTGTAAAGAAAGAGGGAGTGTGCTACAATCCTATCATATGTGGTAAAAAGTATATGGACAAGAGAATGGAGAGTTCTATGAAAATGCTGGCTGTTTTTGATGCGAAGGATTATCAGGATACCGTGGATGTATATGAAAAGTATTCCGTGCGCGGGATCATCCGGCGGGATGGAAGGCTTGCGATGCAATGCAGCAGCGGCGGTGAATATAAAATCCCGGGCGGAGGGCCGGAAGAGGGGGAGGATTTTCAAAACGCTCTGATCCGGGAGATACGAGAAGAAACGGGACTCTCTGTCAGACCGGAGACGATATCGGAATTGGGGGAGATCTTAGAAAAGCGGAGAGACCTCTTCGATCCCAGGAAACAATACATCTGCCATTCCCTGTTTTATTCCTGCGAGGCGGGAGAGGAGCAGGCGCCGCTGAAGCTGACGGCCAGCGAGATCGCGAAGGGGTACCGGCTGCGGTGGGCGACGCCGGAGGAGATTTACAGACGCAATATGCAGATAGAGACAGAACCCTGGATTGTCCGGGATACCGCCTTTGTAAAAATGATCCTCGATAAAAAAGTGATCTTGCCTTAGCAAAAACATAGGGAGGGATGAAAAATCCTTAAGATCCTGCCGGCAGGAGGAGGCGCGGGCGAAGGAGATGGCGCCTGCATGACAGCAATTATGCAAAAGTTAATGAAGGAGACAGAAATTCATGAGTAAAGTAGCGATCGTATCTGACAGCAACAGCGGCATCACACAGAAAGAAGCAAAAGAACTGGGGATCACCGTCCTGCCGATGCCATTCTTTATCGGAGACAGAACCTTATATGAAGACATTGATCTGACACAGGAGGAGTTTTATCAGATGCTTTCTGAGGATGCGAACATCTCCACCTCCATGCCGCTGGTCGGGGACGTAACGGACCTCTGGGACCGGCTGCTTGCAACCCACGATCAGGTCCTGCACATACCCATGTCCTCAAGCCTGAGCGCTTCCTGCGAGACGGCGATGATGCTCTCACAGGATTATGAGGGAAGAGTGCAGGTGGTGGATAACCAGCGGATCTCCATAACACAGCGGCAGTCGGTGCTGGATGCGGCCGCGCTTGCGGCGCAGGGGAGAGATGCGGCAGAGGTGAAAGCCATCCTTGAGCGTGAAAAGTCAGAATCTTCCATTTATATCATGGTGGATACCCTGCATTACCTGAAAAAGGGCGGAAGGATCACTCCGGCAGCGGCGGCCTTAGGAACGCTGTTAAAATTAAAGCCCGTCCTGCAGATTCAGGGCGGAAAGCTGGATTCCTTCGCGAAAGCAAGGACAGTAAAACAGGCAAAGAGCATGATGATAGATGCCATGAAAAATGATTTTGAGAACCGCTTCCAGGATCCTGACGGGGCGCGCATGCATTTAGGGATAGCCTACACCAAGGATTTAGAGGCGGCGGAAGCCTTTCAAAAAGAGGTGTCAGAGGCGTTTCCGGGAATGGAAGCCACTGTGCAGCCGCTGTCTCTGAGCGTCTCCTGCCACATCGGCCCGGGGGCGGTCGCGATAGCCTGCTCTAAGAAAATACCGGAACTGGAATCCTAAGATATGGAAAAAGCGGCCTTGGAATCGCCAGTGTCCCATGCAGAGCCGCCGCTGCCTGTTGGCAGTGCGGCCAGGGATATGATGGATATGGGGCCGTTCCCGTCCGATTCAAAAACAAGGAGGAAAATAACATGGTGAAAGCAGTCGTTGGAGCGAACTGGGGAGATGAGGGAAAAGGAAAGATTACGGATATGCTGGCAAAGGAAGCGGACATTATCGTGCGCTTTCAGGGCGGTGCGAACGCGGGGCATACCATTGTAAACGAGTACGGGAAATTTGCCCTCCACACACTGCCGTCCGGCGTGTTTTACAGTCATACCACCAGCGTGATCGGAAATGGCGTGGCATTGAACATTCCGGTACTGTTCAAAGAGATCCAGTCTATCGTAGACCGCAATGTTCCGATGCCCAAGATCCTGGTGTCAGACCGCGCGCAGATTGTAATGCCATACCATATCCTCTTCGATCAGTATGAGGAGGAGCGGTTAGGCGGGAAATCCTTTGGTTCTACCAAGTCAGGCATCGCTCCCTTTTATTCCGATAAATATGCCAAGATCGGATTCCAGGTCAGCGAATTATTCGACGAGGAACTGCTGAAAGAAAAAGTGATCCGCGTGGCAGAGACAAAGAATGTGCTGCTGGAGCATCTGTACCATAAGCCTCTGCTGGATCCCGGGGAGCTTCTGGAATCCCTGCGCGAGTACCGCGACATGGCAGCGCCTTATGTCTGCGACGTGTCCGCTTATTTAGATGAGGCGATCAAAGAGGGAAAAACCATTCTTTTAGAGGGGCAGCTTGGGACCCTGAAAGATACAGACCACGGGATCTATCCGATGGTAACCTCCTCTTCCACCCTGGCGGCTTACGGCGCCATCGGCGCGGGGATCCCGCCCTATGAGATCAGAGAGATCATAACGGTGTGCAAGGCATATTCCTCCGCGGTGGGCGCGGGAGCGTTTGTCAGTGAGATTTTCGGCGATGAGGCAGAAGAGCTGAGAAAGCGCGGCGGGGACGGCGGCGAGTACGGCGCGACCACGGGGCGTCCGAGGCGCATGGGATGGTTTGACTGCGTGGCAAGCAGATATGGCTGCCGCTTGCAGGGCACTACGGACGTGGCATTTACCGTGCTTGACGTGTTAGGGTACCTAGATGAGATACCGGTATGCGTTGCTTATGAAATAGACGGAGCGGTCACCGCGGAATTTCCCGCCACTGTAAAATTAGCAAAGGCAAGGCCGGTATTCAAGACCCTGCCGGGATGGAAATGCGACATCCGCGGCATCCGCAGGTATGAGGATCTGCCGGAAAACTGCAGGAACTATGTGGAATTTATCGAAAGCCAGATAGGTTATCCCATTACGATGGTATCCAACGGGCCGGGAAGGGAAGACATCATTTATCGTACCAGATAAAAAGAGGAGCGCGGGAATGGGAGAGACTGTGATAAAAAACATCATTTTTGACGTAGGGAAAGTACTCGTAGAGTGGGAGCCGGACGAAGCCCTGCGGAAACTGGGACTGAAAGAAGAGGCGATAACAGCGGTTTTGGAGGCGACGGTCGAGTCGGAGGAGTGGTATGAGACGGACAGAAGCATTTTAGGGGATGAGGAACAGCTGCGGCATTTTATCCGAAAGGCTCCGTCCCTTGAAAAGGAGATCCGCCTGTTCTGGGAGAACATCCGTCTCGCCGTCCGGCAGTACGGCTACGCGAGGCCGTGGCTGCGGGAGCTAAAGGCAAGAGGATACCGCCTCTATATCCTTTCTAACTATGCGAGGAGAACGTTTGAGCAGACGAGAGAGGCGCTGTCCTTCTTAGAGGATGTGGACGGCCATCTGTTTTCCTTTGAGGTACATCATATAAAACCAGAGCCGGAAATCTACCAGATCCTTCTCCAGAGGTTTGCTCTGCTGCCGCAGGAATGCGCCTTTTTAGACGACCGCGCGGAAAATGTGGAAGCGGCGGAGCGGCTGGGGATCCATGCCATACGGTTTTCCGGCCATGAAGCGGCGGTGAAAGCGTTAGACGAGCTTCTGGCAAAATAAGGATTTGCAGATGAAAGGTCAAAGCTTTCCTTCTTCATCGGGCTTATCGCCCTTGATCAGTCGGTAGATAAAGGAATACGCCCATAAAAGCACGGGGATGATCACCGTGGCATAGATGGATGCCATCAGCAGGTCCATAAAATGCTCCTTTGCCGAAAGGGCGCAAAACAGCGTGGAAAAATAAAGTCCCGCCAAGACGATGGCGCCTGCAAGGGCAAGGATCCGTTTTATTTTTCTCATAAGAATCCTCCGTTCTGAAAAGAATCCATGACGCATAAATGAGGCTGCAAAGAGATAGGCAGCTGAGGAAAGCCTGCCTCTCCGGCTAAGGATAACATAAACGGCAGGGGAAGTCAAATCGGCTGCGCCTTGGAACGGGCGCGTGGATGACAGCGGAAGAAAAAAGACAGATTTTGGCATTTGTCAAAACCTGTGATTATGAGATAAAAGAATGCTTGGAAGAACATGCTGCGGCACAATCAACATCACAGCAGATATCATATTGCAGAAAGAGGGGGACGATTATGGCTATTCCAACCAACATAAAAACGTTATTGTCCGGCGATGTAGTGGAATGGGCAAGAATCGAATTGAAAGAGGCGTGGGATCCGGCTGCTTCCCTCAAAACGGTGTGTGCGTTTGCAAATGATCTTGACAACTGGGGCGGCGGCTATATTGTGATAGGCGTGAAAGAGGAGAATGGACGTCCCGCTCACCCGTTGCAGGGTGTGCCGGTCGATAAACTTGATTCGTATCAAAAAGATATCTATGCCAAATGCAAGCTGATCAGACCCGCGTATATGCCGATCGTCAGCATTGAAACTTATCAGGATAAGCAATTTATTGTACTCTGGTGTCCGGGCGGTGACACCAGGCCATATTCCTCTCCAAAGACAATGGCAAAAGATAGCAAGGAGCGTATCCGTTATATCCGTAAGGCATCTAATACGGTAGAACCATCCGATGAGGAAGAAAAAGACCTCTTTAACCTTGCCAATCGAGTGCCCTTTGATGACAGGGTAAATCATGAGGCGGAAATGTCTGACTTAAACATCACATTGATCCAAAGTTATTTAAAAGAGGTCAAGAGCTCTTTATATGAGAAATCAAAAACCGGAGATTTCATGGAAGTATGCAGCGATATGAACATCATCAGTACTCTTCCGGAGTATGTGAAGCCGAAGAATATCGGTCTGATGCTTTTTAGTATGGAGCCGGACAAATTCTTTCCATATACGCAGATAGATGTTGTCCAGTTCCCGGAAGGCTTGGGCGGGAATGATATTATGGAAAATACGTTCAAAGGACCGATCCATCAGCAGCTCCGGGACGCGCTTCAATTTATAAAAAATACCATTATCACGGAAAAAATAGTGAAACATCCAGACAGGGCAGAGGCAGACCGATTCTTTAATTACCCGTATGCGGCGATGGAAGAAGCGCTGTCTAATGCGGTATATCATCGGGCATATGATGTGCGGGAGCCGATTGAAGTGCGGGTGGAGAAGGACAGGATAGAGATAGTAAGCTTCCCGGGACCGGACCGGTCTGTGACGCGGGAGGGATTAAAAAATTATCGTGTATCAAGCCGCAGATATAGAAATCGCCGAATCGGTGACTTTTTAAAAGAACTGCATTTGACAGAAGGCAGGAATACAGGATTTAAGAAGATTCTAGATGCTCTGGAAGCAAATGGTTCACCAAAACCGGAGTTTGAAACAGATGAAGCGCATAGTTATTTTATTAGCAGACTATATGTGCATGAGAGTTTTCTGAAGGAGAATGAAGGGAAAGAGGAACAAAAAGGAGCCGGAAAGGAGCCGGAAAAGAGCCAAAAAGGAGCC